>JBMNNS010000016.1:0-25946 GCA_050942625.1 Dethiobacteria bacterium
GCCACCTTTCCCTTGTTGCCTAGATTTCTTCCTTCTGCTGTAGGGCCGGATCCACCGGTATGGTAAAGAAAAAAGAGCTTCCTTCTTCCAGTCGGCTTTCTACGCCAATTTCCCCGCCATAGAACTCCACTATTTCCTTACAAATAGACAAACCAAGTCCTGTGCCACCCATAAGCCGGGAACGGGCCTTGTCTACCCGGTAAAAACGCTCAAAAATGTGAGGCAAGGATTCCTCAGGCATGCCACAACCGGTGTCCTGCACGGTTATACGTACTTTACCCTCCTCCTCCGCAGCAATTACCTTCAACCAGCCACCGGGAGAAGTGTACTTGATCGCATTATCCAACAGATTGTAAAGGACCCTTTTGAGGCCCTCCGGGGAAATATAGAGGTTGGGAAGTTCTTCAGGGATTTCTGTAAATAATTCCAAATCCTTGCGTTCCAGGCGGGGTTTGGTTGCCTCCAGTACCTCTTCCAGCAATTCCTTTACTGCAACGATCTCCCTTTTATCGGCAACCTCTTGTCTCCGGGTCAATTCCAAAAGATCCTCAACTAAATAAGTCAGGCGTTGTGCTTCCTGGTTGATATCCTGCAAAAATTCTCTTTGTTCCTCAGGCTTCATATCATAATCCTCAAGTGATTGCAAACAAAGAATAATAGAAGCAAGGGGAGTGCGTAACTCGTGAGAAACATCCGCCACGAAACGTGTCAAGCGCTGGTTCATTTCTTTTACCCTGGAAGCCATAATATTAAACTGCTGGGCCAGGCGTCCGATTTCATCACGGGAATTGACTGGTATTTTTTGATCTAGTTCACCCTCGGCCATTCGCTGGGCAGCATTGGTAAGTTCTTTTATAGGCCCGGTCATATGATGTGCAAACATGACGACCAGGCTTCCCGCAAAAATCATGGCAACCAGTGTAGAAAGGATCAGAAAACGTCGTATGGCACTTAGCGTATTATAAACATCTTTTAAGGAAGTTGATAGAAAAACTACCCCCAGGGGCCTACCATTTTCCTTTACGGGAACAGCTACCTGAAGGACCCATCGTTCTGATATTCTACTATACTGAATGCTGCGACCCTTATTACCCTGGAGTGCCTCATCAACTTCTGGACGATCCAATTTAACCCCCATCAAACCCCCAATGCGTACAGAATCACCTAAAACCTGTTTTTGGGGGCTGATAATAAGAACTCTGGCATGAATCTGCCGGCTAAAGTTTTCCGCTAAATTACTTAAAAAAACTAGATCCGGGCTTTCACGTAAATAAGAAGAAATAAGTTCAGAAGCAAGTTTACCTGTACGCATGAGGTTATTTTCCTCAGAAGTGAGGTAGTAATTTTCCAGCATGTTTAATAAAATAAGGCCTGTCACGAGCATAACAGCTACCATGAGCAGCAGGTAGGTAATTGTCATCCTAAGTGTTATGCTTTTAAACATTGGCGGTCCACTAACCCTCCCTGAATTTGTAGCCCGTTCCCCAAACTGTGATAATTAAATTGGGATTGGCCGGATTTTCCTCTATTTTTTCCCGCAGATGCCTGATGTGGACATCCACTGTACGGGCATCGCCCTTAAAATTTTTACCCCAAACCTGTTCCAGCAGTTGTTCCCGTGAATAAACCCTGCCGGAGTTAGAGGCCAAAAAGCTAAGCAGTGAATATTGTTTGGAAGTGAGGCCCACTTCTCTTCCATTTACAGAAACCCTGTGTTTTAAAAGATCAATTAAAAGGCCTCCTGCTTTTATTACCTTGTTCCCTGCCCCAGAATGTGAATCTGCCCGGCGCAATATAGCTTTGATGCGCGCCAATAGCTCCCGGTTATTAAAAGGTTTGGTCATATAATCATCAGCACCCAATTCCAGCCCCAAAATTTTATCAATATCCTCGTCACGTGCAGTCAACATAATAATGGGGATGTTATACCTGCGGCGCAACCTGCGGCAGACTTCAAAACCATCAACCTTGGGCAACATAATATCGAGAACAATCAAATCTGGCATATCCTCTTCAACAGCCTGAAGGGCTTCCTCCCCATCCATGGCAATCGTGACGGTAAACCCCTCTTTTTCCAAATTAAACTTGAGGGCTTTTAATAACGTTGCTTCATCCTCTACAAGAAGGATCTTCCTTTTCATCCGTGTTCACCACCTAACGTTAAGGATCATTATTTATTCATATTTCCTCCCCAGGTGATCCTGTGAAAGAGTTTTTAATTTTGCTGTATGCAGCCATGATCTCTTTGAAGTCCTCCCAAACAGGACGCTTTTTTTTGGGATCCCGCAGTAGGGCAGCGGGATGGAATGTTGGCATGACAAGGCGATTTCCAAGCTTGTGCCACCTTCCTCGTTCTCTGGTAATAGAAAATGCCGGGTTTATAATCGTTTTGGAGGCTATTGCACCGAGGCAAATAATAATGGCCGGATCAACCAACTGTACTTGTTTTTGTAGAAGCGGGTAGCAAGCTTCGATTTCCTCCCTCTGGGGCGTGCGGTTCCCAGGCGGGCGGCATTTTACAATATTAGCAATATAAACTTCTTCCCTTTTTAAGTTGCAGGCAGCAAGAATTTGGTCCAACAGTTTACCGGCAGTACCGACAAAAGGATGTCCTCTTTTGTCCTCTTCGCCTCCAGGCCCTTCACCTATTAACATAATGTCTGCCTGAGGGTTGCCCTCACCAAAAACCACTCCTCTGGCTCCTTCACGTAATGAACAACGACGGCACTGCAGACACAGTTCACGCCAATTTTCCAGAGTAGAAACACTGCCGGCCATGTTTAAAGGAAAGTCGCTAGAATATTGATAATCTAGAAGGCTAATCTGTTCCATTCAGGGGTTTCACCTCCATTAGTTTACCGTTATTTTGCCATATACTTTTTATCTTCCATTATTTAATTTATTCTTTCTTTCATTACCATTATCCTTTGAACAAAAATTGAAAAGAAAGGGAAAACCCCTTTCTTCACAGAAAACTAATAGAGTGCAAACATGATAACTAGCTGGAAATGGACGAATAATCCAGTTTTTCTAAGTACTGGTTAAAACATCACACACCCCTGCTCTGCATCCGGTCTTGCTTAGTCAACAAGGAAATATCAATGCCCTTCATTGCCTCGCCCAGGCCACGGGAAACCCGTAACAAAACTTCAGGATCGTCATAATACCTGGTGGCCTCTACAATAGCATGTGCCCTTTTCTGAGGATCTTCAGATTTAAAAATACCGGAACCTACGAAAACCCCATCAGCACCAAGCTGCATCAACAGGGCTGCATCGGCTGGGGTGGCAATGCCACCTGCAGCATAATTAACAACAGGAAGCCTGCCCAGCCTTTTAACTTCCAGCATGAGATTAAAAGGGGCTCCTATCTCTTTGGCCATGGTCATAACCTCTTCGATTGGAATATCCTTAAGCTGGCGTACCTGTTCCATGATCCGGCGCATATGTCTAACGGCCTCCACGACATTGCCGGTACCAGGTTCCCCCTTCGTTCTAAGCATGGAAGCTCCTTCTGCCAGGCGACGAAGAGCTTCTCCTAGATCCCTTGCCCCACAGACAAAAGGAACCCTAAAATCACGTTTATTAATATGGTAACGCTCGTCTGCCGGCGTCAATACTTCGCTTTCGTCAAGATAATCTATCCCCGCAGCTTCCAGTATCTGGGCCTCAACAAAATGCCCAATACGACACTTGGCCATAACCGGAATGGTTACTGCTTCCTTAATTTTAATAATAATTTCAGGATCGGCCATGCGTGCTACCCCGCCAGTAGCCCTGATATCCGCAGGAACCATTTCCAAAGCCATGACGGCTACAGCACCGGCTGCCTCAGCTATCCTGGCCTGTTCAGGATCAGTTACGTCCATAATGACGCCACCTTTGGGCATCTCTAACAAACCTTTTTTTATTTGGAATGTATTTTTACCCTCCATAAAAAAACCACCCTTCCGTTTACCAATGCCCCGCATTCTGATGCACATGGGCCCAACCTTTCACCATTTTACTATAGTAAACCATATTAAACAAGCAACAAGTTTTATGCCTGGTAAGAAGTAGTTAACCTTTGTTTGAATGCAAATCTTTTCATGGCTATTTCTATGAGCCTGTCAATCAGCTTTGGATAGGGAATACCACTGGCTTCCCAAAGCTTTGGATACATGCTAATATTTGTAAACCCCGGAATGGTGTTAATTTCGTTTACATAAATTTTTCGGCTTTCATCTTCATAGAAAAAGTCAATACGCCCCAGGCCGCTGCATTCCACTGCCAAAAAGGACTGTACAGCATATTCCTTTATTTTTTCTTTAATTTCAGGTTCCAGGGGGGCGGGAATAATCAATTTAGAACGGTTATCCAAATACTTAGCTTCATAATCATAAAATTCATTACAGGAGATGATTTCTCCTGGAACTGAAGCAACAGGTTCTTCGTCACCCAGGACACTACATTCGATCTCCCGACCGGAAATAAAGGCTTCTACTATTACCTTCAGATCAAAACGTAAGGCAACCTCTATGGCCTGTATAAGTTCTTCACGTCGAACGGCTTTGTTCACCCCTACGCTGGAACCAAGATTAGCAGGTTTGACAAAACAAGGATAACCTAGCCTTTTCTCAATAAGCTTGATAATAGGCTCTCTTTCCCCGGCCCAGGAAGAAGCCCTGAAATAGATATAATCACCAACAGGCAATCCTTTTTTCTGGAACAGTATCTTCATCACTGCTTTGTCCATCCCCGCTGCAGAAGATAAGACACCTGCTCCCACATATGGCAAATTAGCAAGCTCAAGTAAACCCTGTACCGTGCCGTCTTCTCCATAAGGACCATGCAAAACAGGAAAAACGGCATCTATAGGGATAAAGCCCCGACAACTGGTTTTATTCCCGGGATCCAGCAGCAAAAGCCCAGGATCTGTAGGATCCGGCACCATAACAGCAAAATAACAGTCGCCGGGTATTTCTTTTTTTTCTAGTGCCTGCATGGGGTTGCCTCCGGCAAACCACTGCCCATTTTCAGAAATACCAACGGGTATTATCTCATATTTATCTTTATCCATGGCATCCATAACCGAGGTGGCAGAACGCAATGAAACAGCATGTTCCCCCGAACGCCCTCCAAAAAGAACAGCTACTTTTAACCTTTTTCTCAACTTAACCGGCCCCTTTTCGCCAGAATTTAAGGAAGCTTTCTTAAATTAATACTCTTAAGATTGATCTAGTAGAACTCTGTACAGGGATATGCTGAACTATAGAGAGGGGCTTTCCATCATGAAAAGCCCCTACCGTATGACCAATAAAGATACAACATTGGCTCCTAAATCCTGACAACTACCACCAGGCTATTCCTCTTTTTCTGCTCTAGTGGCAGCAATAATTTTTTCGCTTTCCTGATAAGGGACTTCTTCATAATGGGAAAAACTCATATTAAAGGCACCCCGGCCCTGTGTCATAGAGCGCAGGTCAATTGCGTAAGTGAATATCTCTGCCAGAGGAACCTGGGCTTTGATAGTTTGCATCCCTTCACCGGGGATCATTCCCTGGATACGGCCCCTCCTGCTGTTAAGATCCCCCATAATATCACCCATGAAGTCTTCGGGTACTATAACCTCTATGTTCATGATCGGCTCAAGAAGGACCGGATCGGCCTCTTCCATTGCACCCCGAAAAGCCATAGCTGCAGCAATTTTAAAAGCCATTTCCGAGGAATCTACGGTATGGAAAGAACCATCGTATAGTGTAACCTTCAAATCCACCACTTTAAAACCAGCCAGGCATCCTTGCAACGAGGCCTCTTGAACACCTTTTTCTACCGCGGGAATATATTGGCGGGGGACAACACCACCGACAATCTTATCCTCAAAAACAAGGCCTTCGCCACGTGGTAAGGGGTTTAATTCCAGGTGAACGTGTCCATATTGGCCACGGCCGCCACTTTGTTTTTTATATTTTCCTTCTTTTTTGGAACTCCCCTTGATTGTTTCCCTATAAGGGACTTTGGGGGTTTTTAAGTCGACCTCTACACCAAATTTGTTTTTAAGCCGCTCTGTAATGACGTCAAGATGCATATCCCCTAAACCGGAAATAATAATTTCCTTTGTTTCTGAATTTCTTTCCACGCGGAAGGTAGGATCCTCTTCCAGAAAACGGTTCAGTCCGGCGCTGACCTTCTCTTCATCACCCTTTGATTTCGGTTCTACCGCAAAAGAGATAACAGGTTCAGGAAAATCAATGGGTGGGAAAACAACCGGATTGTTTTTATCGCAAAGCGTATCACCGGTAGCGGTAACCGCCAACTTTGCCACGGCCCCAATATCCCCGGCCATGATTTCATCGGCATGTATTTGGTTCTTACCACGCATTAGGAAGATATTCCCAAAGCGTTCCATCTTATCCTTAGTGGCATTATATACCTGCGAATCCGCCTTTAATAGGCCTGAGCACACACGGAAGTAGTTCACTCTTCCCACATAGGGGTCGGCTATCGTCTTGAAAACAAGAGCGGAAAAGGGTTCATTTTCATCCTGTTTTCTAGTTGTCTCTTCTTCTTCACCAGGAACCTTCCCTATCCAGGGTTCTCTATCTGCTGGGGAGGGAAAAGAGTTGACGATCTGATCTAGTAGCTGCTGAATACCGTAATTCATAGTTGCAGAGCCACAAAGCACGGGTACAATCGTGCCTGTTATTATTCCCTTACGCAATGCTCCTCCAATTTCATCCTCACTTAAAGGTTCCTCCTCAAGGTATTTCTCCATTAACTCATCATCTGCTTCAGCAGCAGCTTCGATTAGCTGTTCCCGCAGTTCTTCTGCCTTTTCGTTCAATGCAGCAGGAATTTCTTCCTCACTAAAGGAAAGTCCGCTTTTATCTTTATAGAAAAGGGCTTTCATTTTAACCAGGTCTACTATCCCCTCAAATTGTTCCTCCAGTCCGATGGGGAACTGTAAGGGAAATACCTTAGAACCAAAAATCCGGCGCAATTGAGCGAGGGATCCTTCAAAATCAGCATTTTCCCTGTTAAGCTTGTTAATAAAAACCAACCTGGGAAGTTTGTGTTGATCGGCGTATTGCCAGACCTTTTCAGTTCCCACTTCTACCCCTGAAACACCACAGACAACGACAATAGCAGCATCAGCAACCCGCAAAGCGCTCTGGACATCACCACTAAAATCAAAAAAGCCGGGTGTATCTAATAAATTTATTTTATTTCCATTCCATTCCAGGGGTGCCAACGCAGTGCTGATCGTGATTTGGCGTTTTATTTCATCTGCATCAAAATCTGTTACGGTATTTCCGCTTTCTACCTTCCCAAGGCGGTTAACAGCCCCTGAGGTAAAAAGCATGGCCTCCGCAAGTGATGTTTTGCCTGCACCTCCATGGGAAATGAGAGCAACGTTGCGAATTTGTTTTGTCTTATAGACTTTCATATTTTACCTGGTTTAATAACTTTAGACTATTATCAAAACCAGGCTTACACCTCCTTTCTGAGATTAGTGGTAAGATAATTAATAAGCCCACCGCTGGATATAATCCCCTGCATGAAAGGGGGGAAAGCCACAGCTTTATATATTTTTCCACTGGAAAGTATTTTAATCTCTCCTTTTTGCAGGTTTATCTCTACCTCCTCCCCCTCCTGAAGTGCTGCTACAGTTTCTGCAGATTCAAGGATGGGGAGCCCAATATTAATAGCATTACGGTAGAATATCCGGGCAAAGTTTGTAGCGATTACACAAGCAATACCGGCTCCTTTAATAGCTAAAGGAGCATGTTCACGCGAACTGCCACAACCAAAATTTTTTCCACCGACAATGATATCCCCCGGTAAAACTTTGGAGGAAAATTCAGGGTCAACATCCACCATGCAATGCCTTGCAAGTTCTTTTGGATCACTGGTATTCAGATAGCGAGCAGGAATAATTACATCCGTATCAATATCATCCCCAAATATCCAGACTTTACCTCTCAAAAGATCCATATTATTCACCCCTTCCTACTTCTGCAGGATGAGTGATATAACCAGTTATTGCGGAAGCTGCTGCCACCGCTGGACCGGCCAGGTATACTTTGCTTTCAGGATGCCCCATGCGCCCTGTAAAATTCCGGTTGGTAGTCGCTAGTGCCGTTTCGCCTGCAGCTAAAATGCCCATATGGCCTCCAAGGCAGGGGCCGCAGGTAGGGGTGCTTACTGCTGCCTCTGCTTCAGTAAAAATTTCTAGCAACCCTTCACGCATTGCCTGCAGATAAATGGCTTGTGTAGCCGGGATAATAATTAAACGGACCCGGGGGTGGATTTTCTTACCTTTCAAAATTGCCGCCGCTACACGTAGATCATTAATTCTACCATTGGTACAGGAACCAATTACTACCTGATCTACCTGGATCCCCCCCAGGCTGGAAACAGGCCGAACATTAGCAGGACTGGAGGGCGCCGAAACCTGGGGCTCCATATTGCTCACATCCCACTCATATTCCTCCAAAACAGGGGCGTTGTCATCCCCAGTAATGACCTCAAAGTCCCTAACGGCACGCCCCTTCAGATACTCAAGAGTAGTTTCATCCGGTGTAATAATACCGGCTTTAGCACCTGCTTCAATGGCCATATTGGCAATGGTAAAGCGCCCGTCCATGCCCAGTTCACTGATAACAGGCCCAGTAAATTCCAGTGCACAGTAACGGGCCCCATCCACGCCCAATTCACCAATAGTATACAGGATAAGATCTTTGCCGTCTATCCAGGATGGCAGCCGGCCCTGAAAAATAATTCTTATCGTAGAAGGAACTTTAAACCAAAGTTCCCCAGTTGCCATCACAGCCGCCAAATCTGTACTGCCAACACCAGTTGCAAAGGAACCAAGAGCACCATAAGTGCAGGTGTGGGAATCGGCACCAATCACTACTTCCCCAGGCAAAACCAGGCCAAGCTCAGGAAGCAAGGCATGTTCAATACCCATACGCCCTACCTCATAAAAATGGACAATACCATGCTGCCTGGCAAAACGGCGCATGAGTTGAACCTGTTCTGCAGTCTGAATATCCTTATTGGGAGTAAAATGATCGGGTATGAGGGCAATGCGCTCTCGATTAAAAACCGTATCTACACCAATTTTTTCAAATTCTTTGATCGCTACTGGTGCAGTAATATCATTACCGAGAGCCATATCTATTTTGGCATTAATAATTTCGCCAGGGTCTACAGTCTTTTTCCCGGCAGCTTTGGCCAAAATTTTTTCTGTAATAGTGTGCCCCACGCTATTTTCTACCTCCTTATCATCAACGCTGATCATCAATATGCCCCGACTAAGTTATAGCCGCACCTTAAATTCTACTATAAATTTTGTTCATTGTATACAGCAAGGTGTGGTGGGGGCATAAAACCAAGGTTAGGTCCGAGACCACTGAAAAAGCCGGTTTTATAAAAAACTGCCGCTATTGTCATCCTGAGCGATAGCGAAGGATCTTGGCTGACATAATTCAGGACTTTTTCAGTAGTCTCGTTAGGTCCTTGTTTCCCGGGTAACTTTACTACCTCTTAAAAGTGATATATTACCTGTACATACTATTTCCTTGATACCAAATTCCTGCATCATGAGCGTGAATGCGTTTAGTTTATCTTCTTCGCCCGTTACCTCAATAATCATGGAATCAGGGGAAACATCGATTATTTTAGCTCGAAATGTTTCCACCATTTGCTGTATTTCACTGCGCCTGCCTGGTTCAGCCTTGACCTTGACAAGCATCAGTTCCCGCCCTACATAGGATTCTTCAGTCAGATCACTAACTTTGAGGATATTAACCTGTTTATTAAGCTGTTTGACGATCTGTTCTACGGTATGGGGATCAGCATCCACGGTAATAGTCATGCGTGAAATACCCTGTTCCATGGTGCGCCCCACGGCAATGTTTTTAATATTATAACCCCGGCGGCTAAAAAGCCCAGAAACCCTCGTTAGCACACCGGGGCAATCTTCAACAAGTACCGTCAAAATACGCTTCAAAATTTTTCACCCCCAGTAATCATCTCTGTAATAGAGGTATCAGGCGCTACCATCGGTAATACATTTTCCATGGGATCAACCTGAAAATCAATCACAACTGGGCCAGGGGTATGCAAAGCAGTTTCTATGACAGAAGAAACCTGTTCAACATTTGTAGCACGCAAGCCGGTAGCTCCATAAGCCTCTGCTAACCGGACAAAATCCGGGTTTCCAGCCATACTGCTGTGGGAATAGCGTGCTCCATAAAAAATTTCCTGCCATTGGCGAACCATCCCTAGATACTGGTTATTGATAATGGCTACCTTTACAGGAAGATTATAATAAACTGCAGTAGCCAATTCCTGTGAATTCATTTGAAAACTTCCATCACCTGCTATACAGATGATGGTACGGCCTGGAAAAGCCACCTGAGCCCCCAGGGCAGCAGGAAAACCAAAACCCATGGTCCCCAGGCCCCCTGAAGTTAAAAGAGTGCGGGAGGATTTTAAAGGGTAGTACTGGGCCGCCCACATTTGGTGTTGACCAACATCAGTAGTCACTATCGCTTTACCCTCCGTCAGACGATGAAGTTCCTCAATTACAAATTGGGGCTTAATATAGCTACAGACCTTCCGATCATAGCTCAAAGGATGGGTTTGTTTCCATTTAAGGACTAGATCACACCATTCGCGGGTATGGCCAGGTTGGAAACGTTTTATAATTTCCTTTAAAACCAATTTTACATCTCCAACAATGGGAATATCCGGTAAAATATTTTTTCCAATTTCTGCAGGATCTATATCAATATGAATAACTTTTGCTTTTGGAGCAAAGCTTTCTAATTTTCCTGTCACCCGATCATCAAAACGAGCCCCAATAGCGATGAGTAGATCACATTCATTAATAGCATGATTGGCAGCATAAGTGCCATGCATCCCAGGCATGCCTAAAAAATACTCGTAATCATGGGGGATACTCCCCAGGCCTGTTAAAGTGGTAGTAACGGGAATAGAGCCCAGTCGTGAAAACTCAAGTAATTCCTGTTCAGCTCCCGAACTAACCACACCTCCCCCGGTATAAAGCAGGGGGCGGGCTGCTTCACTGATAGCTGCTGCAGCTTTAACAATCTGGCCAGCATGTCCTTCCAAAACTGGTTTATAACCAGAAATGTTTACTGTTTCAGGATAGCTAAACCTTCCCACAGCAGCCTGAACATCTTTAGGTAAATCAATGAGAACAGGGCCTGGACGTCCACTTCTTGCTATATAAAAAGCTTCCTTAAAGATATAGGGGAGCTCTTTTAGATCCTTAACCAAATAGTTGTGTTTTGTAATTGGGAGAGTAATACCGGTAATATCCGCCTCCTGAAAAGCATCTGTACCAATAGCTTGCGTGGCCACCTGTCCTGTAATAGCAATAAGGGGTATAGAATCCATATAAGCTGTAGCAATACCTGTTACTAGATTTGTCGCTCCAGGGCCAGAGGTCACTACTACTACACCGGGTTTTCCGCTAGCCCGGGCATATCCGTCTGCAGCATGTACAGCACCCTGTTCGTGACGGGTTAAAATATGTTTCATCTTTTTTTTATAAATAGCATCATAAAGGGCTAACACAGCTCCGCCGGGAAAACCAAAAATAACATCGACGTTTTCTGCTTCCAAACAGGCCAGAACCATCTCTGCACCTGACAAAATCATTGCCTTTACAACTCCCTTACTTATTTAACCTTTTGAAGGCATCTTCAAAATTGCACCTGTACCTGCTGAAGTAACATACTTTGCATAACGCTGCAAGTATCCCTTTTTTACTTTTAATTCGGGCAGTTTTAACTCAGCCTGGCGCTTTTCCCATTCCCCTGGTTTTAAGATCAAGTTTAGAGAACGGCCAGGTATATCTATTTCAATAATGTCTCCCTCTTCTACAATGGCCAGAGGGCCTTTTTCCATAGCTTCCGGTGAAATATGGCCTATGGCAGCCCCCCTGGTAGCGCCTGAAAAACGCCCATCCGTAATGAGTGCCACTTCCTTATCCAACCCCATGCCGCTTACAGCTGAAGTGGGAGTCAACATTTCCCTCATACCCGGGCCCCCCTTGGGCCCTTCATAACGAATTACTACCACATCGCCAGGTACAATCTTACCAGCATAGATTGCCTCAACTGCAGCTTCTTCACCGTCAAAAACACGTGCCCTTAACCGCCGCTGTAGCATTTCAGGCGCTACGGCCCCCTGCTTGACAACCGCTCCACCAGGAGCCAGGTTCCCAAATAATACAGCCAACCCCCCTTCGGGGCGGTAAGGTTTGGCCAACGGACGTATTACATTTCCATCAGGGGCAGGGGCCTTTGCATGGTTAGAGCCCACCTTTAGACCAGTAACGGTGATTAATTCATCATGAAGAAGTCCCCCCAGGGATAGTTCTTTCATGACGGCCTGAATACCGCCTACCCTGTCCAAATCCTGAATATGATGTTCACCACCCGGGCTTAAAGAACAAAGCTGTGGGGTAAGCTGGCTTATCACATTGATTTCAGTAAGTTCCCATTCGATCCCCAGTTCATTAGCAATAGCTGGAAGATGTAAAACCGTATTTGTAGAACACCCAAGAGCCATATCCACCGTCAGAGCATTACGGAAAGCCTCAGCTGTCATTATCTGCGAAGGCCTGAGAACATTATTTAGAAGATCTATTATTTTCATCCCGGTTTCCCTGGCCATCCTCAGACGAGCGGCATTAACGGCCGGCACAGTACCGTTTCCAGGAAGAGCCATACCCAGGGCTTCTGCCATACAATTCATGGAATTTGCAGTGAACATACCTGCACAGGAGCCGCAGCCAGGACAAGCCGCAAGTTCCAATCTTTGTAATTCATCCGCAGTCATGCGCCCGGCCTTTACCGCACCAACAGCTTCAAACATGCTACTTAAATCCAGGGTGCGGCCTTCGTATTCCCCTGCAAGCATGGGCCCGCCACTGATCAAGATAGAAGGAATATCAAGCCTTCCAGCAGCCATCAGCATACCTGGCACAACTTTGTCGCAGTTTGGTATAAAAACAAGAGCATCAAATCCATGAGCCAAAACCATGGCTTCAATAGAGTCTGCAATTAATTCCCTGCTAGGCAAAGAATATTTCATTCCCTCATGCCCCATGGCTATTCCATCACAAACCCCAATAACAGGAAACTCTAAAGGAAGGCCGCCTGCTGCATATACACCTGCTTTCACTGCTGCAGCTATTTTATCAAGGTGAACGTGCCCGGGGATAACTTCATTGGCAGAATTAATGATGGCAATAAGAGGTTTATGAAGTTCTTCTGGATGATAACCCATAGCATAAAAAAGAGAGCGATGCGGGGCTTTTTCCAGTCCTTTTTTTACTCGATCACTGCGCACTATTTATCCTCCTTTTTAGAATAAACATCTGTCCCATTATTTTGGGCATATTGGCGAAATTTTTGCATCATTTGCCTGGTTATTGGCCCTGGTACCCCCTTGCCTATCACACGATTATCTGCAGCAATAACAGGAACAAGTTCTGCAGCTGTGCCGGTCAAAAAACATTCCCCGGCAATATAAAGATCATGGCGTGTAAAGGGTTGTTCTTTCACTACCAAACCCTCCTGCTTGGCAAGTTCAATGACCGTATTGCGGGTAATACCTTCCAAAATACCCAGGTAAATTGGTGGGGTAATCAATTCCCCCACTTTATTTACAATAAAAATATTTGTTCCAGAACTTTCCACTACATACCCTTCTGCGCTTAGCATAAGGGCCTCCATAACCCCGGCCTGGTGGGCTTCCATTTTAACAAGAATATTATTAAGGTAATTTAATGACTTAAGGCGCGGCTCAAACGTATTGCTGACACGCTGGCGGGTCGATGCCGTAATAACCTTTAGGCCATTTTCATAATGTTCCTGGGGAAATAATATTATATTATCAGCAATAATAACCACTGTTGCTTTGGAACATTTTTGGGGATCCAACCCTAAATCCCCGGGGCCCCGAGAAACAACTATCCTTATATAAGCATCGCGTAAATTGTTGCGGCGCATTGTCTCCAGAACACACTCTTCCATTTCATCCATAGTCAAAGGAATATCCAATAAAATATGATGAGCAGATTCATAAAGCCTTTCCAAATGTTCCTTTAACTTAAAAACCCGGCCATTGTAGGCCCTGATGCCCTCAAAGACCCCGTCACCATACAGGTAACCGTGATCAAAAACCGAAATTTTAGCCTCTTCCTTTTTTACATATGAACCATTAAGATAAATTTGAATACTCATTTTCAGCCTGGTCGGCATAACAATCAACCAAGCCTTCGCCTCCCTTCTTTTTGTTAGATAAAAAACTCCTCCATCCTTATTAAGGGACGAAGGAGCTACTCCGCGGTGCCACCCTTATTGCCCTTTTAACAGGGCCACCTCCAGTGAAACCAAAATAATATTTGTTACATCTTCATAACGGAATAACCGTCCCCCTTACTGCCAAAAATTTCAGGAGGGCACTCCAGGGTGACAGAAATGACAGTTTTAACACCGGCTTTCCAGCAACGCCGACTCTCTGTAGATAAAATCTATCTTCCTATATCCCCTTCATTGCTTTTATCTTATTCGACTATTGTATTAAATTTAATTGAGTAAACTTTTTTAATTGCCCTTAATTATATACGCAAGGACAAAATTTTGTCAATAATATTGTTAAGGAATTTCTAAGAACTGGGGTAAATATAGCATTTTTTCTCAGGTTCAAAATACAATAAAGATTCATCCACTGCATAAATGGCTTCCATGTTAATTTTCTGGGAGGATTGCAGCAGATTGTTCTCCGGCACAGTTTCCTTTTTTTCTGGATCCCCAACCCCTGCCTGAAGAGGTGGGGCCTCTCCTTTTCTACGCTGAAAGAATGACAGTGCAACCTGGGGAAAAAGAACATAAGAAAGAAGGTCCTCTTCCTTCTCTAAATAGGTACTTATTTCTGCGCGCGCTTCTTCTAACCTGGGCTCAAGAAGGTCAGCAGGCCTGCCTTGAAAAGGTTTTTCGTCCCCAAGTACCTTTTTCTGCAGATCAGGATCAACCTGCCCCGGCGGTTTTCCATAAAGGCCCTTTAAATAATTTTTGACTTCTTTAAGAATCACTTTATAACGTTCACCTGTAATTACATTCATAACTGCCTGGGTGCCAACTATCTGGCTGGAGGGGGTAACAAGGGGAGGATAGCCAAGTTCCTTCCTAACACGGGGAACCTCTTCCAACACATCATTCATCAGATGACCGGCATTCTGAGCAGCCAACTGGGAAGCAAGGTTTGAGATCATACCACCGGGTATCTGGTAATTTAAAACAGACGTATTTACCCCCAGCACTATATCCTGTGAAATATCATAATTGCGGCGCACTCCTTTAAAATATTCCCCTACTTTACCAATTAACCCCAGATCCAGCCCCGTGTCATAAGGAGTCCCTCTCAAGGCAGCAACAAAACTTTCTGTAGCAGGTTGGGAAGAACCCAATGAAAGGGCAGAAACAGCAGTGTCGACAACATCACAACCGGCCTCAACCGCCTTCAGGTAGGACATAGCTGCCATACCACTGGTAAAATGGGAGTGAAGTTGAATGGGTATTTTTAGGGTTTCCTTTAATTTTCTTACCAGTTCAAAAGCATCATATGGTGCAATTAGTCCAGCCATATCTTTAATACAAAGGGAATCGGCTCCTATTTGTTCCAATTTACCTGCTAATTCTACAAAATGACTGATGTTGTGCATAGGGCTGATGGTATAGCAAATAGTAGCCTGCACATGGGCACCTGCATCCCTGGCTATTTTCATAGCCAATTCCATGTTACGAATATCATTAAGGGCATCAAAAATACGAATAATATCGATTCCGTTTTTTACAGATAGCCTAATAAAAGCTTCTACAACATCGTCAGGGTAGTGGCTATAACCAAGCAAATTTTGCCCGCGCAACAACATCTGCAGTTTTGTATTTGGAAGATGCTGTCGAAGCAGTCGTAATCTTTCCCAGGGGTCTTCATCTAAAAAACGCATACAGGTGTCGAAGGTAGCCCCACCCCAAACCTCCATGGAATGGAAGCCAACCTGATCCATAACAGCTGCAATAGGGAGCATTTCTTCTACCCTCATCCGTGTTGCCATTAACGATTGGTGGGCATCTCTTAAAGTAGTATCTGTTATTCCGACTTTTCTCCTTGGCATTATGTTTCCTCCTTGAAAATAGAAAAGAAACTAGATCGATGGCTAAAAAATAAAATTAACTTAAATTATTCGTCATAAAAATATTTATATCCTGCTCACAGGATATGTTTTTAGGAATTAATATGTTTACAGAAATTTATTTCTTTGAGGAAAAAAGAGACCCATCCAAGCTGTTAAATAGCAACTCTATTAGGCAACCCTATTATTTTATACAGATTCTTCTTTGATTACTATAGCTGTATTAACAACCTCATCATTGGTATCAAGTTTTATCAGGATAACACCACGGGCATAGCGACCCTGAACAGAAACCTGTGATGCTTTTTCCCGTATGATTACACCCCGGGCAGTAATGATAATAAATTCATCCTCTTCACGCACTGAGCTAAAAGCAACAAGTTTTCCTGTATTTTCATCTAAATTAATCGCTTTAAGACCCTTACCAGCCCGATTTTGAGGCCTGAAATCCCCTGTCAAGGTTCTCTTCCCATAGCCTTTTTCAGTAACAAAAAGCAATTTTTCCTCTTCTCCGGGGATCAAATTCATAGCTACAACATGATCGTTACCGGAAAGTGATATTCCCTTGACACCCTTGGCCATTCGCCCAAGAGGTCGTAGTTGTTCCGCAGGAAAACGGATTAGCAAACCCCGGGAGGTAGCAAGCAAAATATGAACTTCCCCAGGGGAATAGCACTGTTCCACACAGGTCAAATGCTGAACAGAAATTAATTCATCCTGAGGATCAAGTGCTATAGCTATTAGGCCGTTACTCCTGACCGATTTATACTCCATTAGCCTTACCTTTTTAACAATGCCCCTTTTTGTGGCCATAATTAAATAATCTTCCTGCCCGTATTTTCCAAGGGAAAAAACAGCAGTAATATATTCATTACTTTCTAGGGGCAAAAGATTAATGATAGCTGTACCCCTTGCCTGGCGGCCCGCCTCCGGTATTTCATAAACCCTGAGTAGATAAACTTTGCCCATATTACTAAAACAAAGAAGTTTATCCCTGGTAGAAGAAATAAAAAGTTGTTTTACAAAATCTTTTTCACGGATGGAGAGCCCCATGATACCCCGGCCACCACGGTGTTGACTGCGATAAGTATCCAGCGGTAAACGCTTTATATAACCCTGATGGGTAAGAGTTACGATCACTTGTTCATCGAGAATTAGATCCTCTGGATCTATTTCCTGGTCCTTGAAAATAATTTTCGTTAAACGTTTATCTCCATATTTTTGTTTAATTTCCTGCAGATCACGATCTATTTCACCCAAAATTAATTTTTCGTCAGCAAGAAGGGCCTCCAAATAAGCAATTTCCTCCATTAAAGAACGGTATTCCTCTTCCAATTTTGTTCTTTCTAAAGCTGTCAGACGCTGCAGACGCATATCCAGAATAGCCTGAGCCTGTTTTTCGGTAAGCCCAAATTCTTGCATCAACCCTTCCCTGGCTTCCGGGACATCAGCAGAACCACGGATAAGGGCGATAATCCGATCCAGATTGTCAAGGGCTATGCGCAAGCCTTCGACTATATGAGCTCTTTCTTTGGCCCGGCGTAAAAGAAAAAGGGAACGCCTTGTCACTATTTCCTTCTGGTGTTCTAAATAATAGACCAGCATTTCTTTCAAATTCAATATTCTAGGGCGCCCATCTACAAGAGCCAACATAATAATCCCAAAACTTTGTTGAAGGGGTGTGAATTTAAAAAGCTGGTTCAAAACAACCTGAGCATGAAACCCTCTTTTTAATTCCAGGACAATGCGTACACCGCTACGATCAGATTCATCCCTGAGTTCTGCAATACCATCCAGCTTTTTTTCTCTGACAAGTTCTGCAATCCTTTCTATAAGCTTAGCTTTATTTTGCTGGTAGGGGATTTCGGTAATAAGCAACCTCTCTTTGCCATGATCTAATTTTTCCAAAACAGTTTTCCCACGGATGGAGATAATTCCCCTGCCCGTAGAATAGGCTTCATGAATACCTTTCGAACCCAAGATAATGCCCCCTGTTGGAAAATCTGGGCCTTTGATATATTTATGCAGTTCCTCTATGGTAGCTTCTGGATTCTTGATCAAATAACTAATAGCTTCAATAACCTCAGAAAGATTATGTGAAGGAATATTCGTAGCCATACCCACAGCTATTCCTGAAGAACCATTCACCATCAAATTGGGAAAACGGGAGGGTAAAACAACCGGCTCCTCTAAAGTTTCGTCAAAATTTAATCTAAAATCTACAGTTTCTTTATCCAAATCCCGGAGCATTTCCCCTGCAAGTGGTGAAAGCCTTGCTTCCGTGTAGCGCATGGCTGCAGCCGTGTCACCATCCATGGAACCAAAATTCCCCTGTCCATCTACCAGGGGATAGCGTGCCGCAAAATCCTGTGCCATGCGGACCAAAGCATCATATACAGCCTGATCCCCGTGAGGATGGTATTTACCCAGTACTTCCCCCACAAGTCTGGCTGATTTTTTGTGGGGTTTTCCCGAATCCATTCCCAAATCCTGCATGGCATACAGTATTCGCCTGTGAACAGGTTTTAACCCATCGCGTACATCCGGCAAGGCCCGGCTTACTATTACGCTCATGGCATAATCTAAAAAGGAATTTTGTACCTCTTCATGCAAGGAAATACCAATGATCTTTTCTTGTGACATAATAACAAACTCCCGTTTCCGCTATTTCCTTATATAAGGGTATCCCTCTCCGGTTGCTGTTGAAAACCACAGGTTTTCTCTCAACTTCAACCGGAAAGGGTTAGCATTGTTTTTTCACACCAGGTTCAAAAGATTTTTATTTATGTCTTTTTATAGTTATATTGTCATATTTTATAATGTTAATTGTTTTTTCTTTTTGTTTTTTTCCTGTCTCCTGCTTCCTGCCCCTGGGCTTATATATAATATCTTTCCGGATCTATTACATCCCGGATCAGGCGCAACTCTTCTTCAGTTGGGGGTGGAAATTCTTCTACCTTATCTGGGATAATCAATTCAAAACCAGTATTACTAACAACGCTATCCACAGTTTCACCTGGCAAGGTTGCCAGAAGTTTCATTCTAAAAGTTTCTTCACAAAAACCAAAAATAGCCCTAGTAGTAATGACCCTGAAGGGGCCTTTGCCCAATAGGCCTGCTTTTTTCCGGGCATCAGGAGTTCCGTCAATATATCCCGGACTGGTTAAGTAACTAAGTTTTTCCTTAAAACGACGTTCCTCATGTTTCATGATTATGATAGTACGTTCACAGGAACAAGCCATGTCATGAGCCCCGCCGCTCCCCGGTAGACGAACCTGGGGTTTTTCATATTCTTCTGGATACTGTCCAATCATGGTTGAATTCACATTTCCATAAGGATCAATTTCGGCCCCCCCAATGAACCCAATGTCACAAAAACCCCTTTGGGTTAGCTCAAAAGTTATATTTAAGCCCTGTAAATAACTAGCACTAACTGTGGTGCGAGAATCACCTACTGATAAAGGCAATCCCTTATTAAGTGTTGGACCTACAGCTCCTGCTTCAAATACAGGAACTAAGTTAGGTGCATGTGTTAATTGGGCAAGGGTTATAGCAATAATTGGAAGTCCAGTACCCGCAAAAACAACTTTCCTGTCCTCCAAAATTCTTGATCCCGCTATGACAATCATTTCCTGCGGAGTAAAGTTATTATTTCCCACAAAATCATCTCCTAACATAAAAATTTAATAACGCTATCTAATTTTTGATAGGTTCGTCCATTTTTACCTTTTCGATCTGTTCAGGGGGTATTTTAGCAATAAATTCTGCTGTGCTGTCAACACCGGCAATATATTTTTGATAATAATTAACAAGGTTATCTTTATTACCGCGCCTGAATTCATCTGCAAATGTTAGAAATTCTTTAATGTGTTTCTGATCAAAATAATAATGCCCATAAACATTACCGGGATATCCCCCCATTGGAACCTCACAAACCGCATCTACTGCAAAGAATGGTATAGTAACCTGGTGGGGATATTTAACCATTTCTTCATGTTCTATAATTTTTTCGCAGGTAACAATCGTGTAATGTGAAGCCAGTGCTATTTCCGGGCAGGTAAATGGTGATCCAAGTATACGACAGTTGCCGTAAATATCAGCCTCCTGCACATGTATAATACCTAAATTAGGATAAGAAGCAGGCAAAAGCATTATATCTTTGTCCGTAAACGGGCATTTTATAGTTTTGCTACGGTTTTTACCAGAAACATCGCTGCCTCCCGAGCTTGTTGGTAAAAAAGGAAGCCCCATGGCAGCTGCTTTAAAGCGGGCAGACATGTTAAAATTGCTCCAATCTTCAAGCTCTATTTTAGCATTTTCTGCAAAATAGCGAAATAGAGGAGAGATACCAAAAACTTCATGCCCAAAATAAGCAAATTCCAGTCTGCTAATGGTGTTTTTTTCCTCATTAACTGCCATCCCGGCAGCAAAGTATTCGATGGAAAGCCCTGCAGACTGGAACGACAAGATTAAATCCTTTCTGCCCTGCCTTAATATTTCGTGTATTATTGCTACAGGTTGTCTACTATTTACAAAACCACCAACACCAATGTTGTCCCCATCCTTAACAAACTTGCTAACAGCTTCTTTTAAAGACATTTTTTTAGGTATCTTATATTTTTCCTTATTTACTAATTTTTCACGGGCCATTTCAGGCGATAATCCTGTCCACTTCATATACAACCCTCCATATTCTTTATATTCCCTAATTTTATTTTAGTCCTTTTTCCCAATAAGCTAACGGTTTGTACAATTATAAAGCAGTTTGGCAACCTAATATAACCCTTATTATAGTTATGGCTCACCTCCTTTATAAAAAGCAAAATCCGCCCTTGCTGTATCTAAATGGTGGCATTACAGTTAATTATTTACAAAAAACAAGGATTTATAGTTAATACCACTGTTCTTCTTCTCTTACTTATTTTATCATACCTCAAAATGATTTGGTATTTATGATATAAATTTCTTTCACCAAACAAATCATATATCCAAATTGCGAACTTCCAAAGCATGGGTTTCTATGAAGTTACGGCGGGGTTCTACTTTATCGCCCATAAGAATAGTCAATATTTCATTAGCCCGAAGTGCATCCTTCATTTCAACTTTGATTAATATTCTTTTTGCAGGGCTAAGCGTAGTTTCCCAGAGTTGTTCTGGGTTCATTTCCCCCAGACCTTTATAGCGCTGCACACTGGTCCCCTGGCGACCTATTTCTGACATTATCTTTTCCAATTCTTCTTCCCGGTAGAGGTAATATTCTTTTTTATTTTTTGTAACCTTAAAGAGGGGAGGTTGGGCAATATAAATGTAGCCGTGAACAATAAGCGGCTCCATGTAGCGGAACAAAAAAGTTAGTAATAATGTTCGGATATGGGAGCCATCTACATCAGCATCTGTCATAATAATGACCTTATGATAACGGAGTCTGTCAATATTAAAATCCTCGCCAATCCCCGTTCCCAGTGCAGTAATTAAACAGCGGATTTCCTCGTTGGCTAAAATTTTATCCAGGCGTGCTTTTTCAACGTTTAAAATTTTGCCCCGCAGAGGGAGAATTGCTTGAAAATGCCTGTCCCTGCCCTGTTTAGCAGAGCCACCAGCTGAATCACCCTCGACAATAAACAGCTCGCTTTCAGAAGGATCTTTGGAAGTACAATCGGCCAATTTTCCCGGTAGGTTGCTTATTTCCAGGGCATTTTTTCGTCTAGTAAGCTCCCTTGCTTTACGGGCAGCATCGCGAGCCCTAAAGGCCCTTAGTGACTTTTCACAAATTTTCCGGGCAATAGAGGGGTTTTGTTCCAAAAAAGCACCAAACTCCTCGGATATTACACTTTCAACAATACCCCTGATCTCAGCATTCCCCAAGCGGGTTTTGGTTTGACCTTCAAATTGGGGATTCAGTAACTTTACACTAATAATACCTGTGAGGCCTTCCCTGATATCTTCACCTTGAAAATTTTCCATATTATCTTTCAAAACACCTAATTTACGGGCATGTTCGTTAATGAGGCGTGTTAGTGCACTTTTAAAACCAGATTCATGTGTACCACCTTCCTGGGTTCTAATATTATTAGCAAAAGAATAAATAGTTTCTGTAAACCCAGTATTATATTGTATAGATATTTCTACATTACAACCTTGCAACTCTTTTTCTATAAAAATTGGTTCCCTGGGATAAGTTTCTTTATTCTTATTTAAAAACGAAACAAAAGAAAGTATTCCACCCTCATACTGATATTTTTCAACCTTTTTTTCTTCCTGACGGTGATCTTCGATCACAATTTTGGTACCCTTGTTAAGGAAAGCCAACTCCCGAAGTCTCTGGGATAACAACTGGTAGTCAAAGTCTACCACTTTAAAAATATCCTTGTCAGGGAAAAAGGTGATTTTAGTACCTTTTTTGTACGTTGCACCTTTTTTTTGCAAGCTTGTAACGGGCACACCTTGTTCATAACGCTGGAAATATTTTTCTCCATCCCTGTCTATTTCTACTTCCAGCCAGGCAGAAAGAGCATTAACAACTGCTAAGCCTACCCCATGAAGCCCTCCGGCCACCTTATATCCTTCCCCTCCAAATTTCCCGCCGGCATGCAACATTGTTAAAACTACCTCCAGAGCAGGTCTTCTTTGCTGGGGATGTTCTTTAACCGGTATGCCCCTTCCATCATCAGTTATAGTAATACTATTATCGCTGTTAATTATGACTTTAATATTTTTACAATAACCAGCCATAGCTTCATCTATGCTGTTGTCTACAACTTCAAAAACAAGGTGGTGAAGCCCCCGACTGCTGGTTGAACCTATATACATGCTCGGGCGTTTTCGGACAGCTTCCAGTCCTTCCAAGACTTGAATTTGCTGAGCATCATAAACACCAGTAGCCTTATTCATCAATGATTCCCCCTGAATATTTTCCAACACTATTATTTAGGACTCTTTTTTGTAATGTAAGGGGTAAAACCGGTGAATAATAGACCCTGGTACTTGTGATTATAAAAGCATTGTTATTTTTAGGATCCTCTTCAGATTTACCCCCTGAAAAACTCTCTAAAAATTGCTTATTAATTTGGTTATCCCTAAGATCCATATTGAAGATACCTATGATATCCTTCAAAGGCAAAACTCGAAAATTTCCAATGTGCAAAAACATTTTTTTCCCCCCTGCAAGTAAAAGATTTAAAAACATAATTAGCATAAAAGTATTTTTAAACATCAGGTGAAAATATAGTCTTCATATAAATATTGGTATAACCCGGGAAAAGGTTTCAGGGTTCTAAAGACCAATTCTGATTCAATTTCTTCCGGGTTTTTTTCCTCTACCAGCATTACATAACGTTGTGCCAACCTGCCTAAAATTTTTCTTCTTAAATTATTATCGAGGTCTGTTCTTTCCATCATCCTGCTGAGCCGCCTGGCATATTGAGCTAGAATTTTCTTTTTACACAGCAGGTAAATGTTATAATCCAGGGAAGGATATAAAGAGACAACCTCCGAAAAACAAAGCCATGGTTCCCTGTGATATAAGACCTTTAAAGGACCAAGCCAGCCCTCTATTATAGGATAACAACAGGGACAAAGGCCCTCTTTCAACTCATAATCCCAGACATAATCCTTGCAATTCATACAAACCTTGGCCCCACTTTTTTCCTTTAACCTTTGTCTGTCATAACATGTTTGAAAAATTTTTTTAAGCGATTCCTGAAAAAAAGGTGGAGAATGCTGAAGAGCTTTGTCCAATTTCTTTTTATCTTTTTCAGCCATTAAAAAAGTAACCTTATCTTCCCCTAATTTTGATTCCTTTACCTGGGATCCCCCCGCCCCTGTTTGGGAAGGTTTTTTGGCCCTAAAGTCGGCATTAATAAATTTTATATCCTTGATGAGATCCTGGCCAACCACGGCATTAAAATCAGCTATGATCCTAAATTTAATCATAGTTAAATGATAAAGCCAGGTACTATCAGTTACCTCCACCCATAAAATACGTTCTTTTATTGTCAGGGGGCGTGTATAATTAACGATTTGTTTTCCAACTATCTTTGGCCAGTAACTAATAAAGCGCCTTGAATTTAATTGTTTTTTTAACCCAACCTTGCCTAAAAAATGCTCAATTGAAGGACCAATTTGTTCCATCTTTTTTAAATCCCCCTGATCTTACCTTCCATAACGCCCAAATAGGTATTGTTACTGAAGCTCCTTAAATAAGGCTCCAATTCCTTTTCCTTTTTTGTTATTGTCAAAAAAACTTGTTCTGCAGAATCAAAAAGAGAAAAACATTGTTGTCTGCGTTCCTCATCAAGCTCAGAAAAAACATCATCAAGAAGAAATAAGGGTTTTTCTCTATTTTGACTGTGAATTTGAATCTGGGCTGCCTTCAAGGCTATAATAATACTTCTTTGCTGTCCATGGGAGGCAAAACGTTTCGCTTCCCTTTCCTCTAATAAAAAAAGAAGATCATCCCTGTGCGGGCCCAGTAAAGAATAGCCCCTTTTTAATTCCTCTTTTTCTATTATTGACAATTTATGATAAAAGGTTTCCTCAACTTCAGAAAGATCGGCAGGTATCTCCCCATATTCACCTTCACCAATAAGGGTTTTATAAACCAACTGCAGTTTTTTCCCCGGACCAAACAATACTTTAAAGTTGCCATTGGCAAGTTCATCCCACTTAGCAACAGTTTCTTTTCTTTGCACTATTATACGACTACCAAAATGAATAATCTGTTCGTTCCAGGTCCTAAGTAATTTATTAGTATCTTTTCCATACCTGTTATCCCTCAATATTTTGTTTTTCTGCAAGAGTATTTTATTGTAGCGGCTTAAATAATCAGCATAAAAAGAGTTGGTTTGGCATATTTCCCGATCTAGAAAACGCCGTCTTTCATTTGGTCCCCTCCTGATCAATTCAAGATCTTCCGGTACAAAGAAAATAACCGGAAAAACAGGCATCATTGCAAGTTTGGAATTTTTAATACCATTGATTTTAATCTGTTTTTTTTGATCTTTTACCTCATAACCTATTTCCAGTTTATGGAGCCTTTTTCCAGCATAGATTGTTCCCCGTATTCGATAAAATGACTTGTTCCATAAAACCAGATCCAAATCTTTAGTCGTCCTGTAAGATCTACCGGTACAAAGATTATAAATTGATTCTAAGAAATTACTTTTTCCCTGACCATTTGGTCCCTTTACAATATAAACACCGGGCAAAAATTGCAGTTGTGCCTCCTCGTAATTACGATAGTTTTCAAGCTGTAAGTCCTTAATGAACAAACAAATGCACTCCAATTAATCATTTATTAAGCTTGATAGGAAGCGTCAAATAACGGTAATCATCCATATCCTCATGCAACTCATTGTTGCCCTTAAAAATGCAAGGCCCAGTATCGCCATTAAATTCTATTTGCACGATTTCCTCCTCCAATACCTTTAAAGGATCGAGAAGGTAACGAACGTTAAATAAAATTTCCTCCAGGTTTTCCCCTTCCTTTTGCTCCAAGACAAAATCCTCTTCTATCCTGCCCATTTCAGAACCAGCTTGAATTTTAAGATTGGAATCAAGAATCCGCAACATGATCATTTGATTATTACCCTGGGCAAACAAGGAGGCCCTTGTGATCATTTTTTCTAATTCAAAACGGTTTACAATAATTTTGGTCCTGAATCCCTGAGGAAAAATATGATTTAGATCAGGATAGTTATTTTCAAGCAACCTAACGGAAATTACAAAAT
>JBMNNS010000100.1:0-5422 GCA_050942625.1 Dethiobacteria bacterium
TTCTTCATCATCGGCCAGGTTAATCGACGCCTCTGTAATAAACCAAAAGGGATTTTTATGCTTATCCATCCAATCAATCATAGCTGGAAGGGTCTCTTTTTTTAGATAAGCCTTGTTCCCGATAAAATTATCATCGACGACAAAGACCCCACCCCTCCAGCCCCCCTTATAAAGAGCATCCAATTCCTGAAGGATCTGTGGTGCTTTTTTTAACCGGGGCTTACGTCCAAAAAGGGCGGTAATGTCACAAAACTCACAATCATAAGGGCAACCCCGTGAAAATTGAACGCTCATTGTTGCGTAATCCCGCATTTTGATTAGTTCCCACAATGGCACAGGTGTTTTATCCAGTGCAGGTTTTTCTGAAGTGGCATAGATGTGTTTTGGACATCCCTTTTCCAGATCCTCGAGGAAAGCAGGCAGGGTTAGCTCCCCCTCATTAAGGATCAAGTGATCTACATCCTTAAATCTCCCCGGTTCTGCTGTAAAAAGTGGCCCCCCGGCAATAACCCGGACTCCGAGCTCCTTACAAGAGGATATAACCTCCCGTGCAGACTGCTGCTGGATAGACATAGCGCTGATCATGACATAATCGGCCCATTTCAGGTCAGACTCTTTTAATTTTTTTACATTCATGTCCACCAATTTTTTTTCCCATTGCTGTGGAAGAAGCGCAGCAATACTCAACAATCCTAGAGGCGGGAGTGAGGCCTTTAGCCCAATAAATTTCAGGGCATATTTAAAACTCCAAAAGCTTTCAGGATACTGTGGGTAAACCAAAAGGATTTTCATACATCTACCCCTTTTTATTCTATAATACCATATTTTTAACAGTAAGGTGAAAATTGGTACCCTACTGGTTTTGAATCATGTCCTCGTTTCTTTCTACAGGTTTATCCAGGATTACGTGTTCAATATTCATCGGCTCTCCCTCGACGGTCATTTTAACCCTCTGGATATAAGGGAATTCCGTGAGAGTGTTGACAATGGAATTAATAGACATTGATTCACCGGCTGCGCCGCCCCAGTGTTTGGTATACATCTCTTCTGAGAAATCCACGTGGCAAAGAAGATCATCCAGTGTGACGCTAAGCACCTTAACTTCAGGGGGTATGGTGGGATGAAGGTTCTGGTTTTGGGGACCTTTGATTAGTTCCTCAAGTACTATTTTAACAAATTCACTACGGGTCGTGTCCGGGGGATACAGAATTGTTCTTTCCTCCCCCACCACGGCTGTTGCGTCCTGGTTGGAAAAATATAGTGTAACGCCGGCCTCTTCTTCAGGAGGCCCGGGTTCAGTAGGGAAAGCACCCATAAATCCTTGTGGCAGACCGCTTGGAGCAATAAGTTCCTCGCCTTCTATCAATATTTTTACTTTTTTAATTTCTTCGAATTGAGTTAGAGTGTTAACAACAGAGCCCAAACCTATTGTTTCAGCCATACTCCCAGCAAAGCGGTTAAATTCACGGCTAAAATCAACAATTAAATTGCTGTTTTGTTGAATGGTCCCATATACTTTGGTTTCCGGGGCAATATTGGCCCTATAATTTTTATTTTCCGGACCCTTCAACAGCTCCTTTAACACGATCGTATACTTATCTTCACACTGCCGGTATGTGATAGTGCGCTCCTCCACCACAAGCTTTTGATTCCCAGCATCTCCATAATACAATTTTACGGTTTCCGTATGTGTTTGTGGCGAGGGCTCCCCTTTCCCTACACCGCATCCCGTTAAGCTGAGCCCTGTAATTAACAAACAAATTGCCATCGTTAATAGATATTTTTTCATTCTTTAGCCCCTTTAGTAAAATTTGCCTCAAAACTTAGACCCTTAAACTATATAAAGATATCGGATCCTTAAAGCAGTATACACCTAACTCCTATTTTGTGATAATAAATAAAGAGTTATACACGTTATATTCGCCCCTCCTCCTACATAGAATTATATAGAACCTGGTATGTAAGGAGGCGTTTGGTTTGTCACAAAAAGGCTTTTGGAAAAAATACATAATAGTTATACTAACAGTTGCCCTGGCAATATTATATTTTTTCCCTTCCAATAGTGCCCTTCCAGTGTTTTCAACTAAAAGGCTGGTTCCCATCTATTATGTAGAAACCGGGGAAAAGAAAGCAGCCCTAAGCTTCGATGCCTGCTGGGGTGCAAATTATACCCCTGCTTTGTTGGAAATATTGCGTAAAAATAACATAAAAACAACATTTTTCCTTACTGGTTTCTGGGTAGAAAAATATCCGGAGATGGTAAAAAAGATTGCTGCTGAAGGGCATGAAATTGGTAACCATACCTATAGCCATCCCCATCTTAGCACTCTTTCTGAGGAGGAAATCAGCATTGAACTGAAAAAGGTAGGTAACATGATCTTTGACCTAACTAAAGTTCAACCAAACCTTTTCCGCCCGCCTTTTGGGGAATATAACAATCTGGTGATCACTACTGCAAAAAAATGTGGTTACCAAAGCATTCAATGGAGCATAGATTCTTTGGATTGGAAGGAAATTGGAAAAGAACCAATGGTCGAAAGAGTAACAAAAAACCTGCATCCAGGAGCCATTATCCTTTTTCATAATAACGGTAAATATACAACGGAGGCCCTGCCGGATATCATTGCTTTTATGAAAAAAGAAGGTTATAAAATTGTTCCCATTTCGGAGCTGCTTTTTGAAAAAGACTACTACATAGATAATAACACAGGAGCCCAAATAAAAAAATCTTCGCAGTAGTACCATAAAAACATGCCGTCTTTGGGAAACAACCCCCTGCATCAAACCGCCTTCACTGTTCAGGTAACCGTTATAGATCATGTCGCTAGCACCATCTCCGTGTTCTTCCGCCGTTACCTAAAACTGTCCAAAACCGGGAAAGCTGCCTCATAAGGGCCGCTTTTTTATTTTAGCCTTTCGAAATTGGTAATATAATTAGAAAATGCCTTTACATTAAAAAATCCACCTGTTATAATTTTGGGTAAGGAAGACTGACCGGTCAGTTTTATGGGAGGGATTAAATTCAATGAGCTACTAAATAGCGACGGTATTTCTAAAAAGCTGAAAATAATTAAAGCAGCTATGCATATTTTTTCCGGTAACCTATTCCACCAGGTGACCATGGAAGAAGTTGCCACACAGGCAGGGGTTGGTAAAGGGACAATCTATCTCTACTTTAAGAGCAAGGAAGACCTTTTTCAGCAAACATTCAAGTATGCCACGAAAATATACTTAGAAAAAATTTTTAAAGGATTGCAGGAACTCCATGATCCTAAAGACAAGCTTAAAAAAATAGTTAATTTACAGCTAGATTTTTCACAGGAAGATTTTAAAGTTTTTTATTTCCTGGCAGAGAGCATGGCCCCTGTACTTACCTTTCATGAAGAAATTATAAAAACCTGGCAAAAATTTATTTTATTAATTGAGGAAATTATTAAGGAGGGTATAGAGAAAGGTTGTTTTAGAAAAACCGATACTTACCTTGCCTCCAGGCTTTTTTTAGGGGGCCTGGTATCCCTGGTAACCGGTCTTATTTTTAATCAGGAAGAAATTAAAAATAAGGAACGCTTGGCCGGCGATATTACAGATATTTTTTTGAACGGGCTTCATATAAATAAAGCGGAAGGGGAGCTTAAAAGTTGAAAAGGTCTTTTATTATTTTTATCATTTTACAGGTATTCCTGCTTGCTTGTTTAGCAGGCTGCTACCAGGAAACAGCCCCCGGTGAAGAAACCCCTCCTCAGGAAGTACCCGTGGAAGTAGCCAAGGTGGAAAAGGGCAATTTAGAAAAACATATAGAACTGAGTGGGGAAATAAATGCCGAAGGCAATGCCACTGTGATACCTAAGATAAACGGTACTATTACCGCTATTAGGGTAAAGGTTGGTGACCAGGTAAAAAAAGGCGACCTTCTTATTACACTTGAGAATAAAGATTTAGACACCCACGTTTCCCAGGCCGAAGCCTCCCTGGCCCAAGCCCAGGCGAACCTGATATCCACTAAGGACGTATCCTTGCCGAAAAGAAAGGAACAACTTAGGAGCAGTCTTGAACAAGCTGAAATTAACTTTAACACCGTTAAAAATACATACGAAAGGATGGAAAAGCTTTACCAGGAAGAACTTATTTCTCAAATGGAATTTGAAAACGCTGAACGTGAATATCAACTTGCCACTTCCCAGTATCAAAGTGCACAAGAACAGTTCCGCATGGAACAAGAAGGAATTGCAAAAGAACTGGCTGCACTTGAAGCCCAGGTACATCTAGCTGAAACCGGTTTGGCTGCAGCCCGCTCAAATTATGAACATACAAAGATCACGGCACCAATCAGCGGTACTGTTTCCATGATCAATGCCCAGTTGGGCAATGAAGCGGCACCAGGCACCCCCCTCTTAAATATAGTTGATTTCAACAATGTTTACGTGGAAGTAAAAATTACCGAAAAACTGCTGGGAATACTTAAAAATGGGCTCTCAGCCAAAGTCGAAATACCAGCTACGGAGGCTGTTTATAATGGTACCATCAGGGAAATATCCCTTGCTCCTTTGCCTGGAACAAAGACTTACCTGATGAAGGTCAGCTTTGACGCCGAAGGTATTGTCCGTTTGGGAAACCATGCACGGCTGAAAATAATAACTGAGAAGGTTGAGGATGTCCTAGTAATACCCCGTAATGCCGTGCTCAAAAAGGATAATACGGAATTTGTTTACGTAATGGAAGATAATAGAGCAAAAAAAAGGGAACTAAAGCTCGGCCTTCAAACAGATCATTATGTTGAAGTTCAGGAAGGGCTTGATGAAGGTGATTTATTAATTGTAAAAGGGCAACATCTCCTAAGCAATGATGTTAGAACAGCCATTGTAGGAGGTGAAACAATTTGAACCTGCCCAAAACAGCGATTAAAAGGCCGATAGCCACCCTTATGGTCATCTGTATTATGCTCATCCTGGGCCTGGTTTCTTTTACAAGTTTGCCGCTAGACCTTTTACCGGAATTTGAATTTCCCATTGCAGCCATCATCACAAGTTACAAGGGGGCTGCCCCACAGGAAGTCGAAAACATGGTAACCAAACCCCTGGAAGAAGTGTTAGCAACAGTCCAGGGTGTAGAAAACATTACTTCCATATCCCAGGCAGACAGTTCTATCGTGCTGCTGGAATTCAGCTGGGGCACTGCCCTTGACTTCGCTTTGCTGGATGTCAGGGAAAAAATTGATATGGTTAAGGGGTTCCTGCCTGATGGCACGGAAACCCCCTGGGTCCTGAAGGCAGACCCTTCTTTGATGCCAATTGTGCGAATTTCACTTTATGGCGACAAAGAAGACTGGGAATTGCGGCGCATTGCTGAGGATCTGGTGAAACCCCGCCTGGAACGGACGGAAAATATTGCTTCCGTTAATATTTCAGGAGGACGTGTCAGGGAA
>JBMNNS010000017.1:0-25442 GCA_050942625.1 Dethiobacteria bacterium
ACTTGGTACTCAGGTTTCCAAAAAAGCCCAAGGTGGCTACGAAGCTGTAGAAAAAGCCGTTTCTCAGATGGAAGAGATCTCTAAAAGTGTTGCTGAACTCCAGGAAAACGTTACTTCACTAAACAGCGAGGTAGACAGAGTCGGGAATATAGTAGATACTATCAAGGGCATAGCGGGACAGACCAACCTTTTGGCACTGAATGCTGCTATCGAAGCCGCCAGGGCCGGTGAGCAGGGTAGAGGTTTTGCAGTAGTTGCCGAGGAAGTGCGTAAGCTTGCCGAACAATCTGCCTTTTCTGCAGAAGAAATTACTACAATCATTGAGTCGATCCAAGCAGGAGCTTTCAATGTAGCCCAACAGATGGCGGAAAGCATAAAAGACGTAGGAAACGGTACTGAAGCTGTAAATTCCGCAGGCAGTGTGCTTAAATCCATCATCGAGGAAATCCAAGCAATTGTGGAGCGAATAGAGCAGGTAGCTGCCGCTACACAGGAAATAAGCTCCGGTAGCGAAGAAGTTTCTGCTGCTGTGGAGGAACAGACGGCAACCATGAACGAAATTGCTAATGCTGCTAACGATCTTCAAGGATTGGTAGAAGATTTGAATGCTGCTGTTGAAAAATTTAAGTTTTAAGTTGCTTCCAGGGAAAGGCGTCCGGTATAGAGGCGGCGTGACCTTATTTTCGGCTTCTGTACGGAACGTAGGAACCTGTTGCTCCGATGCCAAGGGAGAAATCAAATATTGTAGTGAAAAAGAAGTGGATTTATTAACCTTACCAGCCATAGGATCGGCCACGGGATTGGTTTTTTTACAGGTTTGGGGATCAGGCGGCCTTTAGAGTTCACAAAATATGTGAAGTATTAAAAATGCCGGGGAGTTTTCAGTAAGTAAAGGAATGTGGTCATAGTGGTGGAGATGTGACTAACCTTCCCTAAACTCTCCCGGGCATTTTCGTGACTATTACCGGGTTGGTATTCTTAGCGTGATCAGATACTTCTTCTTTTTTTTCGAGCCGGGCTTTCATCATTTTAGCCCTGCCGGTCAAAGCTATTTCACCGGAAGGCAATTTAGCTTGCGCGGACATTATCCAAAGCCGTTTTGTAAGGTTTTCAACGTTGCTTTGAAAATAGATTTTTTCTCCGCACGGAACAGGCAGTTTAAAACGTACTTGTAAATCAACAGTCATGGCTATGTACCCAAGATGATAAAGATGGGAAGCCATTAATTCATCCAGGGCGGTGCAAAGTATACCACCATGGACGATGCCAGGATAACCCTCATGTTCCCTTTGGAAAACAGCAACCGTCATAAAAGAATTCCCTTCACTATAAAATTCAAGCTGCAAACCATTGGGATTACTTTTGCCACAACCGAAACAGAAATGGTTTAGCTCGGACAGGTTGTCACCTCCCGCGAAAGATTTCTGCTAAAATACATTATATCCCTTTTTAGGAAAAAAACAACCCCTGCTTTTGATAATGCATGAACGCAGCGGGAATGTGAAAAGTTTTCCAGGCTACCGGGAAGCCATTTCAGAAGTTTTTGCAGATCTATTCCGGCATGGCGAAAAGCCCGTATGACAACGTCGGTGCAGGCGCCCCGGTCGAAGGGCACATCCCCACCGGGGTAGTCGATGACGGTATAGGTTGCATCATAGCGTGTCCTATTTACAGCCTCCCGGCGAGCACCTAAAAGAACTAAGTCGGCTGTTGTCAGTTCCTCCGCCGGAATTTTCTCTACCGGGGAAGGGGCTGCAAACTTCCCGGGCAGTATTATTATTTCGGTATTTTGTATTAGATCCTGACACAGCGGCTGGATAATCTGCCTGGATATAACTGCCGGGCTGGGTTGCCAGGTTAAGCCCGGCAGTTACTAAAAAAATCAGAAGAACAGAAACAAGTGTTTTAGGTTTTATTTCTTGTTTTTCATTTTCTATGCTTTTTCTCATGCTTTTTCTTTTCCAATGGTATCAGGATAATTCCTGCAAAAAAGACTCAATGCGATCAAGTCCCAGGCGGATATTATCCAGGGATAAGGCATAGGAAATTCGTACATAATCCGGTGCTCCAAAGCCCTGGCCGGGAACCAGTGCAACGCGGTATTGCTCTAATAAAAGGGTGGCCAGGTTGTCGACATTTTTAATTTCTTCCCCGTGGAATCTCTTGGTAAAGGTTTTACCTACATTTACAAATAGGTAGAAAGCACCTTCCGGTGTTAGGCAGGAAAGGTAGGGCATCCGGCTTATGCGTTCCATCATGTAGTCCCGCCGCTTTGCAAATGCTTCCCGCATTTCTGCCACGCAGTCCTGGGATCCCACCAGCGCTTGATAGGCTGCTTTTTGGGCGACGGAGTTTGGGTTGGAGGTTGCATGGCTTTGGATATTTGACATGGCCGCCGCCAGCTTGATATCCGAGGCAGAATATCCAATCCGCCATCCTGTCATAGCGTAGGTTTTGGAAACCCCGTTTACTATAATAGTTAGGTTTTTAATATCTTCACCCAGAGAGGCAATGGAAATATGCTTGTTATCACCATAAACTAGTTTTTCATAAATTTCATCTGAAACGACATAAAAATTAGCCTTCAAAGCAAGGGCAGCAATATCCTCGAGTTCTTTTTTCTGGAAAACCTGGCTGGTTGGGTTGTTAGGACTGTTGAGAACCAGGGCCTTGGTCCTGGGGGAAATGGCCTTTTCCAGCTCCAGCCTGGTAGGTTTAAAGTTATTTTCAATTTTTGTTTCCACGATGACGGGAACGCCCCCGTTTAACTTTACTATTTCCGGGTAGCTAACCCAATAGGGTGCGGGGATGATTACCTCGTCCCCCTCGTTGAGAAGGCCGGCGAAAATATTGAATAGTGAATGTTTGGCCCCATTGCTGATTACAATTTGTTGGGGCTGATATTCCAAACCCTGGTCGTTAAGGAATTTTTTGCAGATAGCTTCCTTAAGTTCAGGGGTGCCGCTGGCAGGGGTATACTTTGTGAAATTACTATTAATAGCTTCAATAGCGGCTTCTTTAATATGCAGAGGGGTATCAAAATCCGGTTCTCCAGCTCCGAAACCGATCACATCAATGCCTTCACTTTTCATTTGTTTTGCTTTTGCATCAATGGCAAGGGTTGGTGAAGGGGTAATTTGTAGTGCTCTTCCAGACAGCATTGTTTAACACCTCTGTTCATAATACTGTGTCATATTAAAAAGTGTGATTATAAAAATGTTATTTACCCATTCTGTTTTGAAAACTCTTTCATAAATTGTGCCAATATTTCACAGCCCTCCAGAGGAAAGGCATTATAAATGGAGGCTCTTATCCCGCCCACGGAGCGGTGTCCTTTTAGACCCATCAGCTTCTTTTCAGCAGCCTTTTCCAGGAAAGTTTTTTCCAGTTCTTCACTGGAAAGGCGGAAAGTAACGTTCATGGTGGAGCGGTCTTCTTTGTCGGCATGGCCTCTGTAAAAACCCCCGCTGTCGTCAATGGCCTCGTAAATAAGTGCTGCTTTCTGTTCATTACGTTTTTGTATCGTTTCCAGGCCTCCGTTATTTTTAACCCACTCTAAAACCAGCCCAAGAATATAAATGGAATAGGTAGGTGGAGTGTTAAAAAGGGAACGTGATTCTGCAAGGACTTTGTAGCTCAGCATGGAAGGAAGATCCTCTGCGCTCCTGTCCACTATGTCCTTATTAATGATGACGGCTGTAACCCCTGAGGGGCCCAGGTTTTTTTGGGCACCGGCATAAACGAGGGAAAACTTGCTAATATCAATTTTTCGGGAGAGGATATCGCTGGACATATCTGCTATAAGGGGAACTTGCCCCGTATCAGGTATATATTTCCATTGTGTCCCGTAGATGGTGTTGTTTGTGGTAATGTGCACATAGGCGGGGTTTTCAGAGTATTGTATTTCTTCCGGGCGGGGTATGTTGCGGAAACTGTTTCCTTTCGTGTCGGCTGCTACATGGATATTACCCAGGCGGGATGCTTCTTCGGCTGCTTTTTTTGCAAAACTACCCGTGATAATATAGTCTGCGGTGCGGCCGGCGGGAAGCAGGTTAAAGGGAACCATGGTAAATTGAAGGCTGGCGCCGCCCTGCAAAAAAAGCACCTGGTAATTTTCAGGAAGACCCAGCAGCTCCAGAAGGAGTGATTCTGCGGATGTAATCAGCTCTTCAAATACAGGGGAACGGTGACTTATTTCCATTACGGACATACCGGTATCCTTGTAGTTGAAGATTTCTTTTTGTGCTTGCTCCAGAACCGGTAAGGGCAAGGTAGCTGGTCCCGGGTTAAAGTTGTAGACTCGGTAAACCACCGAAAAACCTCCTTTTAGTTTTTACTGTTTTGAACAATTGATTTATTTGCCTCTGACATCAAAAAAATGAACATGTCCGGGTCGTCTGGCCCTACGTGTCATCAGCTAGATTTTTTGCAGTAGAATTATTTTATACATTATAACTTATTTTGTGTTAAATAAAAATAAGCTTTTACAAAATAATCTACACAGGTCCCCTGACGCCCCCAAACCTTAGACAAATTTCTGCAGTTCGGTGATTACTTCAATTATCTTGGCGGCGGCAAAGTCCATTTCTTCTTCGGTATTGAAATAGGAAAAACTGAGGCGCAGGGCTCCTTCCCTGTTTTTTTCATCAAGGCCCAGGGCTTTTAGGACATGGCTTTGGGCTTTTTCCCGGGCCTGGCAGGCTGAACCGGTAGAAACATAGATTTTATGTTCTTCCAGGGCATGCAATATAATTTCCCCTTTCAGTCCCGGAAAGGAGATGTTGAGTATATGGGGTGCTCCTTCTTCCAGAGAGGGGCCATTGAGGATAATCCAGGGATGAACAGCCTGCAGGGCCTGGAAAAGTGTTTTTTTATAGGATTGTAGTCTATCCATTGTTTCCTTCCTTGCCTGCCGGCAAAGTTTGGCGGCAAGGGCCATCCCCGCTATGGCCGGGACGTTTTCTGTTCCTGATCGAAGGCCTCTTTCCTGACCGCCGCCCCATAGTAGCGGCTCTGGAAGAAGTCCTTCACGCAGGTAAAGAGCCCCTGTTCCCTTAGGGCCGTGAAATTTATGGGCACTGATGCTGAGGGCATCAATGCCCTGCTCCATGGGGATGAGGGGGAGCCTGGCGAAAGATTGAACGCCGTCAACATGGAAAATGATCTGGGGATTCTTAGCTTTTATTACATTGGAAAGTTCGGTTAGCGGCTGGATGGAACCCACCTCGTTGTTGACATGCATGATGCTGACAAGAATGGTCTCGGGCCGGAGGGCTTTTGCCAGTGTTTTGGCGCTGATGACACCCCTGCTGTCCGGTTGCAGGCAAGTAACTTCAAATCCTTCCTTTGCCAGTTGCCGAAAGGGTTCCAGAACAGAAGGGTGTTCTATGGCAGAGGTAATCAAATGGTTGCCCCTTTTATGATAACGCCTGGCCAGCCCTAAAATGGCCAGGTTGTTAGCTTCCGTTCCACCAGAGGTAAAAACGATTTCCCGTTCCTTAACACCTAAAAATTCCGCCAGCGTTTGCCTGGAGGAATTCAGAATCCTCTCTGCATTACTGCCCCGGCGATGCAGGGCGGAGGGATTACCGTATTCTTCTGTTAATACCCTTGCCATTTCCTGCAGCACTTGAGGGAAAATTTTGGTTGTTGCGCTATTGTCAAAATATACTTCTTCCAACGACATTTTTAACTCCCCCTGAATTAAAGGCCGGCATGAGGCGTAATGGTCCTGCTTTCTATGTTTTCCAAACAGTCCCGGATTAATTTTTCGTGATCAAAATTGTTTTCTGCTTTTTCCAGCTCCGGGAGCCGGGGTCTTGTAATAGGATGCTGTGGAACAAAAAGAGTGCAGCAATCTTCATATGGGCGAATGGAGATGGGATATGTATCTATTTTTTTGGCAATGTTGATGATTTCTTCCTTGTCGAACCCGACTAGGGGTCTTAATACTGGTAAGGTAGCAACCTCATTGGTGGCGGAAATATTTTCCAGCGTCTGGCTTGCGACCTGCCCCAGGCTTTCCCCTGTGTAAAGAGCCCCGGCGTTCCTAATGGAAGCTAACCGTCCAGCGATGCGTACCATCATTCTACGCATGATGGTAATAAGCATCTCCTCAGGGCAATGCAGGCGGATCTCTTTTTGTATAGCAGTAAAAGAAGCTAAGTGCAGGATGATAGTGCCGCCGTAGGCGGCCAATACCCGGCAAAGATCCAGGACCTTATTGATATTTCCTTCTCCCGTAAAGGGGGGGCTGTGGAAATGCAGGGCTTCTATTTGCAGGCCGCGTTTTAAGGCCATCCAGCCGGCAACGGGACTGTCAATACCGCTGGAAAGCAGTAATAACCCCTTGCCGGTTACCCCTACAGGGAGGCCTCCGGGCCCGGCAAAAGCCTCGCTGTACAGGTAAGCTTCCTTTTCCCTGATCTCAATGTTGAGCAGCAGTTCAGGATTGTGCACGTCAACCTTTAGCTCAGGCTTATTTTCCAGGAGATAGGCCCCTACAGTAGCGCTAATCTGGGGTGATTGATAAGGAAATAGTTTGTTGGCCCTGCGGGTATTAACCTTAAAACTTATTCCAGAGCGGTAATTCTGTTCTAATATCTTAAGCGCTTTTTGGCAAATATCGTCCATCTCCAGCCTTGCTGTAGATACGGGGCTGATGGATACTATACCAAATACTTTTTGCAGCCTTCTGCGGGCCTGGAATATATTTTCCTCCGCGAGGGATACAAAATAACGGCCCCGCTGGAAACTGACTCGATAAGGTTCCAGGCCCCTGAGTGCCATTTTAATGTTTTGTAACAATCTTTTTTCGAAAAAAGGTCTGTTTTTGCCTTTTAGGGCAATTTCTCCATAACGGATAAGTAGTAATGGGGTCATTTTATGAACAGAAGCCCGTCACCGCAATGCCGGGCGAAGGATATTTAGTAGTCCCCTCTCTTCCGGGGATATTTGCCGATCTGCCATTTATTTTGCCATATAAAACCGGTAAAAGCAACTTGGGCCCCCAAAAAGCAGCACGCTTACCAAAAAATTATTTTGTTGTTTAGTACCGGTAATTATGCTCCCATTTCGGTGCAAAAAAGAAAAAGCCGGACGTTTCCGGCTTATTTGTTGTTAACCAAAAATAATTAACTAATTTTCTGTTACCGGTTATATTTTGACAACTTCCTTAACCTCGGGTATTTCCTTTTTCAGATACCGTTCAATAACCTGTTTTAATGTCATCGTAGCCATTGGACAGCCTCCGCAAGCACCTGTTAGTTTAACTTTAACCGTGCCGTCTTCTTCTACATTGATCAGATCTACACCGCCGCCATCGGCCTGCAGAACAGGCCGTATTTTTTCCAAGGCTGCCTCAACCTTTTTCTTCATGGGGCAAAAACCCTCCTTAATTATCATTACGGTAATAATAAACTGATTATATCACCTTCTAATCCTTTTGTCGAATGGATTGGGGGTACGATCGTGTCAAGACCCAGAGGTTAAAGTATCCTGTTCCGGAAAAAGTTTTAACTCTATGCCGGTGATCGAGGTTCTTACATCTCGAAACCACTGGGAAAATCTAGTTTTATAAAAAATTATTTTTTATGTCCTCCTGAGCAAGCTATTGTCTTCTGAGCAAGCTATTGTCTTCTGAGCAAGCTATTGTCTTCTGAGCAAGTTATTATCCTGAGCATGTTATTTTCCTGAGCAAGTTATTGTCCTCCTGAGCGATAGCGAAGGATCTTAATTCCAAGCTACAGGGTTCGGGACTTTTACAGTGGTTTCGGGATATTTCGCTGCAGCGGTAGGAGCATTTGCTTTTAATTGTATAATTTGCTAATATGGTATCAAAATTTTTACGGGAAGGTTATTGAAAATGTCTTTGGAAAATGGGAAAAAAATTTATGATCTGGTGGTTTTAGGAGGGGGGCCTGCGGGGATTACTGCAGCTATTTACGGCGGCAGGGCAGGGCTCGATGTTCTTATAGTGGAGCAGATGTTGCTGGGTGGCGAGATCGCCTCCACCCATTTTATAGAAAACTATCCCGGTTTTCCGGAAGGGATTAGCGGGGCTGAATTTGGGGAAAAGTTGGAACAGCATGCCCGGCGCTTTGGGGCGGAAATTATCAGTGCTACGGTGGAAAGCGTCGTTATTGATAAAACACCTAAAATGGTAGTAACCTCAGCCGGTGAATTTCTGGGCCGGACCTTGCTGGTAGCTACAGGTACATATTCCCGGTCCCTGGGGATCGAGGGCGAAGAAAAACTTCTCGGGAGGGGTATTTCCTCCTGTGCTACTTGTGACGGTTTTTTCTTCCGTAATAAGACGGTGGCTGTTATCGGTGGGGGCGATGAGGCCGTACAAGAGGCCCTTTTTTTAACGAAATTGGCTGCAAAGGTGATCCTCATCCACCGCCGGAACAAACTAAATGCCGTGAAGACTTTGCAGGATGAAATTCTTAACAACCCCAAGGTTGAGTTTATATGGGATACGGTTGTCAGGGAATTTCACGGGGAGGAAAAACTGCGTTCCATTACCATTGAAAATGTCAAGGAACAAAAGGTTTCTGAGCTAGCGGTGGATGGTGCATTTTTATATGCTGGAAAGAAAAAGGTTCCCAACACCGGTTTTCTTAAAGGGCTAGAGATGGATGGTCAGGGTTATATTATTACTAATGAAGAAATGGAAACATCTGTGCCTGGTGTTTATGCTGCAGGTGATATCAGGCGGAAGTTTTTACGCCAGGTGATTACCGCTGCTGCAGACGGTGCCATTGCCGCCACAATGGCTTATAAATACCTCAAGGAGAGGGCCTAGGTTTACAAAGGTATCAATGGTTTGAAAGGTTTATTTAATAAAGGAAGGAGGTAGCCCAACCTTACTGAAGGGTGCTAAAAATGAAAGGTGAAACAGTGAATGTCAATGATGACAATTTCCAAAAAGAAGTCCTGGAAGCAGAGCTTCCTGTGCTTGTCGATTTTTGGGCTCCCTGGTGTGGTCCATGCCGCATGGTAGCGCCTGTTTTGGAGGATTTAGCCCTTGACTATGCAGAAAAAATTAAGGTTGCTAAGCTAAATGTTGATGAAAACCCTAATAGTTCATCCCAGTACGGGATAATGAGCATCCCAACTATGCTTCTATTTAAAAATGGGAAACTTGTAGAAACTATAGTAGGTTTTCGCAGAAAAGAGGATTTAAGCAGTATTATTGACAAAAATTTATAAATGAAGATGAAGGTGTTATGATGACGAAAAAGCCACAGGTTACAATTGAAATGGAAAGCGGAAATTCAATTAAGGTTGAACTGTACCCAGAAGTTGCTCCCAATACGGTCGCTAATTTTATTACATTGGCCCGGCAGGGGTTTTATGACGGGTTAATATTCCATAGGGTTATTCCAGGTTTTATGATTCAAGGGGGCTGTCCGCAAGGTACCGGCATGGGAGGGCCAGGTTACCATATTAAAGGTGAGTTTTCCCAAAATGGGCATCCCAACCCTCTTAGGCATAAAAGGGGAACAATCTCCATGGCCAGGGCCCAGATGCCGGATTCGGCAGGATCACAATTTTTTATTATGGTTGAAGAAGCTCCCCATTTGGACGGGCTTTACGCCTCTTTTGGTATGGTCCTTGAGGGGATGGAGGAAGTCGATAAAATTGTTAATGTGAAGCGCGATGTTCGGGATAAACCAATAGAGGATCAGAAAATCAAGAAGATCACCGTTGAAACCTTCGGAAAAGAATATGACGTCGTAGAAAAAATGTAACTGTGCAAAAAACAAGATCGTAACCATTTCAGTGGTCTCGCACAAGAATACAACTCCCCCCGCTGGAGATAATAAACTTTGTAGGGGGGGGTTTATTTTGCGGGCAATGTGGAAAGGTTCCCTTGGTTTTGGACTTGTGAATATCCCGGTTGGTCTTTTTGCCGCTACCCAAAGCAATGAACTTAAGTTCCGTTTTCTGCATTCACAGTGTCATACCCCTCTGGAATACCAAAGGGTATGTCCCAACTGTAAAAAGGAGATCCCCTGGGAGGAAATTGTGCGGGGTTATGAATATGAAAAGGACCATTTTGTTGTTTTGACTGCAGAGGAGCTTAAAAGTGCTGCAGGGGAAAAAGAAAAAGTGATTGAAATAGAAGACTTTGTGAACATAAAAGAGATCGATCCCATCTACTTTCAAAAGAGTTATTACCTTGCCCCGGATGGGCCTGGTAGACGCCCTTATGCCCTTCTTCATAAAGCTATGTTGGAGGAAGGGAAGGCTGCTATTGCTACCCTTACTTTAAGAACAAAGGAAACCCCGGCAGTCGTCAGGGTCTATGGAAATGTCCTTTCCCTTTCAACAATGTTTTATCCCGATGAAGTGCGCTCCACCGGGGATCTACCAGCTATTCCCGAAAACGTAGAGGTAAAAGAAAAAGAACTTCAGATAGCAAAGGATCTGATTCAAAGCTTGACAGCTCCTTTTGAGCCCCACAAATATCGCGATCATTATCGGGAAAAATTATTGCAGATCATTGAGGCCCGGGTGGAAGGTAAGGAAATCAGCGTTGCCCCCGCTCCGGAAAGGGAAAAAGTAGTGGATTTACTTGCTGCCCTGCAGGCCAGTGTTGACAAAGCAAAGAAAGACAGGGAAAAGACCCGGCCAAATGGTGAAAAAACAGAAACCCAAAAATCTTCTCCCCGTCAAAAAACCGCTGCAATTTCCAGGAAATGAGCCTGTGATGCCGGGACGTTTCTTCCACCACTTCAAATTATGTAAAAAAGCAGACTGCAATGTTTGAGCATAAAATTGTTCCGATGGAGCCGCAGGCCAGGCCGGACCTTGAAGAAGGGCCCGGTTTTTATTACCAGGTAAAGTGGGACGGTTTCCGGTTGCTAGCCTTTGGTAAAGACAAAAATATTTTTTTACAGGGGCGAAGCCTTCAGGAAAAAACAGTACTTTATCCGGAACTTGCTGTGCTGCCGGAATTAATCAACAGAAAAAGTTTTATCCTGGATGGTGAGCTGGTTGCTTTTCGGGAAGGCCTGCCTGACTTTTATACCCTGATGCAAAGAGAACGATCCAGTGTTGGGAATTACATAGTTGAAAAAATTCCCGTTTCTTACATGGTCTTTGATCTTTTATTATTGGATGGCGACTGGTTGCTACATAAACCCTGGGAATTCCGCCAGGAGCTCCTCCATAGATCTGTCAAAGAGGATGGCCCCCTGCATTTAACGCCAATTTTTGAAGATGGTGCAGGCCTTTTACAGGCGGTGAAGGAAAAGGGGATGGAGGGGATAGTTGCCAAAAAAAAAGGAAGCCCATATGTACCCGGGCCACGGAAATCCACGTACTGGCTTAAGACCAAGATTGAGCGGACGTTGCAAGCCTACGTTGGGGGTATTTCTCTTAAAAATGGGCACCCTGCTTCTTTGCTCCTGGGTCTGGAGCAAGAGGGCGACGGCGCAACAGTTGAAAAAAAGGCCGAGGGAAAGCTACATTATATTGGGAGTGTCAGCAGTGGCCTGGGTTGGAGGGATTTAGCGGCGTGGTATGAATGGGGTCTGCAGAACGGCAGTTCCCATCCCCCTTTTAGCAATCCTCCTCGTTCTCCGGGAAGAAAAATAATGTGGATAAAGCCTCTGCATCAGGTACAGGTTGTCTTTAACGAGTGGACTCCCGGCTTAAAATTACGCGCCCCGCGCGTTTCCGGCTCATTTTTATTGTTTAATGAACACAAATTATAAATTTTGGCCTGACCATGATTAGCGTTATTTAAAAAGGTGGCTATAAATGTTTTCTCCCATGGGCGGCTGTATCTTTTTTATCTCCAGGTCCAGTATCAGCTGCATTACTAATCCAGCAGCCTCCCTCACAATCCGGCGGCAAGTGCCGAATCTGCGTCTTGAAACGGGGTCAGTACTGAATGGTGCAATCAAATCCTGGCAGTCGGTATATCCGAATTTTTCTTTAAAGTCTTCGACCATTTTATTATAGATTGCCAGTTCGGGAAATGCATCCAATAACTCCTGGGCTTTGGCAGCGGGTGATAGATCTTTGGACTGGACAGCCCCGACAAAGCGTTGGTGCGTTACTTTATCCATCGGTTTTTCGCTGCCATAAATAAAGCTTAAAGCAGCTAGACTTCCAGAGAGTCCCCCGCAGAGCCTTCCTGCGAAACCTCCTCCGGCGCTAAAGCCACAAAAAACACGCAATGTCTCGGATGCATAAGGGACTTTCAGTGTTTCCAGGACAGCTTTAAAGACAACTTGAGGGCTGACCCAGGGTTCTTCAACGATATAGTGATCGGCCAGATCAATACATTGCTGAATGATTTGCTGTTCATCAAGATCAGGAAAGCGCAGGGTTATTTTTTTCATTTTTCTACCTCCGGCAATAATGTAGGAATTTTCCTTAAAATCTAACATAAGAAAGGGAAATTGTCAATGCTCACTTCTTTAAATGTGCCCGCTTCCTTAAATATCAATGGGGAAAAGATCGCCATTACCAATCTAGATAGAGAGCTTTGGCCCGGTGAAGGGATCACCAAATACCACCTAATCAAATATTATTTGGAAATAGCACCTTATCTCTTGCCTCATCTAAAAAATCGTTTTCTTTCCTTCAGGCGTTTCCCTAAGGGCATTGGAGAGCCGGGTTTTTTTCAAAAAAATCTTCCGGAGGGCGCACCTCCCTGGATAAAAAGCATGCCCATAGAACATGGCCAAAAGATTACAAACTACATACTCTGCACGGGCACCGAAACTTTGGCCTGGCTTGGCAATCAGTCCTGCCTGGAGATACATCCCTGGCTTTCTGCTGCCAACCGGCCGGATTTTCCTGACTTCGTTATCTTTGATCTCGATCCCATGGAGGGGGTGCCCTTTTCGCAAGTCTGCAATGTAGCTCTTGTTTTCCAGGAGCTGTTGCAAAAAAAGGGTCTGCGTTCCTATCCCAAAACTTCGGGTTTAAGTGGCATCCAGGTTTATTTCCCAATTGAACCCCTTTATACCTATGAAGATGTCAGGGCCTTTGCCCTGCAAATATGCGAAATGGTTAACCGGTTATTGCCTGAAGTAACCACCTTGGAAAGAACAAAAGCAAAACGTGGCAAAAGAATTTATCTTGATTACCTGCAAAATGCCCGCGGTAAAACCATTGTTGCCCCATACTCCCCCCGCCCCCACCCTGGGGCACCTGTTTCCGCCCCCCTGCAATGGCCGGAACTACAATCCCCTACAATAAATCCCTCCCTTTTTAATATAAAAACCATTCTTCCCAGGGTACAGGAAAAAGGAGATCTTTTTGCCCCCGTTCTCAGTGATCGCCAAAGGATCCGAGACCACTAAAAAAGCCGGTTTTATAAAAAACTGCCGCCATTGTCATCCTGTAATGTCATCCTGTAGTGTCACCCTGTAATATCATTCTGTATTATCCCTGTAATGTCACTTTGTTCATTCAGAATGACACAATTCGGGACTTTTTCAGTGGTCTCAGGGTCCCGCTACGATGCGGGTGTTTACAATAATTAAGCATTATAACTACCCGGCCAATCCTTCCGGCCCGGATTTAGTAAGACAATAAAGATTATTCAATTCATTTATTTTTTTTGGGGGTAAAAAGGTATTTGACTAATTTTGTTGAATAATTATAAATATTATTTTTCAACCTCCAGGGCAACTCTGTCTGCCCTGGGTACTTAAACTGCAGGGAAAGCGAGGTGAAAAAGAGCAGGAAACCAGTTTTTTATTGACCTTTCATCAATAATAAAATAAGGGGGTTTGCTTTAAATAATGCAAAGAAAAACTTTTTTTCTATCCCTGATGGCAATCTTGTTGGTTTTTGCTATGGTTATGGGGGCTGGTTGTACTGAGTCCGGAACTGTATCCCCCCCTGATAATGGCGAGGAGCCTGGCGAGGGGGAAAACGTTGTTGTTAAAGTTGGCAACGTCGGTCCTTTGACGGGTGGTGCGGCTACCTATGGTATCAGTGTTCGTAATGCGGTGGAGTTGGCAATCAAGGAAGCCAACGCTAACGAGGAAATACCTGGTGTAACCCTGGAACTCATTGCGGAAGACAGTGAAGGGGATTGGTCCAAGGCTGCCAATGCTTTTTCTAAACTGATCGACCAGGACAAGGTCAACGTAATCGTAGGCGCTGTTCTAAGTTCAGAAACTGCTGCCGGCGGACCTATTGCTATGGACGGGAAGGTGCCTGCTATATCTCCAACGTCCACTGCTACTGATCTTACTGTGGGAAATCCATACCTATTCAGGAACTGTCCCTCAGATGATGTTCAAGCCTCACAGCTGGCAGAATATGCCGTAACGGAATTGGGTCTAAGCAAATTTGCTATTTTGTATACCAACAACGACTATGGTGTGGCTTTGAAGGAAACCTTTGAGGAAACTGCCGGTTCATTGGCTGAAGTAGTTGCCGTAGAAGCTTTTATGGATGGGGACGAACATTTCAGGCCACAGCTTACCTCAATCCAGCAAAAAGACCCAGATGCGATTTTTATTGCAGGCTACTACACAGAAGCAGCTAAAATTGCCCAGCAGGCTGCCGAACAAGGAATAGAAGCCCAAATACTAGGTGCTGATGGTTTTTATTCCCCGGTATTGCTACAAATTGGCGAGGAAGCAATAGAGGGTGCCATTTTTACAGCAGCATTTTTCTCCGGCGATCCCAGCCCCACTGTACAATCTTTTGTCAGCAATTATAAGGAGACTTACGGGGAAGAACCAGACATGTTTGCAGCACTGGGATATGATGCTGCCCGTATGGTTTTTGAAGCGATCAAAAATAAAGGTACAGAAAGTGAACAGATCAGGGAAGGCCTGGCTGAAATTAAAGATTTTCCTGGAATTACAGGTCTGACAAGTATTGATGAAGAAGGGGATACACTAAAGGAAATTCTCATTCTGCAGGTAGAGGATGGGGACTTTAAACGTATCAGGTAGGTTATTGTAGCCGGGGGAGGGGTGGTTTTCATCCATCCTTCCTCCAAATTGTTTTTTATTCCCTCTAGTCTTAGTCAATTTAGCGAATACAGTACAGGTTCGAGACCACTGAAAAAGTCCCAAATCGTGTCATTCTGACAATGAAGAAGCTTTAAAACAGCCTCAATCCAAGATCCTTCGCTACTGCCAGGACGACAATAAGAATAGTTTTTTTATAAATTAGGCTTTTTCATTAGTTTCGTACAGGTTCTCGAGGTGGAAAGATGTTCTTACAACAGCTTGTAAACGGGTTAATTCTAGGAAGTATCTATGCCTTGATTGCGCTTGGTTACACCATGGTCTACGGCATTATTATGCTAATAAACTTTGCCCATGGAGAAATCTACATGTTTGGGGCCTTTGCCGGTATGATTTTGGTTGTCTTCTACAAAGTGCCTTTTTTTCTGGCTTTTTTTCTGGCCATGGGCTTGGCTGCCATGCTGGGTGTTATTGTAGAATTTATAGCCTATCGTCCTTTAAGACGTTCGTCACGGTTGGCAGCGCTGATTAGTGCCATCGGTGCTTCCATCTTTTTGCAAAACCTGGCTCTTTTAATCATGGGCGCCCGCCCTTATAGTTTCCCCAGCCCTTTTGTGGCCAAAGTGTATCAGACTTCCTTTTTAAGTATTTCCAGGTTAGAACTTCTCATATTATGCATTTCATTTTTCTTAATGCTTTCATTAAGTTTTTTTATTCATAATACAAAAATGGGAAAAGCCATGCGTGCCACTGCCCAGGATAAAGATGCGGCCAGCCTGATGGGGATCAATGTTAATCGGATTATTTCTATTACTTTTGCAGTGGGTTCGGCGCTTGGGGCTGCAGCGGGGGTAATGGTGGGCATTTATTTCCGAACTGTTACGCCAATGATGGGGTTGATGCCGGGCTTGAAAGGTTTTGTTGCTGCTGTTTTGGGGGGGATTGGGAGCATCCCGGGAGCTATGTTAGGGGGGCTTTTGCTTGGTGTGGCTGAGGTCTTTGCTGCAGCTTATATTTCCTCCCAGTATCGTGATGCGGCAGCTTTTGCTATTCTTATCCTCGTTCTTCTTTTTAAGCCTTCTGGTCTGTGGGGTACCTTTACGCAGGAAAAGGTTTAAAGCAGTGAAAGGGCATTTTATAGAAGTTTTGTAACCAGGGATGAGCAAATATTTATTGGAGTCCTGCAATGTAGGAAGTGGGTGAATAGTAGAGTGCTCAGCGCGTATCATTTACAGATCTTGATTTTAATTGGAATTAATATTATCATGGCTTTAAGCCTTAATTTAATTGTAGGTTATACGGGCCAACTTTCCATTGGGCATGCCGCTTTTATGAGTTTGGGTGCCTATGTTTCGGCTTTGGCTACCCTGAAGCTTGGTCTTCCCTTCATTTTTTCCCTTCTTTTGGGTGCACTTGTAGCAGCTATTTTTGGGATATTGATCGGGCTTCCTACCTTGCGGCTGAAAGGGGATTATTTAGCTATTGCTACCCTTGGTCTTGGTGAAATAGTCCGTATTATTTTTCTTAATCTTAAAATTACCGGCGGGGCTGTTGGGCTAAGGGGTATCCCTAAGGAAACAACACTGTTGTGGGCTATGTTGTCAGCCCTTTTTACACTTTTTATTCTGAAACGCATTATAAACTCACGCCTTGGCAGAGCCTTTGTTGCTATTCGGGAGGACGAAACAGCAGCTGAATCCATGGGGATTAACACCACTTATTATAAAACTATAGCTTTTGGGATTGGTGCTTTTTTTGCTGGTTTTGGCGGGGGGCTTTTTGCCCATTACTTCCGCTATATTCACCCTAACGTATTTGGTTTTATGCGTTCTATCGAACATCTTTGTATGGTGGTACTTGGTGGGATGGGAAATATGCTGGGGGCGATTATTGGCGCAGTAGCCCTTACTGCTGTTCCCGAACTTTTGCGCGCCAGTGCAGAATACAGAATGCTATTTTATGGCGCTATTTTAGTAATTATGATGAGAGTCAGGCCGGAAGGATTGATAGGAGCAAGCAAGGTAGGTGGTCTTCAAATGAACAAAGGGAAGTTTTTGCTACGTATTCCAGGGATAAGAAAACAAGGGGCAGGAACACAGGATCGGAAGTTAGAATAACGACCTGGTGATAACTGGATAAATCGATAGAGATTAGGATCAGGGTGTTGAATAGTAATTTTCGATTCAAGAAATGAGGTAACAAGGATGATCGGAACTAACGGTGAGTCTCTTTTGAAGGTTGAAAACGTTGGCCGTAGTTTTGGTGGTTTGAAAGCAGTGGACAACGTAGACCTTTCTATAAGGAACAAGGAAATTATGAGCCTTATTGGCCCTAACGGGGCAGGGAAGACAACCCTTTTTAACCTTATAACAGGTCATTACCAACCTACTGAAGGTGAAATCTATTTTAACAATGAAAAAACAAACGAATTAAAACCTTATAAAATAACTGAGAAAGGGATTGCCAGGACTTTTCAAAACATACGGCTTTTTGGACAAATGAGTGTCCTGGAAAACGTACTGATTGGGATGCACGTTAACTTAAAGGGGGGACTCCTTGCAGCAGTTTTGCGCCGCCCGGCCGATAAGCGGGAAGAAAAAAAGGCGAAAACAAAAGGTATGGAATTATTAGCTTTTGTGGGTCTTGAGGATAAAAGCTATGAATGGGCCAGCAACCTTTCCTATGGAGAGCAAAGGCGCCTGGAAATAGCACGAGCGCTGGCGGCAAACCCAAAGCTTTTATTATTGGACGAACCTGCTGCTGGTATGAATCCCTATGAAACATATAGTTTAATGAAACTTATTTCCCGCATCAGGGATGAAATGAATAAAACTATTTTGCTTATTGAGCACGACATGAAAGTGGTCATGGGCATTTCCGAAAAAGTAGCTGTGTTAGATCATGGCAAAAAGATAGCGGAAGGTACCCCCCGGGAAATACAAAATAATGAAGCAGTCATCCGTGCTTACCTGGGGGATATTGCGTGAGGGAGGGGCATCACTGTATTGTTAAAGGTCGAAAATGTTTCTACTTATTATGGCAATATTAGAGCTTTGGACAAGATTAGCTTGGAAGTAAAAGAAGGGGAAATAGTATGTTTGATCGGTTCCAATGGGGCCGGAAAAACAACTACCCTGCTTACTATTTCTGGGTTGCTTGGTCTGGCTGAAGGCAGTGTTTTTTTCCGGGAACAAAAAATAAGCGGCCTTGCCCCCCACTTAATCGTAAAAATGGGTATTTCACACGTTCCGGAGGGAAGGCGTATCTTTCCTCAGCTGACTTTGCGTGAAAATTTGGATATGGGTTCCTTTACCCGTAAAGATAAGGAAGGAATTAAAAAGGATATGGAGAAGGTTTTTGAACTTTTTCCACAGCTCAAGGGTAGAGAAAAACAGCCCGCAGGAACTTTAAGTGGTGGTGAGCAGCAGATGCTTGCCATGGGGCGTGCGCTCATGTCCCGTCCCAAACTGCTCCTTCTTGATGAACCTTCCATGGGTCTTGCTCCCATGATCGTAAAGGAAATTTTTAGAATCATTGAAGACATTAATAAGCAAGGAACTACAATCCTTCTGGTTGAACAAAATGCACAGATGGCCCTGGGTATAGCCCAGAGGGGCTATGTGATGGAAACAGGCCGTATCGTATTGCATGATAAAACTTCTTCTTTATTGCAAAATAGCGATGTGAAAAAGGCCTATCTTGGAGACTAGGATTTTCCTGGTTTCCAGCCATTTTCCCTTTTCTTATTTTTCAATCTTCTAATTTTTGTTTTGCCTTCGATTAATTTTTCTAACTTTATTACTGCTTGCTTTACTTCACACTTACCTTCAAAAATATTGTAAATAACCCCCTGTGTTTTAGACAACCCCTTCATTTGAAGTTGACAAAGAAAGAGTTCAAGATTAAAATATAAGTTAACAAATATTTTTAATATTTAAAAGCGCCTTATTATTAATACAAAATAAAGGACTGATCCCTATGGGGGAAATTACTTATCTTGAAATAGTGTTGCGTTTTGTTTTAGCAGTTTTGCTGGGAGGCATAGTTGGTTTTGAGCGTGAACGCCATAACCGTCCTGCGGGTTTCCGCACCCACATACTCGTCTGCGTAGGTTCTGCTTTAGTTATGTTGGTTTCGTCGCATGGTTTTTATCAGGAGCTAGGGGTTGGCACCGGGTTGGATCCTTCTCGTGTTGCCTCCCAGGTGGTAACCGGGGTGGGATTTTTGGGGGCCGGAACAATTCTGCGTCATGGAAATACAATTACCGGTTTGACCACTGCCGCCAGCCTTTGGGTTGTTTCCGGTATTGGCCTTGCCATTGGTGTTGGATTTTATGCCGGTGCAGCTTTGGCGACCCTGGCGGTGCTGGTTAGTCTTTTATTGTTGGGAAGTTTGGAAAATACGTTTTTACGTTTGAAACGTTATCGTCGCCTCTGGATCAGGGGGTTTGATCGCCCGGGACTTCTGGGGAAGGTTGGCGGCTTACTTGGCGATAAGGGTATCAATATTGTCAAGGTTACATTGAGTAAGGCTGAATATGATGAGTCCCATGAGAAAGAGGTAATTTCCATAGAATTTCTTTTGTGTATGCCTTCAAAAGCCAGTGCCGACTATTTACTAGGAGAATTAAGTGCTCTTCCAGGTATACTTGAAGCTGGTTTGGAAGGTGAAGCAAGCCAGAAGAATTTTACAAAGATAGAAAAAAGTGTAATGCTATAGACTATTTCAGTGGTTTCGACTTCCCGGGACCGTGAAGGGCTTTGGCTGGTGGTAGAGAATTTGAAACTCATTGGGGAAACCTGAAGTACTGTATCTTTACGGTTTCCCCTAAACTTTAGAACAAAATATTTGCACTATGGTTTATAAAACATAGCATAGTTTCTCTTGTTTAGTGTTCCTGTTCAAAGTACCATGTTTCCAATTCTTGAAATGTTGGAATTTTTCTCCCCCTTTCGCAAACAGTTTTAAGGGCCCGGACGTAAAGTACCTGGTAATAATAAAAATAAGAACAGCAAACGCTGCAAAGCTTGGACCAGAGGTGTTCCTGTCCCCAAAAGAGCAGCAGTTCCGAAGTACATTCAGGGCAGGGCTTCCAGCGGTGGGTAAAAACCCATTCCCAAAAATGTTCCTGAAATCTTTCTAGGTTATCTTCGATCTTCTTCCTTTTTTTATCCTGGAAGCTTATTATTTTCATTTTTTATTTATGCTCCTTTTTGGATCACTACGGACAAAGGCCCGTACCGTATATTTTTGATTTATGAGTACTAGGCTTGCTTTTCATATCATAAGCAAATTTAAGTTGTTTATTCCCCTCCTGTACTGGCAGCGAAAATAACAAGCAGTCAATTTAGAATATACTTTATTTTATCATAATAGCCTATAATTGTGAATAAATAAACAGGAAAATTTAGGAACACAAATGTATTTTTAAGTTTATGCACAAAATCATTTGAAATTGCCAGGTATTCCTACGGTTTCAATAACAGGGGGGCCTTTATTGTCAAAGGATGCTGTTATTGATGTTTGCATAAATAGTGGGCTAAAAGGTTATAATGATGTTAACTGAAGGTCAAAGATAGTCAAACCAATGGGCAGGTTTAGAAAACGGCCGGAGGTTAATACTTGAAATGAGTGAAGAAAAATGAGTAGTCTGGCTAATAAAATGGAAGATTATTTAAAAAAGCTTTTATCCCTTAGTGCTTCAGGTTATATTGATATTAAAAGGAAGGAATTGTCAAATAAGTTCAGCTGTGTGCCTTCGCAAGTAAACTATGTCCTGGAAACCCGTTTTACCATGGAAAAAGGCTATTTGGTGGAGAGCAAAAGAGGCGGGAAGGGTTTTGTTCGCATTAAAAAGCTTGATGCCTTTGAAGAAAACCACCTTGCCGAATTTTTTCAGGAGATTTTGACGGATTATGTCAGTGATGCCAGGGCTAAAGGTTTTGTGCAAAGGCTTTATGAGGAAAAATATATTTCGTTAAGGGAAGCAAAAATTATGGAAGCTTCTTTAAATAGTATAGAATTTATTGAAGATGATTTACTGAAAAATAAACTAAGAACCTGCCTTTTGAAGGATATGTTTTTAATGTTACTGAAATTTGCTTTTTAACTCTAAAAATAAGGGGGTGAACAGGCCTGGAGCTAAAGTATGAAAATCAGGCGCTTTCAGGTTTAAAAAACAATGCTATGCCAAAACTGTGAAAAAAGGAAAGCAACCGTCCATTTTACCAAAATTATCAATGGTAAAAAAACTGAGATATATCTTTGTGAAAGTTGTGCCGCAGAAAAAGGCGATTTGGATTTTCCTTTTGAAGGTCAGTTTCCCTTACAACAATTTTTTTCTAGTATCATTGGAATGATGCCCTCAGGTGGGAAATTTGTCCATACCCCCCCTGCCGGAAGTATGCAGTGCCCTGATTGTGGTTTAACCTACGATCAATTTGGACAAATCGGCCGTTTTGGCTGTGCTGAATGCTACAAGTCATATGGTGAAAATCTGATACCATTGTTAAGACGTCTCCATGGTAATCAACGGCACATTGGAAAACTTCCTGTTAGGGCGGGGAAATATCTAAAACAAAAGAAGGAAATTGAAAGTTTAAGGGAAGAGCTGCAAAAAAGAATTGAGGAAGAAGCCTTTGAAGAGGCTGCCCGTATTAGGGATGAAATAAGGAAACTAGAGAAACATGTATCTTCTGGAGATGACAAACAATGAGTGAAAAAGAAAAACCTATTTCAGACAAAACAAAATATGAGGGGAAAATACCCCTGGAAGAAATATTCGAAGGGGACAGTGAGGAAAATAAGTTAGAACAGCAAAGAAGAGGTAATATTACAAGCAAATGGATGGCAGCAACAGGTCCAGAAGCTGATATGGTGATCAGCAGCCGTGTCAGGCTGGCCCGCAATATCAGGGGGTTCCCGTTTCCCTCCCTTGCTTCTGATGAGCAAAGGGAAAAAACCCTGCAGCTAGCGGGAGATGTCCTGCAAAAGGAGGAGGCTCTTTCTGATTTCCGGGTTCTGGAATTGGGCTCCCTTCCTCCTGTTTATCGGCAAGTGCTGGTTGAAAAACATTTAATCAGTCCTTTAATGGCTAAGGAAGCCCGTTTTAGTGCACTGATGTTCAGGGAAGATGAAACCGTGAGTGTCATGGTTAATGAGGAGGATCATTTCCGGATCCAGTGTCTTTTACCAGGGTTGCAATTGGAAAAGGCATGGGAGGAGGCTTCTCGCTATGATGATTTGCTGGAAGCACATATTGAATATGCTTTTCATGAAAACTATGGTTATCTAACTGCCTGCCCCACAAACGTAGGAACTGGATTGCGTGTTTCTGTTATGCTGCATTTACCTGCTCTGGTCATCACCGAACAGATAAAGCGGATTCTGGCAGCTATTTATCAGGTTGGGCTGGCTGTAAGGGGTTTTTATGGTGAGGGAACGGAGATGTCCGGCAGTTTGTTTCAGGTTTCCAACCAGATAACCTTAGGGCAGACGGAAGAAGAAATTTGGCAAAATTTGTATGGGGTAACAAGGCAACTTATTTCCCAGGAAAAAAAGGCACGGGAACATCTATTAAACAAAGGGCGGGAAAGGCTGGCTGATCGTGCAGGAAGGGCTTTGGGTACCCTAAAGTATGCCCGTTTAATAAGTTCCAAGGAGGCCATGCAGCTTCTTTCTGATATCCGGCTGGGTGTAGGTTTAGGGCTTATAAAGGGGATTAGTGTTAAAACTTTGAACGAGCTTTTAATATTGACTCGTCCAGGATGTTTGCAATATCTCAAGGGCAGAACATTGAACAGCTATGAAAGGAACCTGGAAAGGGCTGCCCAGATTCAAAAATATCTGTCTCGCAATGAACAACAAAACAAATAGTTATTATTTGATGAAAGGAGTGTTATAGTCTTGTTTATGTTTGGTAGATTTACGGAAAGAGCACAACAGGTTTTGGTGTTAGCCCAGGAAGAGGCCAAAAGGTTAAATCACAATTTTATTGGTACTGAGCATATTTTGCTGGGCCTTGTTCGTGAAGGCTCAGGCATCGCTTCTCGTAGTTTGCAAAACCTTGGTGTGGAGCTACCCAAACTGCGTTCTGAAGTAGAAAAAATAATTGGCAAGGGTGAGAAAGCCAGGCCCCAGGGTATTAGTTATACCCCCAGGGCTAAAAAAGTGATTGAGTTGGCTATCGAGGAAGGGCAAGCCCTTGGCCATAACTATGTAGGCACCGAACACCTTCTGCTTGGGCTTTTAAAGGAAGGCGAAGGTATTGCGGCCCAGGTACTGACAAACTTAGGGGTAGATCTAAAAAAAGCCCGCCGGGAGGTAATTCAGCTGTTGGGTGGTGGATCCCAGCTAGGCTCGGGGCAAGGTGGTAAAAATGTCCCGCAGACTCCTACAGTGGATACTTTTGGACGTGACCTTACCAAGTATGCCAGGGAGGGCAAACTTGATCCCGTCATTGGCCGGGATCGGGAAATTGAAAGGGTCATTCAGATTTTGAGCAGACGAACTAAGAATAACCCCTGCCTGATTGGGGAGCCAGGTGTTGGAAAAACAGCAATTGTTGAGGGTCTGGCACAGCGCATCGTAGATGGTAAAGTGCCTGACATATTGGGTGATAAAAGGGTAGTAACCCTGGAGTTGGCTGCTGTAGTGGCTGGTACAAAATACCGGGGCGAATTTGAAGAGCGCTTGCGAAAATTGATGGTTGAGCTTCAGCAGGCAGGGAACGTGATTATTTTTATAGACGAGCTGCACACTATTATCGGTGCAGGCGCTGCAGAAGGTGCTATAGATGCTTCCAATATCCTCAAACCGGCTCTAGCAAAAGGAGAGCTGCAGGCTGTTGGTGCAACCACCCTGGATGAATACCGTAAATATATAGAACGTGATCCTGCTTTGGAACGGCGTTTTCAACCTATTATGGTCGGAGAACCTTCCAGGGACGAAAGCCTGGAGATTTTAAAAGGCTTACGGGACCGTTATGAGGCTCACCATCGCGTAAAGATTACCGATGAGGCCCTGGAAGCTGCAGTTTACCTTGCAGATCGCTATATTCAGGACCGGTATTTTCCCGATAAGGCCATTGATTTGATCGACGAGGCTGCTTCCCGGGTCAGGCTTCGCAATTATACGGCCCCGCCCGATCTAAAAGAAATGGAAGAAAAGGTAGCCAATATCAGGCAAGAAAAAGAAGCTGCAGTCCGGAACCAGGAATTTGAGCAGGCAGCCCAGCTGCGCGATAAGGAACAACAGCTGCGGGCTAAACTGAACGAGTTAAAAAAAGAATGGGAGCAAAAAAAAGTAGTTTCGGATCAAACAGTGGTTTTGGAAGAGGACATCGCGCATATTGTTTCCAGTTGGACAGGAATACCGGTGCAAAAACTTGCTGAAGAGGAAGCAGATCGCCTGCTGCGCATGGAGGAAATTCTACATGAAAGAGTCATTGGACAACACGAAGCTGTCCAGGCTGTTTCACGGGCTATTCGCCGTGGCAGGGCCGGCCTTAAGGATCCCAAGCGCCCCATTGGTTCCTTTATTTTTCTGGGACCCACCGGTGTAGGAAAAACGGAGCTGGCACGAAGCCTGGCTGAGGCCCTTTTTGGCAATGAAGACGACATGATCAGATTAGACATGTCGGAATATATGGAAAAGCATACCACTGCCCGGCTTGTAGGAGCACCTCCAGGATATGTAGGTTATGACGAAGGCGGACAATTGACAGAAAAGGTACGCCGCAAACCCTATAGTGTCATTCTTTTAGATGAAATAGAAAAAGCACATCCTGATGTTTTTAACGTTTTACTGCAAATCTTAGAGGACGGTCGCTTAACCGATGGTAAAGGTAGGACAGTTGACTTCCGCAATACGGTTATTATCATGACTTCCAACGTAGGAGCCAACTATATTAAGAAACAGCCGACCATGGGGTTCAGACCTGCTGATGCCCACAAAACCTATGAACAGATGAAAGATATGTTGCTTGAAGAACTCAGGAAAACTTTTCGCCCGGAATTTATAAACAGGGTGGATGAACTGATCGTTTTTAAATCACTGACGGAAGAGGATATTTCACAGATAGTAGAACTAATGTTGAATGAAATTTCTAAACGGATTAAAGATTATGGTTTGGAACTGGAAGTATCCAAAGATGCCAAGGAACTTCTGGCCAAAGAAGGGTTTGATCCTACCTATGGTGCCCGTCCCTTAAGGCGTGTGATCCAGAAAAGGCTGGAAGATGGCATCTCTGAAGAGTTGCTCAGAGGCAATTTTACTGCTGGTGATACTATTGTGGTTAAAAAAGGAAAAGAGGAAGATAAGCTGGCTTTCTTTAAGAAGGAAAAAGAGCAGGCAATGGAAACATTAGCTGCAGGTGAGAAAACAGAAAAAAACTAGATCGTTTTTCCCCATTAACAGGGCTGTTTTATCCCTGATATTTCTTGAATAAACTTTTTTTAGTGTTACCAAACAAATAAATCCCTT
>JBMNNS010000018.1:0-25032 GCA_050942625.1 Dethiobacteria bacterium
GCTGTTTAGTGAAGTAACGTTTTCCTGGAGTTCAGCAACACTTTTAGAGATCTCTTCCATCTGAGAAACGGCTTTTTCTACAGCTTCGTAGCCACCTTGGGCTTTTTTGGAAACCTGAGTACCAAGTTTGTACATTTCATCGGAGCTTTCGCTTAAATTCTGGGCAGTGCCGGCAAATTCGTTGGCAGAAGCCGAAACTTCTTCCAGGCCGGCATTCATTTCTTCAGATGACGAAGCCAGTGCTTCGCTGGATGCATGAACTTTGTCGGCCCCTTGTTTAACGGTAAAAAACATTTCCTTTAAGGACTTCTGCATGCGGTCAAAACTTTTGGCCATACTACCAATTTCATCTTTCCTATTGAGCGCGTGATCGGGCACCACAGCAGAAAAATCTCCGTCTGCCATGATATTAGCAAACTGCTCGGCTTCTTCGATAATAGCAAAACTCTTACGCCCCATCCATAAAGAAAATACTGCCCCCAAAACAATGGTTCCCAGGGATAGGGCCAAGATTATGTTTCTTAATTTTATTGATCCAGCCAGAATCTCATCTTTGAAAGAGTCTATGGCCAGGCTCCACCCGGTATCACCTATGGGATGGTAACCTATCACCCTGTTTTCCCCTTCGAAGCGATATTCCTCAATGTTGTGCTTCTGGGCTACCATATTCTCTATCACCTGTGCCAATCCTTTATATTCAGGGTTGTTTTTCGCCAATTCACGAAAATCAACTTGGTTGTAAATATAATCTTTGTTATCATGGGCTATAATAAGCCCCTGCGAATTAACAATAAGGGCATATCCTCTTTCTCCAAATCCCATTTCATCGGTTAAACTGCTTAAAAAGTTGGCATCCCTGTCTCCAATTAGAACACCGTATATTGTATCACCTTCATGGATAGGGTTTACATACGGTACAGTAAACGAACCGTCTTCACGGTTAAAGATAGGGTCGCCAACGCATGTCTCTCCTCTTAAGGCCCTCTGGAAGTACTCCCTGTCACTAATATTTATTTTTTGATTATTGGAAAGGGTCATGTTTCCTTCAGTATCTACAATACCCATGTTCCGGAATTCAGTTACTTCCATTTCTGAACGAAGAATGGCGAGTTTCTCGTCTATTTCCACCTCAGGAGAAGCTATGGTATCAAAATGACCTATTATTTCCATAATATCGAGTTCTTTTTCAATATCAGCCATAATGTTGTCCGCACATTGCTTTGAAAAATTTAGCAATGCTTGTTCTACCTCGTTTAAAATTGCATTCGCAGACATTTTGTAAGATACTATTCCTACCACAGTACAAACCACCAAAAGAATAATAATGACAAATGTTGTAATTCGTTGACCCATGCTATTAAACTCAATTTTAGGCATTTTGTTCTTAGCTCCTTTACTATAATTCCATTGCTTGTTTTGTATTTATCGGCAAAACGTAAAAAAAATTAACATTTTTAGAGCTAAAACAAAAATTATTTTCCACAAATTTTTCGGGAAAAAACGCTACTGCAAGAGTTGGCTATTTTTTACCAGATAACGTCCACTTTATACATAGAAAAAAAGTGATCCATCGTTATTATTGAAACTATGTTTTTATATTTCTTTTTTAGGAAAAAAAAGGCTTGATTTTAGTTAGTTTGTCTCTGACACCCCTCACCTACAAAATCGGTGGCCGGGGGTTATGCAGGCAGAGTTCGACAAGATCCTTTATCCGGGCGGTTCCGGCGCACATGACGCTGTCGGCCCCTCCCCAGTATAGTTTGAGAGTGCCATCATCCTCGGCCACTGCCCCGCAGGTAAAGACCACATTGTGCACATAGCCGGTAACTTCCCAGGGATCTTCAGGCTGAAGAATCCAGTCGTCGGCCACCCCCAACAACTTGGAAGGATCCTGCAGATCGTGCAGGGCTACGCCCAGCCTGTAGATTGAGCCGTCCATAGTGGGAAAAACCCCATGGTAAATATGCAGCCAGCCCCAGCGGGTTTTCAGCGGGGTAGCACCAGGGCCAATTTTCATTTCATCCCAGTGGTAGGGCAGCGGCTTCATTAGCAGGTGAGCCTCACCCCAGTGGAGCAGATCGGGAGAATAAGAAATCCAGATGGACCAGGGCGTGATCTGTGTATGCGGCCTTTCCAATCGTACATAACGTCCTTCAAAGCGTTCTGGAAAGATGACAACATTGCGGTAATCTGCGGTGGTTATGAAGGCAAGGCGCTCCACTTTCTTGAAGTCCTTTGTTTTGGCCAGGGCTACCCTCACCCCCTGCCGGGAATAAGCACTGTAGGTCAACAAATATTCCCCTTCCAGGGGGCAGATACGCAAGTCTTCCACACCAAATTCTTCGTACGTGGCAAAAGGTTCTTCTGTGGCCGGCTCCAGGAACGGCTTCGGATCCACAACAAAATTAAAACCGTCCTCGCTGCTAGCCAGGCCAATGATCGAGCGTCCGTTCAGGCGGTGAGAACGGAAAAGCATGATATAGCGATCCTGGTGCTTGACTACCCCGGCGTTATGAACTGTCGCTACCGGATAGGGGACATTTTCTTTGGTCAGGATTGGATTGCCGGGGTACCTTTGAACAAGGGGCTTTTTCATTTAAAAACCTCCATTAAGTAGTAAAATTAAAATTTGATACTGCTATAAAAGGAACATAATTAAAAAAAAACATCCTGGTCGGCCTAGATAATTCGTCCATCCCTACAACGGGTAAGGGCTTTTTTATAGTGGTATCATAATTTAGAATCTATTATACGCCGATAAACGTCCAGATAATCTTTGACCATCCTTTCTTTGGTAAAACGCTTCTCCACAGTTTGGCGGCATAGCTGCCGGTCAAGCTCTCTTATTTTTTCTACCGCAGAGACAGCACTATCAATATCTGGGACTAGCAAACCGTTTACCCCGTCTTCAATGATTTCCGGCATGCTGCCGCGCGGGAAAGCAATTACCGGCGTCCCGCAAGCCATGGATTCCACCACGGAAAGGCCGAAAGGTTCATTGAAATTAATGGGATGAAGAAGGGCATAAGCCCCCCCTAAGATTTTGTTGCGTTCCACAGGGCCTACACTGCCAATATAGATTATCTTTTCGCCGTCCAGGTATGGTTTGACTTCCTGTTCATAGTAGGTGCTGTCCTGAATAATACCCGCCAGGATAAGTTTCATACCGGTGCGCTCTGCAATTTTAATCGCTTCCCTGGCTCCTTTGTCATGGTGAATCCTTCCGAAAAAGAGAAGATAATCACCCGGTTCAGGGTTGAAGGTAAAATTCTCAAGGTCTATACCGTGGTAAACCGTAGCAATATAATCCAATTCGGGCGAACGATCGGCATCGCTGATCGAAACATAGAAGACACGTCCATTATATTTTTTGTAGACCGGCAGGATACGGGGCGAAGAAAAGCCATGGATGGTAGTAACGATGGGGGTATTGACAAGGCCGCTGTAACTCAGTGGCAGAAAATCAAAATTGTTGTGGATGAGATCAAACTCCCCTGCAGACTCAAAGACCTCGGCAATATGCAAACATTCCCAAACTTTGGGATCCAGGCTGTGATCTTCCTCATAGCCACGGGGGCAGATAGCCCTCAGCGTTCCTTTCGTCAAGGAATCTGCTGTGGCAAAAAGGGTAACATCCACCCCCCTTTCCACCAGTCCTTCGGTAAGTAAAGAAACAACTCTCTCCCAGGGCCCGTAGTGTAAAGGAGGCGTTCTCCAGGCAATAGGCCCAAGCATAGCAATTCGCATTTATACACTCCTTTATTCAAGTTATTAATTATTACTATTAAAAATTACTATTAAAAAGATGTTCTCTGATCACCTGCAAAAATTCTTCTCCAAAGCTCTCCATTTTTACCTGGCCTACCCCCTTGACTTTCAGCATAGCATCTTTGTCCGGGGGAAGCCATTTGCAAAACTCATTCAGGGTGCTATCCGGAAAAATAATATAAGGTGGCACCCCTTCCCGCTCAGCTATAGTTTTGCGTAACCGGCGCAACTTTTCAAATAACAGATCACTTTTGGGGGCTTCCCTTTTTTTAGGCCGCCTCTGCCAGACTTTTTCATTGCCCTTTAGCACTGCTACAGCCTTTTGTCCCAATTTTACCACCGGGTAATCTATCCCTACCAGAGACAGGTAACCTTCGGCAGTTAGAAGGTTAATCAGATCCTTAATTTCTTGCAGCGTATATTCGTTCATTATCCCATATGTAGATAGTTTATCAAAACCAAACTGCAGTACCTTCTTGTTTTTGGAACCTTTTAATATTTCTGCAACCAACCCCGCTCCATAACGTCCTTTCACCCGTACCACGCAGGAAAGGATCTTTTGTGCCTCCACGGTAATGTCATTCATTTCATAGTCATCACTACAGTTACTACAACGGTTGCACTTTTCCGGCAGATCGTCTTCTTCAAAATATTCCAGGATATAGCGGCGCAAACACCTTATCGTGTGACAGTAATCAATCATTTTCTGTAACTTGTAATATTCATTCTTCTTGCGGCGTGGAGAATAAACGGTTTCTTCGATCATAAATTTCTGCAATAAAACATCCTGGGCACCAAACAGTATAATGCATTCCCCTGGATCGCCATCGCGTCCAGCCCTTCCAGCCTCCTGGTAATATGCTTCCATATTCTTTGGCATATTATAATGAAGAACATAGCGGACGTTGGATTTATCGATCCCCATGCCAAAGGCATTGGTAGCTACCATGACCAATGCTTCATCGTGGATAAAAGCCTCCTGACTTTCTTTCCTTTCCTGATCGCCCATACCGGCATGGTATTTTCTACAGGGATAACCCTTTTCTTGCAACAGCTCAAAAACATTATCCACTTCCCGGCGTGTAGCTGCATAAATAATGCCGGACTTTTCCCTGTTATTATGAACATAATCCAGGACAAAATCCTTTTTATTTTCCCCGCGGACTACTCCAAAAAAAAGATTCTGCCGATCAAAGCCGCTCACAAAAACCTGAGGGGCCTGAAAACCAAGGAGGTTAATAATGTCGTCGCGTATTTCACCCGTTGCCGTTGCCGTAAAAGCACCCAACACCGGCCTCTGCTGCAAACCGTCAATAAAATAGGCAATTTTTCTATAACTGGGCCGAAAGTCGTGGCCCCATTGTGAAATACAGTGGGCTTCATCGACCGCTACAAAGGAAACATTCAAAGATTTGGCCATTTCCTCAAAATCGGGCAGTTCCAACCTTTCTGGTGCCACATAAACAAGTTTAAATTTTCCCTGTTCGGCGAGCTTTAACCTTCTAGAAACCTCCACACGGCGCAAGGAACTATTAATAAAAGTCGCCGGGATGCCAGAGGCGGCCATGCCGTCAACCTGATCCTTCATCAAGGCAATCAGCGGCGAAATAACTAACGTGACTCCCGCAAAGAGCATGGAAGGGATCTGGTAACAAAGCGACTTTCCCGCCCCTGTGGGCATAATAGCCAGAGTATCGCTGCCCTTCAATAAACTGTCAATCACCCTGGCCTGTCCGCTCCTGAAGGTGGAATAACCAAAATATTGTTGAAGCAGTTCCTCCGCCTTCCTAATCATCGGCCATCATCCTTGCTGGCTCATTGCGCACCAGCACGGAATCGCCCAGCCCTACCTTTAAATGCCTTGCAATTACCGGACATTTGGCCTGCAACAAGAAAAAGGTTTTGTCACCGGCAAAGGGGGTTCCTTCCAGGGTTTCATAGTTAGCCTGACCCTTAGCCAAAACAACACCGGCTGAACCGATCAACGTAGTAAATTCCTCCCCACAACATTCTGGAACCACCCCCATGAAGTTGCTCCCCGTCGTCACTATTTTTGCCAAAAGATTCATCCCAACTTCTTCTGCATCCACCACAGTAGCGTCATTGAAAATGGGTCCGCCTTTGACAACATAGTAAAGGTCTGTGGTAAAGTTACGTAATTGGGCCATCAGTAAGACATCGAAAACGATCTCCCCGCTGTTGTCCCCAATCACAACCAGGGGGCCCCCCTTGTTCAAAAACTCCCTAAAATCTTCTATGTCGCTTCGTCGGAAGCCCCGTCCCAGTTCCTGGCGGATGCTTGCCTCCACATCAAAGTCCGGGTTGGTCCCAATATCTATAACATTCCCAGCAACAGAAACCCTGAGGGCTGTTAGAAGCGGATCCTTATTAAAATGAATTATTTTTTCTAATCTGTTATAAAAAGTAAAAGCCTGCTGATTAAATTCAGATTTGGCCTTTTTGAAAGGATCCTTTTCCCCTAGCAAACGATAAGTTTCTAAAATAACCAGTGAAGAGTTTTCTGCCGGGGTTTTTGTGGGATCCAGCGCTGCTATTGTTGGGAGAAGAGCCTGAACCATAGCATAATGTTCTTCTTCCTTCACCCCCGCTGCCTTCAATGTTGTAATAATCTGTCTTATAAGACAGGGAACACAATCCACCGATGTCCTCATCCCCTGTGCACCTCCAGTTCGTAAAAACCCTGTTCCAATTCGTGATAAGTACGGCCTTCCATAACCCCACTCCATTTTCATTATAACACATTGTCGCAGAACAAAACTGCCACTATTATATCATCGACCGTAGGGTCAACAAGAAAGTTGGCGAAAGACAGCGGTTATAACGACTTTGGGCCGATGAAAATAGTGTATGATGGGGAGACAGTTCGAGACCACTGAAATAGTCTAGTTTTATAAAAACTATCGAGACCAGTGAAATAGTCTGGTTTTATAAAAACTATTTTTTATTGTGTTCCTTATTTTTTATTGTCATCCTGATATTTTTATTGTCATCCTGATATTTTTGGGAACACATGATATAGATAAAAACCCCACCCACCACTACCGCAGGGATAGCGCCTAAAAAGGCAATTACCGGTGGTAGAAACGATATGGCCAGTAGAATTATGCCGGCGGGAACAAGAGCAAAGCGTGAAGCACATCCGGTTGAGGCAATCACTCCCGGGCTTAGGGAAAAGCTGACCGGTCCAATTACCCCACCAAGCCCTGCCAGGACGTTTAGTATGCCGGTTAGTGAAAGCCCCCTACTCACCCGCCCCGCCATACCCTCCGGTTTCAAGAGACCGCCTACAGAATAAATTGAACCCAGGTCGTTGATAGCCAGAGCCTGGAAACAAACCAGAAAAGAGAGGATGGCCCCCGGTTCAAAGCTCAGGTTAAAACCCGTTTTTAGTAAAAAGCCCGCTGTAATTGTATCCTGAACGGCAGCCGCACTTGTAAACTCCTGGGGAAACAACAGGCAATATATGGCTGTTCCTCCTACCAGGGCCCACATGATCAGCGTTGACTTCCAAAAACCGGTTACATGCCTGCTAACTCCAAAGATGCCGAGCACAAAAGCCAGAACAAAACATATATTAACCGGGTATTGCCCCGGTGCAGCAGGGGGTGTAATAAGATTGAGGATCATGGGGGAAAGGGTAAAGGCAACCATGATCAAAATGGTGGCTACAACCGGGGCGGTAAAAAGTTTTTTAAGATGGTTGAATAACCCCGCTACACTTAGCAAAAAAAGGACGAGACCCCCCAGGGCCATAGCGGTATAGACGGCACCAAACCCGCTTCCCCGGCCAGAAACGATCCCGATCAGGAGTATTGTGGCCGGGCCTACCACCAGCGGCAGCCGGTGACCCCATAACAACTGAACCAAAAGGGAAATTCCAGTAATAAAAAACATTTTTTGAATATAGGTGATCTGCCCTGCTGGTTCATTAAAATGCAAGCCGGCCACTATATTTCCCATAATCACCACAATAGGAACGATGATCGCCAGCCACTGCAAACCTAAAAAAACCAGCTCGCTTAAAGGTGGTACCTCGTCCAACCCATATTTATATTTGACCTCCATTTTATGCTAAAGTCATTCCTTTCCTAATGGTTTGTTATTCCCTTCGCCGCCACCTACTTTTTCTCCTTTTTCGAACGGTTGTCAGTTTGCGTACTATAAATATTAGCGCTATAATCAAATTAATCATAAAATAAAAAAGAACTGCAAAGGAGTTATCCATTATCAGCGAAAAAATATTGAAGGATTTCACTACCGGCAATGAAGCCAGCATCCTCTTTAGATTTACACTTCCGATGCTTATAGGCAACGTTTTCCAACAGCTTTACAGCACGGTTGATAGTATTATCGTGGGCCAGGCTTTAGGCAAAAATGCCCTGGCTGCTGTCGGCACAAGCTTTCCGGTTATTTTCCTGCTGATCTCTTTGATCATGGGGATAACCATGGGCACAAATATTTTAGTTGCCCAGTATTATGGTGCCCGGGAAATGCAGAAGGTCAAAAAAACAATCGATACCGCCTATATTTTTTTATTTGTGGCCTCTTTAACAATCACTGCCCTGGGTTTGATTCTCAGCAAACCTGTCCTCATTTTGCTGCAAACCCCTCCGGAAGTGCTACCTTTGGCCAAGCAGTACATGGACATTACCTTTATTGGTATTATTACTGTTTTTGGGTATAATTCCATCAACTCCATTTTAAGGGGCCTGGGAGATTCTAAAACCCCGCTGTTTTTTTTAATTATCGCCACTGTGATTAATATTGTCCTGGATCTCCTTTTCATCCTGGTCTTTAACTGGGGGGTAGCTGGGGCTGCCTGGGCTACTGTAATTGCCCAGGGCTTTTCCTTTGTTTTTGGGTTGTACTATTTAAACCGTTTCCATGAACTATTTAACTTTAACCTCAGGGATATGCACTTTAGCCCGGATATCTTCCGCCTTAGCCTTAAAATTGGATTACCCACCGGGGTTCAACAGATGCTGGTCGGCTCCGGGTTGATGGTTCTTTTTCGTATTGTAAACGGCTTTGGCCCTGCTGTTGTCGCCGCTTACACCGCCGCAACAAGGATCGATTCTTTTGCCTCCATGCCCGCCATAAATTTTTCGGCAGCCGTTTCCTCCTTTGTTGGGCAAAACTTGGGGGCCGGAAAGCCGGAACGAGTAAAAAAAGGGTACCTGGCCGCCCTGGGTATGTCCACGCTCATTTCACTAACCATGACCATTATTACCCTTATTTTTAGCGAGCAATTGATCGCCCTGTTTAATTCGGACCCGGAGGTTATCGAAGCCGGTGCCAGTTATTTAGTTATTGTGGGCCTATTTTACATTGTTTTTTCCACTATGTTCATCACCAATGGGGTCATGCGTGGTGCCGGCGATACCTTCATCCCCATGCTGATAACCCTGCTTTCGCTTTGGCTGGTCAGGGTCCCGGCGGCAGACCTCCTTTCACAAAGGTACGGTTCAGACGGAATCTGGTGGGGCATACCCCTGGGTTGGCTTCTGGGAGCGGCTCTTAGCATTGGGTATTATCTAACTGGGCGCTGGAAATCCAAAGTAGTTGTCAGGGAAAAGGAACCGTCCCCGGATGGGATGGGGGAAGAAGATGAATATGATAGTAGTATTGCAAAACCGGCAGAAAAAGAAGTGACAGGAGAACCGTCCGAGACCACTGAAAAAGCCCCGAATGTGTCATTCTGAATGAACGAAGTGAATGAAGAATCTATTAAGCTGGTTTCTGTCACCTTCTGTCACCTTTAACCTTAGTTGGCTCCGGCAAACTGGCTTTCATAAAGATCGTAATAGAAACCTTTCCTGGCAAGCAATTCTTCATGGTTACCTATTTCCATAATTTTACCCTCATTCATGACCAGGATCTGTGCTGCATCCCTGATGGTAGATAATCTATGGGCAATCACAAAGCTTGTTTTCCCCTGCATAAGATTGGCCAGTGCCTTCTGGATAAGCACCTCTGTCCTGGTGTCGACGCTGCTGGTTGCTTCATCAAAAATAAGTATTGCCGGGTCAGTCAGGATGGCCCTTGCTATCGTTAGAAGCTGTTTTTGCCCCTCTGAAACATTGGTGGTCTCTTCATTTAAAACTGTATTATAGCCCTCCGGCAGGGTTCTGATGAAGTGATCGGCATGGGCTGCCTGGGCTGCCTTCACGATTTCCTCCATGGTGGCCTCCTGTTTCCCATAGGCGATATTATCCTTAATAGTCCCCTTAAATAGCCAAGCTTCCTGCAAAACCATGCCAAACATTTTGCGCAGTTCATTGCGCCTGAGGTCCCTGATGTCAATACCATCTATAGTGATCCTCCCGGCATCTATTTCATAAAAACGCATTAACAGATTCACAAGGGTAGTTTTGCCGGCTCCAGTTGGTCCTACGATTGCTACAGTATGCCCGGCTTTAACCTCCAGGTTAAAATTCTGCAGGAGAGGTACATCCTTTTTATAACTAAAGCTTACGTTTTCAAAGCGCACCAGTCCCTGGGGGAATTTTAGGGCCCTAGCTTCCGTTTTATCCGGGATTTCTACCTCTTCGTCCAGGATTTCGAAAACCCGTTCCGCACAAGCCAACGTGGATTGAATGATGTTGGCTATGTTTGCAGTTTGGGTAATGGGCATTGTAAAAGAACGTGAGTACTGAATAAAAGCAAGGATATCCCCCAGCCCTAAGAGATTTCTTGTAATCCAGATACTGCCGACAATGCTGATACATACATACCCCAAATTACTAATAAAGTTTAGAAGCGGAAACATGATCCCTGAAACAAATTGGGCCTTCCACCCGGCGCTATAAAGCCTTTTGTTAATAGTTTCAAATTTCCCTATAACGTCCTTTTCACGTCCAAACGCCTTCACGACCTTATGAGCGGCATACATTTCCTCTACATGGCCGCTAAGTTCACCAAGTTCCAGCTGCTGAGCAGCAAAGTACTTTTGGGACCTCTTGGCTATCAGAATCGTGGCTGCAATATAAAGGGGTAGTGTCCCCAGCACAATTAGCGTGAGGATAGGGCTAATCGTCAACATCATCACTACATAACCTATAATGGAAACAACGGCGGTAATCATCTGCACTAAGCTTTGCTGCAGGGTCGCGGCAATTGTATCAACATCATTGGTCACCCGGCTTAAAATATCACCGTGAGGATGATGATCAAAATATTTTAGCGGTAACCGGGCTAATTTTTGATCAACTTCCCTGCGCAAATCCCGTACGGTTTTCTGCGAAACCCCGGACATTACCAAACCCATACCCAGGCTGCAAAAGGCACTTAAAACATACATTCCTAAAAGGATTAAAATGATATCCCTGATATAATGAAAATCATATTCCCCATTAGTTTCCTCTATTGCCCTGATGACCCCCTCTATTTGCTCCTGGGTCAGGTTAATCTGTTGTGAACCGGCCTCTCCATGCAATATTATTTTGGGACCCAAATCCATTATCTTCCGGACCAAAGCAGCCTTCTCTGTAGCGTTTTGCACCGAACCCAACAAAGGAAGCCCAATAAATTTTTCAACAGCCTCCTTTATTTCAGGGTCTATTGCAGGATCTACTGCATAATAGCCCTGCTGGTCGGGAAACCCTTCTTGTAATTTCGTCCCCTCCCAATGCCTAATCTGTTCCAGCACACGGGTTTGAATTTCGGCTATATTCTGCAACATCATTTTAGCCATATAACCATCTTGTAATTTATTAACCGCCCTACTGGTTACCTTGGGAGCGGCAATTGTAAAAATGGTGCTGGCAATGGCCAAGATAAAGACAATAAGCAGGTTAAAGAGATGTGGTTTTAAATAGCGAAGTAGCCTTTTAAAACTCCCTTTAAAATCCCTGGGTGCTTTCCTGGGTTTTTTCATGCAATTTCCCCCCTGGACAGCTGTGAGAAAACAATTTCACGGTAAATATCACAGGCAGCAAGCAATTCCTGGTGTGTCCCTATACCGACAATTTCCCCTTCATCTAAGACAATAATCTTGTCGGCATGCATGATAGTCCCAACCCTTTGGGCAACAAAAAAAACTATTGCCCGAGCAATTTCCCCCTGCAGGGCCGCCCGCAAACGGGCATCCGTTTTAAAATCAAGGGCTGAAAAACAATCGTCAAAGATATAAATTTCTGCCTTTCTTGCCAGTGATCGGGCAATAGTGAGGCGCTGTTTTTGCCCACCAGAAAGATTTATTCCACCCTGGGCAATCCAGTATTCAAAACCGTCCTCATTGCTTTTGATAAATCCAGTTGCCTGTGAAATTTCAGCTGCACGCCTGATATCTTCGTCTGAAGCTTGTTCATTACCAAACCTTATATTATCAGCGACCGTTCCCGTAAAAAGCATTGCTTTTTGAGGGACCAGGCCAATTTTGGCACGAAGATTCCCAAGAGGTATCTCCCGGATATCCTTTCCTCCCAACAGGATGCTGCCGCTGTCCACATCATAAAACCTGAGTAGGAGGTTCATCAGGGTAGATTTGCCTGCACCGGTACCCCCAATGATGGCTGTTATTTCACCAGGGTGTGCTGTAAAGGATATATTTTTTAAAAGAGGCCTTTCCGACCCAGGATAGGCAAAGGTTACATCCCTAAATTCCAGATAGCCCTTCTCTGCAGCAACCTTTATTTCCAGGGTCTCCATTTTTTCCGAGACGGTTTCTAGAACCCCATTAACCCTGACGGCTGCAGCCTGGGCACGGGGAACCATAATAAACATCATGGCCAGCATCAACGTAGACATTAAAATCATCATCACATACTGTATGAATGCTGCCAGCGCCCCCAGATCCATCTCACCGGCACTAAGGAGAAACCCTCCATACCACAGCACGGCCAATGTAGTAAGGTTCATGATCAACATAATAGAAGGCATCATAAAAGCCATGATCCTATTTACCCTGATATAGTTGTTAGTCAGATCCACATTTGCCTTCATAAAACGTTTCTGTTCATATTCAGAGGTATTAAAAGCACGGATAACACGCATACCGGTCAATTTCTCCCGTAAAACCAGGTTAATTTGGTCGATTTTAACCTGTACCAATTTAAAAAGGGGCATCAGCTTGGAGGCAATCAAAACCACAACACCGGCCAAAACCGGCATGGCAATGGCAAGCGCCCAGGTAAGCCGCCTGCTGGCCTGAAAAGCCATGATTATGCCACCAACACCCATCATTGGTGCGCTGATCATCATTCTCAGGATCATGATCGTAACCATTTGAATCTGGTTGATGTCATTTGTAGTCCTGGTAATCAAGGTGGCAGTGCCGAACTGCTCAAATTCATAGAGGGGTTGGCTCATGACTTTGCTGAAGGCCTTGCTTCGCAAAAGAGTACCAAAACCCACCGCTGTTTTAGAGGTTAAAAGGCTGGCCAAAACCGAGCTAATAACCCCTCCCCCAGCAATTAGTAGCATAACCCCCCCAATTTGCATGATCCTGTCGGGATCGCCCTGCATTACCCCCTCATTGATAATGCGAGCCATCAAATTGGGAAGATAAAGGTCTCCCAACGTCTGTAAAAAGACAAAGACCAACACACCTGCAGCCATGCCGGTATAGGGTTTAAAAAACCTGGCGAGTTTTAACATACTTGTCTCTCCTTTATCCCCTGGTTATTTACAAAGCCGGGGTCCAATAGCCCCGGCCAATTTTCACCAAGGTCAAGCTGTACAAAGGTTAATTCTACTTGGCGGCAATCAAAACCTGCTATCTATGAAGGAGAAAATCGGGGAGGTTGATTTACAGAAATTACATTCGTGAACTTTGTTGCCTTGTAGCCAGGACTGGGCTATAATTATAGAACATCAGTTCTATGGGGGGTGTTGCTTTGCCGCGGACAAAAATAATCATGCTTGTTGATATGGAATCCTTCTATGCCAGTGTCGAAGTCGCCAAGAACCCCCTCTTGCAGGGAAAGCCTGTGGCGGTTTGTGGTAATCCACAGGAAAGGCGGGGTATTGTCTTAGCTGCCACCAGGGAGGCCAAGGCCTTTGGCATTAAAACTGGCATGGCCGCATGGGAATGTACCGCCCTATGCCCGCAGATCATCCTGATCAGGCCCCACATGCAGGACTACATTGATGCCTCCCTAAAAATTACGGATATCCTGGCCAGGTTCAGTGATCGAGTTTCCCCCTACTCCATTGATGAACAATTTTTAGACATGACCGGGTGTGAAAGACTATTTGGTTCCCCTGAGGAGATGGCCAGGCTTATGATTAAAAATATCCGGGAGGAAACCGGCTTGACCTGCCGTGTGGGAATTGGGGAAAACCCCCTGCAGGCCAAAATGGCCTGTGACTGTTTCGCTAAAAGAAATAGGGAGGGATTTTTCAAATTATCATACCAAAATTATGCACAGCATATCTGGCCCCTGCCCATCAGGGATCTCTTTGGTGTGGGCAGACGCATGGAGCATAATTTTTTCAACATTGGAGTGCGCACCATTGGCCATTTAGCACAGTTGCCCAGGGAGAACCTGAAATGGAGGTGGGGCGTAAACGGGGAAGTTTTGTGGCTTAATGCGCAAGGGATTGATTATTCTACAATAAAGCCGCCTGGGGATGAGAAGGATAATCGCAAAAGGGTTGGCCATTCCATAACTCTGCCCCGGGACTACTGCTCTAAAAAGGAAATAGAAGTTGTTTTGCTGGAGATTACAGAAGAGGTCTGCCGGCGGGTCAGGGCCTGGGGCAAGGCGGGGCGCATTGTCAACGTCTACTGCCGGGGGGCCGATTTTGATTTTCCCACCGGCTTTGCCAGGCAGCTAAAAATGCCTGCACCAACGGCGATCACAATGGATGTCTATGCCTATGTTCTAAAACTTTTTCATCTTCACTGGAACCGGCAGCCGGTCAGGGCCCTTGGTGTTAGCCTGGCCGGCCTCCTGGACTGGCATGAAATTCAACTTTCCCTGGTAGAACCTCAGGAAAAAAAAATAGCCCTGAGCAAAGTAATGGACTCCATTAGGAACCGCCACGGTCCTCTTAGCCTTTTCAGATCCTCCTCCCTGACAGCAGGCGGGATGCTTTTTAACCGGGCCACCAAAATCGGTGGGCATGAAGCCTGAGAGAAATGTGTAAGGTGACAGTGAACTTTAGGCCGCTATTTCCCTGACAATAACGTCAGGGGAGCAAAAATAGTATCCAGGCTTTTAATACCTCGTTCGGGAAAAGCTACCTTAATGACGGTATCCCCTGGTTTTACTTCTACAACAACTCCCTTACCCCATTTTCCATGGGTAACCAGATCACCCAATTTAAAGTTATTTTCAGGCTCATTTCCTGAATCATAGATACCTTCTGATCTTCCAAAAGCTTGTTTACCTGAATAGTAACCACCCAAAGTTTCGCTCCCCCTGCCGGGGAAACTGTCAAGATATCCCTCGGGGATTTCCTCCAGGAAACGGGAGGGCATTCTGGGATGAACCTGGCCATGGATGAACCTTCTCCTGGCAAAAGAAAGGTATAGCCTTTCTTCTGCCCTGGTCATGCCCACATAGCAAAGCCTCCGTTCCTCCTCCATTTCACGCTCATTTGAAAGTGCACGAAAATGGGGAAAAGTTCCCTCCTCCATCCCCGTTATAAAAACTACCGGAAACTCCAGGCCCTTGGCCGTATGAAGGGTCATCAAAACCAATTTATCCGATTCATCAGCATAGTGGTCAACATCAGCAACCAGAGAAACCTCTGCCAAAAACTCCACCAGGGAGCCATTGGGGGTTTTTTTGTCATAATCTGCCGTTAAATTCAGGAACTCCCTTAAAATATCACGCCTTGTTTCTGCTTCAACTGTCTCTTCCTGTAAGAGAGTTTTCAGATAGCCTGTCTCATCTAAAATTTGGGAAGTAATTTCTTCTACGGAGGAATTCTCCAGTCTTTCATGAAACCGGTTCATGAGCTCCTTAAAACGCTGCAATTGCTTTAAAGCCCTCCCGGGAAGATCGGGCACCTCATGAAGAAGGAAAAGAACATCATACAGTGATATCCCCCGCTCTAGTGCAAATTTTTCCAGGCTAGCCCTGCTCCTCGGGCCAATGCCCCTTTTGGGAACATTGATAATACGTGCAAAACTAAGATCATCATTTTTATTTACAAGAATTTTGAGGTAGGCCAGTATATCTTTAATCTCTTTTCTGTCATAGAATTTAGTTCCACCCAAAATCTGATAGCTAATATTATTTCTAACCAATTCTTCTTCTATTGCCCTCGACTGCGCATGAGCCCTGTACAGGACAGCTATTTCTCCATAAAGATTCTTACCTGAAGACTTCAGAGTATATATTTCCGACACAACTCTGATAGCTTCATCTCGTTCATCCTCTGCTTGAATCAGACAGATCTTGTCCCCATCAGGTTTGTCGGTCCAAAGATTTTTTTCCTTTCGCCCCGGGTTGTTTTTAATAACTTCATTGGCAGCATTTAGAATGCAGGCAGTTGAACGGTAGTTTTGTTCCAGCTTAATGACCTTTGCCTCCGGATAGTCCCTTTCAAAACTTAAAATATTCCTGATATCTGCTCCACGCCAATGATAGATGGACTGATCCGGATCCCCCACCACACAAAGGTTTCTTTGTTTCTTCGCTAAAAGGTTGACAAGTAAATATTGGGCATAGTTTGTATCCTGATATTCGTCAACTAAGATATAGGCCAATTTGTTATGATAATAATTTAGCACTTCTTCATTGGTTTGCAACAGTTCCACCGTTTTCATCAAAAGATCATCAAAGTCAAAAGCGTTGTTAGCCGCCAATTTTTCTTCGTACAGCGTATATACACCAGAAACAATTTCCAGATAATAGTTGTCTGTTTCCTCGGAAAAATTCCGGGCGTTTTTTAATTCGTTTTTGGCCTTACTGATCGTCGCCCTAATCCTTCGTGGAGGAAAATTTTTGGGATCGAGCTCCAGTTGTTTTAAACATTGTTTGAGCAAGGTTTCCTGATCAACCGTATCATAAATAACAAAATTGCTGCTGAAACCCAGCTCCCCAGCATGGCTTCTTAAAATACGCACACAGGCCGAATGGAAGGTACTGACCCACATATCAATTGCAGCAGGCCCAACCAGTTTTGCCAACCTTTCCTTCATTTCGTTGGCGGCCTTATTGGTGAAGGTAATAGCCAGTATCTGCCAGGGTGGGACCTTCCCTGCTTTCAGCAAGTAAGCAATTCTGTGGGTTAAAACCCTTGTTTTTCCTGAACCAGCACCGGCCATGATCAGGAGGGGGCCCTGGATATTAGTTACGGCTTCATATTGGGCTTCATTTAATCCTTCAACAATTGTTAGAACATCCAAAAAAAATCATCCTTTCAAGGGCCTAAGAGAAGCGCTTTGCGCTACTGAATATTATAACATGACGTTATTTAAAAAAAAACATTAACTAAAAATCCCGTAACAGATAATCCGTTACGGGATTTCTAAAAAAAATGGTTTTTTAAAATTCGGGAGGTAAAGCCAACATTTCTTCGTAGTTAAAAACTGGACCGTCTACGCACATATACCTGGAACCAACCTTACAATGGCCGCATTTACCAACCCCACAGCGCATATGGGTTTCCAGGGAGGTTAAAATGTCTGTGCCCTTCATACCCAGCTTCATTAAATCTTTAGCAACTGCTTTTATTCTCCGAGGTGAAGCACAGACCACAGAAGTTGTGTTGGCCCAGTCCAAACCTAAATCTGGAAGCAGGTCGTTAATATAACCTATATGGGCATCTACCTTATCTGTGTGTTGACTTAAGGCATAGAGGACCCTGACCCCATCTATTTTACTCCACTCAATTAAGTCCTCTTTATAAACAAGTCCCTCATAAGTGGTGGCACTGGCAATGACCACAAGTTGTCCAAACTGTTCCTTGTTTTCGAGGATCTGCACAATCATAGTCCGGACGGGAGCCAGTCCTACACCGCTGCCAACCACGAGAATATCCCTGCCCTTAATCTCTTCATAAGGAAAACCTTTACCAAAGGGGCCCCGGAGCCCAATCTTGTCCCCTACTTTGAGATTATGCATCGCAGTAGTTACCTTACCGGCCTTTTTTATACAAAAATCAAAGTAATCTTTTTGGGAAGGCCCGAAAGGTATGGAAATGGCAATTTCCCCTAAACCAAAAACCGTTATTTCAAAAAACTGTCCGGTAAGTTTAAAGTTTTCGTGCAAGCTTTTGTCTTCGTACTGGACGATAAAACGCTTAATATTCCTCGTTTCCTGGATAATGTCCTTAATCACGGCCACCTGTGGCCTATACACGCTGTTAGTTTGCCCCTCCCATTTACGGACGGATATGTCAAAAACAGGTTTATCCTTTTGACTTTCTACCAGTTCTTCCAGCTGTGCATAGTCCTCTTGTAGCCTGCCGACTATATCCACAATACTGATGAACGAAGGGCAGGCATCAATGCAGCGGCCACAACCGGTACATCCTTTGAAGTCAAAACGCTCTTCTATATATTTCATTTTGTCATAAACCCGGTAGCGAACCCTTGACACTGCATCACGTGGGTTATGGTTACCGGCATTACGGGTAAAGGAAGCACTCTGACAGGAATCCCAGTATTTTACCCGGCAGCCTTCATTGTCATTCAGGTTTTCTTCCACCACGTTAAAACAAGTACAGGTAGGGCATACATTTGTACAGCCGGTACAGGCGATACAGGACTCAGCAAGTTCAGCCCAAATAGGATGATTAAAAGAAGCATCCAAAACCCGGTGGATATTACCCAGGTCTGGTTGGGTAGTAAATTTTGCCTCTACAGAGGTTAATAAATTTTCCTTATCCTTTAAGGTCAACTCAGTTGTTGTAAACAAACCTTCCGCCATGGCGATTAGTTCTTCAGCCTGGGGTGTACCTGTTTCAACCATGAATCCTCCATCCATGGGTGTCAACAGTAGATCAAAATCTTGCTTGGCAAAGGGGCCAACCCCCGCCGCCTTGCAGAAACAATTGGGACCGACTTCCACGCAATTAACTGCCACAATCCTGGTTTTTTCTCTCCGCAGGGCATAGTTGTCATCCCTAAATTCCCCCTGGAAGAACCTGTCCATATAGTCAATACCATATACGTCACAAGCACGTATCCCAAATAAGATCTGTTGGTCGAAATCCCCTTCGCCAGGGCTGGAAGTTGGAATTGTGTCATCAACCTTTTCCCACTTAAAAAGTTCATCCTTCTGAGCAAAGAGGTATTCTTTGACCGGTAGGAAAAAATTAATATAATCAAGTGTAAATTTTTCACTATCGTATGGGACCAATGTCACATCATCCTGTTCTTCAACAGGTGCCATAACCCGGTACTCCTTGGACCATAATTTAAGGAGCGGCTGTAAATTTTCTGTTGCAAGCCAGCGCATTTACTACACCCCCTCTATTCTAACTGCGCATACTTTATATTCAGGGATTCCTACCACTGGATCCAGGTTGCGGCTGGTTAATCTATTAACCGGCGAATCATCGAAGTGGAAGGTCATAAACACAATCCCCGGCACAACACGATCAGTCAACACAGCGGTTGTTTCAATTTCTCCACGGCGGGAAAGGACCCTTACCTTACCGCCATCCCCAATCCCTATTGTTTCGGCATCCTGGGGATGTATTTCAATAAATCCATCCGGGTATTCCCGGTCCAAAGCCCAGGACCTCCGGGTCATGGTCCCCGTATGGTAATGATGTTGAATTCTACCGGTAGTTAAAAGTAGAGGATATGCTTCATCTACCTTTTCAGCGGACGGCCTGTATTCGGCAGGTGTAAACTTACCCAGGCCCCTGGGGAATTTGCCCTCATGCAGGTATTTCGTGCCAGGGTGGTCTATACTTGGGCATGGCCATTGGAGCCCGTCCCCTTCCAGCCTTTCGTAGGTAATACCTCCATAGCTTGGCACCAGAGCATTGATTTCAGTCATAATTTCTGCCGGATCTGAATAATTTGCCTCCTGGCCAAAGGTCCTGATTAGTTCGATCAAAATAATCCAGTCGGCTTTGGCTTCACCGATAGGTTCCAGAGCTTTTCTGACCCTTTGTACACGACGTTCCGTGTTGGTAAAGGTTCCATCTTTTTCAATAAAACTGGCTGCTGGCAGTACCACATGCGCATGCTCCGCGGTTTCTGTCATAAAGATATCTTGAACGATCAAAAGCTCCAGATTAGCCAGGGCTTCTTCCACATGTTCGGCATCCGGATCAGATATGATGGGGTTTTCCCCCATTACATACATAGCCTTCATCCTGCCATGGGAAGCTTCTTCCAGCATCTGGGGAAGGGTCAAACCCGCACCGTGTGCATGGTCTTTGCCCCATTTCTGGGCAAATTTAGCCACTACAGCCTCGTCCTGCAAACCCTGGTAACCTGGATAAACATTGGGCAAAGCACCCATGTCGCAGGCACCCTGCACATTATTCTGACCCCGCAAAGGGTTAACCCCACTGGATGGTTTCCCGATTTGTCCGGTAACCAAAGCTAAATTTGCCAGGGCTGTTACGTTAGCCGTTCCCGTCATATGCTGGGTGATACCCATAGCATAAACAATCGCAGCATTTTGGGCCCCCGCGTAGGTCCGGGCCACCTCCCGGATTGTATCGGCAGGAATATCCGTTAGTTCTTCCACCCTTTCAGGGGTAAACTCCATGATACTTTCCTTAAATTCCTCGTAACCCTCTGTCCTGGCAGCAATAAATTCTTCATTGGCCAAACCTTCGGTAACAATTACATTAAGTATGCCAAAGATAAAGGCCAAGTTGGTACCTGGTTTTAAATGCACATTTATGGTCGCAAAATTTGTTAGCTTGGTTTTCCTGGGATCAGCTACGATCAGTTTTGCTCCATTTTTCTGCACAGCCTCTATAATCCGCATCCCAATCAGTGGGTGCTGTTCGGTAGTGTTGGAACCAATGACAAAAAGCACATCGGCCTGTGCCAACTCCTCTATAGAATTAGTCATGGCTCCGCTGCCAAAAGCTGCGGCTAGACCAGCCACAGTAGGGCTGTGTCAGAGACGTGCACAGTGGTCAACATTATTAGTGCCCAGCACTGCCCGGGCAAATTTGGTTAAAAGATAGTTTTCTTCGTTGGTACACCTTGCAGAAGATAAAACACCGATGGATTCACTTCCATATTTTTCTTTAATACCTTGCAAGCCTTTGACGATATAATCATAAGCTTTTTCCCAGGTTACTTCCTCAAATTTGCCGGCAGCATTTTTAATTAAGGGCTTTTTTAGCCTGTCCTGGTGCCGTACAAAACTAAACCCCTGCCAGCCTTTGATACAAAGCTTTCCCTTACTAACAGGGTGGTTTAATTTTGGCGTAACACCGACAACTTCGTCATTATGGACGTTAAGATAAAAGTTGCAACCACAACCACAGTAGCCGCATGTTGTCAGCACTTTCCTCACTTTTAAATCTCCTCTATCTACCTCAAGATCCCCCTTTTGCACTTCTAAACCCCCTCTTTTGAAGAAATATGGTTAAAAAGGTTAAAAAAACCCTAAAAATCCGGTATTTTTATCACTTTATCCTACCAAGGGGGATAAGTTACTGTCAAGAACCCTTGAGTCCTGTAGCCAAGGAAGAAATCCCTTTACCGGGGAAATATAAATAATAGCTATGTAGATTTAATTTATATATATAACTATAATTTTGTAGAAAAAAACGATCTAAGGACCTGGTTGAGGATTCTAAGCACTTCCTGCCGGCCTTCTTTGGTCATGGCAGAAAAGAGGATGATATCCTGGGGATCAGCTTCCAGTGCAGCTGCAATTAGTTTTCTTTGTTTTTCTCTCTTTCCCCGGGGGATTTTATCAGCCTTTGTGGCAACCAAAAGGGCAGGAAGGGAAAAGTAGTGAATCCAGTCCGCCATCTGTTTATCAAGCTTAGATGGCTCATGACGCAGATCAACCACTTGGATGATCAATTGCAATACACGGGGACTATCCCCCTGTGTTTGTCCTTTAATACAGGGGGATAGTCCCCGTGTGTTTACCCTGCTGGAAAAATATTCTTCTATCAGGAAGGTCCATTTCTGCTGCATCTGCCGTGAAACCCTGGCGTAACCATAACCAGGAAGATCAACCAGGTAAAAGGAATCGTTGACCAGATAAAAATGGACTGCACGGGTTTTCCCCGGCGTGTTGCTGGTCCTGGCCAGGTTTTTTTGTCCCACGAGCGTATTGATCAGGGAAGATTTGCCGACGTTGGAACGGCCCACAAGGGCAATTTCCGGGTAACCTTCCGCTAAAAAGTCCTTTTTATGACTAGCATACCTTAAGAACTCCGCTTTTTTCACTTTCATTGTTTTTCTCTTCTTCCATTTCCCCCTGGCTCTCTTTATTAGCTTCTTCCCTTAACAAAGCCTTTTCCAATACCTGATCCATATGATCGACAAAGCAAAATTCAAGGCGCCGGCGCACATTTTTGGGGATTTCCGTCAGATCCTTCTTGTTATCGGCTGGCATGATCATAACCTTTATGCCGGCACGATGGGCAGCAAGGATTTTTTCCTTTACACCACCAATGGGCAAAACCCTTCCCCGCAAAGTTATTTCACCGGTCATGGCCACAAAACGATCCGTTGGAACACCCATCAAAGCGGAGATCATTGCCGTCGCCATGGTAATGCCGGCAGAAGGCCCATCCTTTGGTATAGCCCCTTCTGGTATATGAATATGAATATCGTACTCTTCATAGAATTTTGGATCAATACCCAGGGACTGTGCCCTTGAACGAATAAAACTGAGAGCTGCCTGGGCAGATTCCTGCATGATTTCGCCTAATTTGCCAGTGAGAATTAGCTTGCCCTTGCCCTTCATCAGGTTTACCTCGATAGCAAGAACATCCCCGCCGCTTTCTGTCCAGGCCACCCCGGTAGCCACGCCTATTTCATTTTCTTTTTCTGCCAAACCAAAACGAAAGCGAGGGGGCCCAAGATATTTGTGCAGGTTACTGCGGGTGGCATTAATCTGGTAATCCTTATTTTTCACTACTTCCCTGGCTGTCTGCCGGCAGATCCTGGCAATCTCCCTTTCCAAGTTTCTAACCCCGGCTTCCCGGGTATACTCCCGGACAATATGCCGCAATGTACCCTCAGAAATACGGAGATTTTTTTCTGTCAGCCCATTTTCCTCCAACTGCTTTGCTATAAGATGTCTTTGTGCTATCCGTACCTTTTCTTCCTCTGTGTACCCGGGCAGGTTGATAGCCTCCATCCGGTCTAAGAGGGGTTGGGGAATGGAAAAACGGTTATTGGCCGTAGTAATAAACAAAACCTGGGAAAGGTCAAAAGGCATTTCCAAATAATGATCACTAAAAGCATTATTTTGTTCAGGGTCAAGCACTTCTAAAAGGGCTGAAGAAGGATCTCCCCTGAAGTCAGTAGACATCTTGTCAACCTCATCAAGTAAAAATACTGGATTGCGTGATTTAGCCTGCCGGATCCCCTGTATAATCCTGCCTGGCAGTGCCCCTACATAGGTGCGACGGTGACCACGGATCTCCGCTTCATCCCTGACACCCCCCAGGGAAATACGCACGAAGTTCCTTTCCATAGCCCTGGCAATCGAACGGGCCAGGGAGGTCTTTCCTACCCCGGGTGGCCCAATTAGACACAAAATGGGACCTTTAATTTTTTGGGTCAACCTGCGCACAGCTAAATATTCAATGATGCGCTCTTTTACTTTTTCCAAACCATAATGATCTTCATCCAAAATTTGTGAAACAACATCCAGATCCAAACGATCCTCCGTTACCACAGACCAGGGAAGATCAACGATCCAGTCCAGGTAGGTGCGTATAACAACTGTTTCAGCGGCTGCAGGGGGCATTTTCTCTAACCGTTCCAATTCCTTAAGCGCCTTTTTTTCCAACTCTTCCGACAGGCCCACCTCTGCTATCTTTTGACGATATTCATCTACTTCCTCAGAATGTTCGTCCCTTTCGCCCAGTTCCTTCTGGATGGCCCTGATCTGCTCACGAAGGTAATAATCCTTTTGCGTTTTTTCCATCTGCTTGCGCACTCTTAAACTAATTTTCTTTTCAAGTTCCAGGATTTCCATTTCCCGCGCCAGGTTTTCAGTCAGCTTTTCCAGTCTTTGTTTGGGAGACATAGCTTCTAATAGATCCTGCTTCTGTTCTAACCTCAGCGACAAATGGGAAGCAATTATATCCGCAAATTTTCCTGGTTCCTCAATTTCGGAAACAACTTTTAAGGTTTCCAGGGGTGCTTTTTTACTTAACTGGAGATATTGCTCAAATTGTTTGGTAATATTGCGCATCAGGGCTTCGATTTCTGCATTTTTGGATTCATCTTCTTCTATTTCCTCGATAGAAACTAAAAAGAAGGGTTCTGTTTCAAGGAAGTTTTCGATGGAAGCCCGGCTCAATCCCTCTATCAGCACGCGCACAGTCCCTCCAGGAAGTTTCAGAAGTTGCTTGACATTCGCAATAGCCCCCACATCAAAAAGATCAGTGGTTTTCGGATCTTCTATATTAGCATTTTTCTGAGTAACAAGTAAAATCTTGTTATCTCTGGACATGGCTTCATCCAATGCCTTCATGGAACGCTCCCTTCCCACATCCAAATGAAGGACCATATTTGGGAAAACAATAACGCCTTTTAGGGGTAAAAGAGGTAATTCTCTAATCTTTGTCATATTCATACTCCCCTCCTTATTCAACAAATATCTGCTCTATCCGTTTAATGCCAGGGTTGACTCACTTAATTATAATTCTGTAGTAATCTATACTTCTCCCTTTCTTAAAGTTTTCCTCTTTTTGCTCTAAAGGAAGTGGCATAAGACTCTTTTCCAGTTTGCGGTGAGAGATCCCTGGGAGAATCTGAAAAAAGGAGCGCCCCTTTAAAAACTTCGTCAATATGGCTGACCGGCACAATCGTTATTTCTTCTTCTTTAGTATAAATATGCTGCCAGTTTTTTTGTGGTATAAATATTTTTTTAGCCCCGGCATCCCGGGCTGCCTCGATTTTGGCCGTCACCCCTCCAACCGGACAGACAAAGCCCCTGATTGAGAGTTCACCCGTCATGGCCACCGTGTTATCAACAGGTATACCTTTTAAGGCGGAGTAAACGGCGGTAGCGATCGCGACCCCGGCTGAAGGCCCGTCGATGGGTATTCCCCCAGGAAAATTAAGATGAATATCATAGTTGTTCAGGTTTTCTTGCAGCAGGCGGCTGAGAACTGTAATCACGTTTTCCACAGAACCTTTAGCCGTACTTTTCCTGCGCACGG
>JBMNNS010000101.1:0-5083 GCA_050942625.1 Dethiobacteria bacterium
CCATGGCCGCCTGGTCCTCCAACATCCCCCATAACTGTGCTTCCTCTACACCCTCTTCAAGATAATGGGCCATGCCCTTTTCTGGTTGATAGCAACGATCGAGGAGCATCTGCAGGGTTTCCAAGGCATGACTATACCACTGTGGTTCAGCAAGTATCACGGCTGCTGAAAAAAGAGAACGAACCAAATAGGCATTCCAATTTACATAGATTGTCCTGTCAATGGCAGGCTTCTCCCTTTGCTGCCTTTTTTCCAGCGGCAAAGCGTAATATGCTTCATCAGCATCCTGAGAGCCTGCCCAACCCTTCATATTGGGAAGGTAAAGGTTGTTCTCCAGATAGCCCAAAGTCTCCCTTGCAGCCTGGGCAAATATTTCATCGGCAGTCAGCTTATAACTGATCAACAACACGGATAATAAGCGGGCATTATCCTCCAACATCTTTTCGTAATGGGGTATACTCCAGTCCCGGGTAGTGCTGTAACGGAAAAATCCCCCTTCCACCGGATCAAAAATACCGCCGCTGTACATGGAACGCAGGGTATGGGTAAAAATCTTTTCCCACTTTTGATCCCCTTCATAAACATAGGCAATTTGAGATAGCTCAAGAGCTTCCACCATAGGAAACTTGGGAGCCTTGCCAAAACCACCGTATTCTCGATCAAAATTGGTTTTGAATTGATCGGCTATAAACCCAATCAGATCTGCAAACGTTTCTGTCTCGTAGGTGCCTTCCTTGACCTGGTAGGTTTCTTTAAGGGGAATAGCCGTCTTCTTGCGTTCCCCTGCCCCCTCCCGTTCGTGTTCTTTCGCAACTTCCTCTGGTTGTTCCTTATAATAACGGGCTACGCTTTTCAAGACATCAGCCATTTTCCCGGGAGGCAGGTATGTCCCGCCGGTAATCAGTTCCCCTTCTGGGGTTAGGAAAGCGGTTGTCGGCCACCCTCCCAGATTATAACGGGCATTAATATCGGGCCTCCGATCCGTGTCTACCCTCACCGGAACAAAGTTTTCCGCAATCCCAGCAATAACTCTGGCATCGCTATACGTCGTTTCATCCATAACATGACACCAATGGCACCAGCTGCCACTAATAGAAAGTAAAAGAGGTTTTTTCTCCTTAGCCGCCTTCTCAAATGCTTCTTTCCCCCATTCATGCCATTGTATTGTTTGGCTTTCCTTATTACTCATAAAAACCCCCCATGCCTTTTTATATATTGTCCCCCGGCGCAAAGTAAAATAACAACCCTTGTGCAGGTAAGTTCTGTAACTACTGGAAAATGGGGAGTTAACAATTTTTGGCTAGCTGGGCAAATCACTGCTTTTATTTTTTTGCAGCTGTGTTTTTTTCTTTTTTATAAACCCTTTAATCTTCCAGGCAGCAAAAATGAGGACAACAATGGAAACCAGCAAGGGTAAAGAACCGATTGCCATGACCAGAAAATTGGAAATTCCCCTGAAAAGGCGGTTTGTGTTTAATACCAAGAGGTTCCCTGTTCTTTCTCCAAAGTTACCGAATCCACCTGTAACCACCCGGCTATGGGGATCCTTTTCCTGCAGGGTTATATCCAGGGTGGAAAAGCGAACTTGCTCCTGCAAATATTTGAATTCTGCCGTCATTGCCTCCAGATCGCCACGGATCCGTCCCAGTTCTTTTTCTATCTGCAAAATTTCTTCAATGTTCCCGGCTCTTTCCAGCAGATCCCTCATGCGCTGCTCCTGAGCTTCCAGGTTCTTTAGACGTGCCTCCAGATCGATATACTTCATAGTAACATCATCTGTATAAATATGTTCGTTTTTTGCTTTTCCAAGCTCTTTCACCTGGTTTAGGGTTTCCCGGAACTTATCCTCCGGGATGCGCAGTGTAAGACGCCCCGCCCTGCGTTCCTGGGTTAGATCATAGAATTCGACAGAGGAAACGTAGCCGCCCAGCCGCTCGACCATTAACTGTATTTCGTTGGAAGCCTCCACCACCTCCCCTACCTCCAGGGTTAGCCGTGCATTTTGTATGAGGTAACGTTTCCCGACCACCGCTGCTTCTACAACATTTCCCGTCTCCCCGGCCTCACCGGCACCTGCTTCCCCATCAGACAGGTACCCGGCCGGCATTTCCACGTTGTAGAAAGCTGCTGACGGGGTTGAAGTTGGCGCAAAGTCCATTGCTTCTTCATTCACTGCATCCTTACAAATGGGAGCCCCACAACCTGCAACTGCAAGAAAAAAGGCTAGAAGCAGAAGCATTACCGCCATAAAACGGCCCCTGCCCCGGGTAAATATTTGCTTTTTTCCCCTCGTTCCAATCCTTTTAGAAGCCATAATGTTCCCCCTCCTTTTTGTTGAGACGACGGTAAAAATAGCAAAAACAAAGCGGATGAAAAAAGCAACTGCCCGGCTATGTTTTAGATGCCGTGGCACTTTCTTTTCCCCAATGTTTTCCCTAACATAATGACGCTACTCGTTCTAAAAAGTTCCCTATCTGGGCAATGGTCGTATTACATTTTAAAAAAAAGCTGGGAAATAGCGTTTATCTCCCAGCAAAGCACATAAACTATTTATTATATTTTCCCTGACAATGCTGTATACCTGAAATTCTACCTTATTATGTTATCTCGTTGTTACCTAATTACACAAAAAGGTTTGCAAAAAGGCTTAGCGTTGGCCCAACTCATTCATCTTATTTAAAGTTTCGCTGATCGACTCACCAAAGTTGTTCACTTCCTCGGGCTTAAAGCTGCAAAGGGTAAGGCGATCTTCTTCCAAGCCCACATCCTTCAAAATGGACTTCACGCGGGTTACGCGCTGGTTGGCCCAGAACATCGTTTTTTGGAAAGGACAGGAGTTACCCTCCAGGTTTTCATCACAACCAGATACAATTACACTATCCGCACCAAGTTCAAAAGCCTTCAGGATGTGGGTAGTATCTATTTTAGAAATACAGGGGAACTTCACAACCCCAATATTTTTCGCCTTATTTTTGACAAAACCTTCGTTGAATTCCGGAAGTGCATAAGCACCAAGACCACAGGCCATGATCAACACGGAAGGTGCACCATTCTTATTGGCAACCATTTCCTTCACAACCGGCTCCATTTGCTCTTCGGCTTCCTTAATATAGGGGGTCCTGAATTCTATTGCTAAGTTGGGGCAGACAGTCAGGCAAAGGCCGCAGGCCTGGCATTGAAAGTCCCGGATCATCAAATCGCCTTCATCGCTTACAACCGGCACATTATACGGGCAGGTGCGCGCACAGGTAAGGCATTCAGCACATTTATCTACTATCCTCAAGGCCCCTGCGGCGCATCCCAGGCAACGGCTGCTCTCCATGACCGCCATGGCCATCGTATAGCCTTTTTCAATCGGCTTAAAGTTATCGCAACGTTCCTCTGCGGTCAACATAGGAATGACATTGCGGGCAATTTTCTTTACTTCTTTGGCTACATCAGCAGCCAGTTCGGGCAGGGGTTCATCCTCTTTAATCATGGAACTAAGGAAAACCTTGCCCTCTAAGTAATTGCTGACCCCCAGGGCCACAGCCCGGGCATGGGCCATCGCTTTGACAGCCGTGGTGGGGCCGATGGCAATTTCACCACAGGCAAAAACATCATCGATCGGTGTTTTCATAGTTTCCGGATCATATTTAAGCCGACCGTTTTCAACAGGTACGCCTGCCTTTTCAACTGCTACCAGATCGGAACCCTGACCAATCGCAAAAATTATGGTATCACCGGGAATGACTGTCAGGTTGTCTTCATTATAGGTGGGGTTAAACCTGCCGTCCGCATCAAAAACAGCGGTGCATTCTTTGACCTCCAGGCCGACAATCTTTCCGTTTTCTACCAAGACAGCATTGGGGCCGCAGGAATTATTAAATTCGACGCCTTCTTCCTTGGCTTCTTCTATCTCCCAGGTAAAAGCAGGCATTTCTGGCTCGGATTCCAGGCAGCCCAACCTTACCTTGGCTGCGCCACAGCGAACCGCTGAACGTGCCACGTCCATGGCCACGTTACCACCACCGATTACAATCACCTCACGCCCATCCAACCTGAAATTATTCCTCTTGGAATTGCGCAGAAAATCCAGCGCCAGGAGAACATGCTCGTGGTCGGCGTTGGGGATGGGAAGGCTACGGCTGGCAGTCAGCCCTACGGAAATAATAATTGCTTTATAACCTTCTTTTCTAAGATCATCCAGGTTGAAATCTGTTCCAAACTCCAGGCCTGTTTTAAACTCTACACCCAATTTTTTTAGTAAATCAATATCGCGGTCAATGGTTTCATCGGGAAGGCGGTAAAGGGGAATAAAATTGCGGGGGGCCCCTCCAACATCCTTTTCTCTTTCAAAAACGGTTACCCGGCAACCCTTCATAACCAGGTCAAAAGCTGCCATCTGGCCGGCAGGGCCGGAACCGATAATAGCCACTTTTTTCTGCTCATCCGCCGGCGGGGCTTCCAAGGCTAAATTACCAAATTCCACTGCAGCCCTTTTCAGGCCCCTGATAGAAAGAGCCTCGTCCACATTTTGGCGACGGCATTCATCTTCACAGTGATGGGCACAGATTGTCCCGCAAACGGAAGCAAGGGGGTTATCCTTCCTGATAACCTCCAGTGCACGATCAAAATCCCCAATTGCGATTAAACGTAGATATTCCCTAATTTCCTGGTGAATAGGACAGGCTACCTGACAAGGAGGTAAACCTTGAAAATCCTCCTCAATGCCATTCTTTTTTGACATCTTCTTCACTCCTTCTGCAAAATTTTGAAAATTAGCCTGGCGCTAAACAAGAGCCGAAACACAATAATTGAATGAATTATTGAAAACCTGCCTCCGCCTATTTCTCTTCTATAAATTAATTCTCCTTTTAAAACATTTTTCCTGCTATGTGAACCTATATTTTCATTTTTCTTGGAGCGAAGAATAAGGTGTCAGGGGAAGGTTCTAAACCACTGAAAAAGCCGGTTTTATAAAAAACTGCCGCTACTGTCATCCTGAGCGATAGCGAAGGAGCTTGGTTTTAAGCTGCTAAAAGATTCTTCATTCACTTCGTTCATTCAGAATGGTTACGGACTTTTTCAGTGGTCTCGGACA
>JBMNNS010000102.1:0-4996 GCA_050942625.1 Dethiobacteria bacterium
CTGCTTGGCGAATCAAGGGTTACCAACTCCGGGAAAAGCCCTTCAAGTTCCAGCAGTTCCTTCATCAATTTATCAAACTCAAGATCACTAATTTGCGGGTTATCCAGAACATGATAATAGTAGTTATGCTTATTAATAATTTCCTTTAATTCCTTCACCCGCTCAGCGGCAAATTCCTTGTTCATCCCGGAAGCCTCCTTGCCTTGTTATTATACCTTAGTTATGCCGGAAAAAACATAGAAAACCGACTCTTCCAAAACTTTGGAAAGCCGGTTTATGGTTGCAACAACTGCGATTGCAGGTTTAATGCTTTGAAAGAACGGGAAAATATGTATTTACTGTTTCTTCAACTTCAAAAGCCAACTAATATTCAATTCCCTTCCTGGCAACCGCCCCGTCCTGATAATGGTGTTTGATCTCCTTTATTTCACTCACCAGGTCCGCAATTTCTAAAAATTCGGCAGGAACATAGCGGCCGGTGAGGATAAGGTCCACCTCCGGTAACCTATTTTCTATCAGTTCCAGGACTTCCTGTAAAGGGATGAGGTTATAATGGACGGCAACATTGATCTCATCTAAAACAATGAGGTCATAATCCCCACTGCAGGCGGCTTCCCTGGCCCTGGCCAGGCCTGCAGCAGCCAGGCGGAGATCTTTTTCGTCGGGGTTATCTTTATCAACAAAGGTCTCCCGACCTGCTTTAACAACCTCCATGTTCGGCAGGTAAGCTGCCGCTTTAGCCTCCCCAAAATCCCAGCCCTTCATAAAATTGATGATCAGGATCCGGTAACCATGCCCGGCAGCCCGGAAAGCCTGACCCAGAGCTGCCGTTGTTTTCCCCTTGCCATTTCCGGTATAGATCATTACCAGGCCTTTTTTTTCTCTTGGCATCCCCAAAACTCCTTGTTAAGTATTTTCTTTTAGGCTGTTTTATGAATTTGGTCTTCCAGGCCCAGTTCCTTGATCGCCATTTCACGCAGGACATATTTTTGGATCTTGCCGCTGGCAGTCATGGGATATTCCTCCACGAAAAGGACATATTTAGGAATCTTATAGCGGGCAATTTTGCCCTCACAGAATTCCTTGATCTCCTCTTCTGTGGCCTCCTGCCCCTGCCTCAACTTTATAAAGGCTGCTGTTTCTTCGCCATATTTCAAGCTTGGAACCCCAACAACCTGAACATCCATTACCTTTTCATGCTGGTAAAGGAACTCTTCTATTTCACGGGGATAGATATTTTCCCCACCGCGGATGATCATATCCTTTAGACGGCCGGTAACATTAACATAGCCCTCTTCATCCATGGTTCCCAGGTCACCGGAACGCAGAAATTTGTCCTCATAAAAAGCCTCCTCGGAAGCCTCTTCCATTTTGTAGTAACCTTTCATGGTTAAATAACCACGGCAGCAGATCTCGCCTATTGTCCCTCTCGGCACTTCCTGTCCCGTTTCCGGATCACGGATTTCAATTTCCACATGGGGCAGGGAGCGTCCAACTGTAGAAACCCTTCGTTCCAGGGGATCATTAGGGCGGGTCTTGGTCATCACCGGGGAGGATTCCGTGAGACCATAGGAAATGGTCACCTCTGGAGCCATCCTTTCCGTAACCCTTTTCATAATTTCTATGGGGCAGGGCGACCCAGCCATGATCCCCGTGCGTAGATGCCGCAGGTCGTATTTATCAAAATCAGGGTGCTCAAGCACGCCAATCCACATCGTAGGAACCCCCTGGCAAGCAGTGGCCCTTCCCTTGGATACGGTTTCCAGCACCCAGGTGGGATCATAATAGACAACCGGAAGCAGTGTGGCACCGTGGGTCACGCAGGCGGTAATACTCATAGTCAAGCCGAAACAATGGAAAAAAGGCACGGGAATGCAGACACGCTCCGCATCAGTATAGTTCTGGGCCTCACCGACATACCAACCGTTATTGATTACATTATGATGGGTAAGCATTACACCCTTGGGGAAGCCAGTAGTCCCTGAGGTATACTGCATGTTAAAAACATCATGGGGTTCAACGGCCTTCTGGTATTTGTCCAGCTCCTCATCAGAAACATCCCTGCCAAGTTCCAAAAATTCCTTCCAGGTAAAAGCGCCGGGATGCTTTTCTTCGCCGATAAAAACAATGTTTTTTAAAAAAGGAAGTTTTTTAGATTTAAGCTGACCGGGTTTACAATTTCTGAGTTCCGGAATAACGGCATAAAGAGCCTCCAGATAGTTATTGCCTTTAAATTCATCTATTAAAACAAGTGTGGTGCTGTCGGATTCTTTTAAAATATATTCCAGCTCGAAAGAACGGTAATTGGTGTTAACGGTTACCAGAATACCGCCTATTTTAACCGTACCCCCAAAGGTGAAGATCCATTCTGGAACATTTGTCCCCCACATGGAAACCTTATCGCCCTTTTTTACCCCCAGCCGGATCAAACTTTTGGCCACGCTGTTACAAATATCCCTGAAAGCTGTATACGACCAACTTTTTTCTATGGGGCTGACATAAACAAGCGCTTCCTTGTCCCCATATTCCTCCGCACGCCGATCAATGAGTTCCCCAAAGGTTATCTCAAAAAAATCGCCGGGCGGGCGTTGTTGCTTTCCAAACAAAAATTCCTTTCCCACTATCCTTTTATCCCCCTTACCATAAATTTATGTTTAAAACATAATAAGATAACTGCCTAGCTATACACAATTTATTGTTGGGTTAATTATCCACAGCCACCCTGGGTGCTAGCAATGGATTCATGAGCTAAATTTAAAGTGGCAGATTATCCATAACAATACTATTTTTACCCAACAGCCGTTTCTTATGCCCTTTTTTTGCGAACACAATCCCAGGTTACACCATTCATTCACTATTTTAACATAGGGGGTCGCCCTTTGACCAGTATTAAAATATTTCCCGATTAGGAGTTAATTACCTCTCGATATCTTCCAACAACCGGCGGGCCTGATCTATTTTGGAAAGGGGCACAAAGATCCTGATATTGGCCAATGGCCCGGTAGTTAGACCATAAATACCGCCGGCGGCCTCATCTTTTTTCAAAAAAACAGGTATACCTTCTTCTTTGAGCCTGCCGGCCAGGATAGAAGCCATAATGCTGTCCGTTTTTACAGTGAGCTGCTGCCAATTCTTTGGTAAACCATTTTCAGTTTCATCTGCTGTAACGGTATTATCTACCGGTACCCGGTCAAGGTCGTAAACCACCCCTTCCTGGGCAATACCGACGTTTTCAAAAACCTGCCCGGCTTCATCAAGATAAAGCTGCGGTTCTCTGGAGGGATGCAGGTGTGTGAGCAGCAGTGCCTCTACCCCGGCCTCCCTGGCCAGGGTGGCCGCCTGTGCGGCGCTTAAATGGTTGGCAGCTCCTTTTTGCAGATCTTCCTCCAGTAAGTTGGCCTCGCATAAAAACAAAGTCGCTCCTCTGGCAAAGTCGGCCAAAAGCGGGAAGTATTCCGTGTCTGCAGAATAGACCAACCTCTTTTCCCCCTGGATTGAAATCGCCATGGCATAACATAAAACCGGATGCTTCGTTTCTAAAAAAAGAAAAGTAAAGGGGCCTAGCTGCAGGGTTTGCCCCTCGGCAAGAGTTTCGACGGCATAAAGATCCTTATAGGGGAGGCGCAGGTATTCCCCTGCCGGTTCCGGCGGAGCAAATATTGGCAGGGGGCGTTCCAAAAGACCCCTTTCCCGGCTAAATTGCAGGGCATAGCGCAGGATGAATAGATCTGAACAATGATCGCTGTGCAGGTGGGAAATGACGATCGCCTGCAGTTGGCTCAGCTCAATAAATTGCTGCAACCGGCTGATGACACCATTGCCGCACTCCAAGAGTACGGCGTATCCTTCATGCTCCAGGAGATACCCCGGGCAGGCCCCACCCGCTGCCGGGTAGGGGCCATAGCTTCCTAAAACCGTCAATTTCATTTTATCCACGCACCTCCGTTGAACAAGATGACGGCAGCAAAATCCCTGAACCTTCAACAATGAAACCGGCTTACGAAGCAGGTGAATGAGGGAAAAAACTGCCCTTGCAGGCAACCTTTGGGATTCTAATAAATTCATCCCACATAAAACAAGGTGCCTTTTTATCTAAATGCTATCTTCCGGCTCCAGTCCTCCTGCTCCCTGTCCTTTAAGTACTCCAATAACAGTCTGGAGGCTCCTTTTTTCCTCCTGGGCTATGAGCTGAATAAAGTCCCGCATATCCCCTTTATCCGCTTTCATTAAAGCCCTGTAATAATCTTCTCGTTTTTCCTGCCTGATAATCACAGGGAGATATCCATTTTTCAGAAGGATCAGGTTCATCAGCAACCGGGAGACACGGCCATTGCCGTCATCAAAAGGATGAATGGCTACCAGCCTATGGTGAACCCTGGCACTAAGTTCTACAGGGTGGTAACCGGCAGTATTGATCATTTCCAAAAGCCTCTCCATTTCCTCCGGAACCCTGAGCGGTTCACAGTAATAATGGGTTTGTCCCTCCAAGGTAAGGACATGGTTGGGTTCTGTTTTATATTTCCCTGGAGTGATTTTTTTTCTGTAAATATCAACCCCTACACTACTGGTGAATTGTTCAAGAGGAAACAGGACAATATCTGTTTAAACCTAACAGATCTGCGGATGCGGCAATAGTCGTTCCGTAAAATATAACTGGCTTTTTGCGGTTAAGGAAAGGATCGATGCTTCCATTGACAACGGTGCTCCCCGTGACAAGAAAAAGATCACACCAGTCCTCGATCTGTTCCAGGTTATAGTCGCCGCCCTCAATGGTTACCCCATATTTCTCTTTACCAATGTTATCCGGATCCAGGTCGAAAACCCTGGTTTCAAAATGGCGGGCCAGTTGCTCCACCATGGCCGGCTGTAAACCAACCACGGCAATACGTGGCTTTCCATATTCCTCCGCAATATATTCTACCAGTTTTTCACTGCACTTTCCCGGCCCTTCATCCCGGCAGTGGATGGTGCTATCATTTTGCTTTATTTTGCGGTG
>JBMNNS010000103.1:0-4943 GCA_050942625.1 Dethiobacteria bacterium
ACCCTCGAAGAATTAAGAGCAGCTATGGCAGAAAAGAATCGGGATGGCCACAGGGAGGCGGTGAAAGCCATCATTCAAAAATACGGAGCTGAAAACCTTTCTTCTATGGACCCGAAATATTACGCCCCGGCCATGAAGGAAGTGGGTGAGCTAAAGTGAGCGGATCTAATAATGCACACTCTATCTACTCCGCTTCCGGTGCTCATCGCTGGATGGCTTGCCCGCCATCTGCCCAGCTGGAACTGCAGTTTCCGGATGAAACCAGTATCTATGCGGAGGAAGGTACCGCTGCCCACGATCTGGCAGAGTACAAGTTAAAGAAGGCTTTGAAGATGCGTTCTAAAAAGCCCACCAGCTCTTACCAATCTGATGAGATGGACGAAATGACGGACCTTTATGTGGAGTACTGTTTAGGACTTATTGAAAAAGCCAAAGAGAACTGCCAGGACCTACAGATCTTAATCGAGCAGAAGCTGGATTTTAGTGACCATGTACCGGAAGGCTTTGGAACCGGGGATTTGGTGGTGGTAGGCAACGGTACCCTGCATGTGGTGGACCTGAAGTACGGAAGAGGCGTAGTGGTATCGGCAGAAAAGAATCCTCAGATGATGCTTTACGCATTAGGGGCCTTGTCTCTTTTTGACATGCTTTATGACATCAAGAAGGTTTCCATGCACATTGTACAGCCAAGGATAGATAATTTTTCTATCTATGAAATAGCAGTAGACGAGTTACTTACTTGGGCGGAAGAAGAGTTAAAACCTAAAGCACTTTTAGCTAGTACCGGTGGGGGAGAGTTTTGTGCCGGAGATCATTGCAGGTTCTGCCGGGCTAAAAATCAGTGTCGGGCCAGAGCGGTGAAGAACCTGGAGCTTTTAAAGTATGAATTCCAGGATCCGGCTCTTTTAACTGATGATGAGATTGCCGAGATCATTGGTCTAGCCGAGGAACTATCTAAATGGGCCGGTGATATCTACACCTATGCTACGGCGCTGGCCATCAACGAAGGCCGACACTGGGATGGCTATAAGCTGGTGGAAGGAAGGACCCGCAGAAAATACACCGATGAAGATGCAGTGGCCCAAACGGCGAAAGCCGCTGGCTATAAAGATATTTTTAAAGAAACTCTTATCAGCATAACCGAGATGGAAAAGCTCATGGGCAAGAAAAAGTTCCAAGACATCTTAGGTAGTCTAGTGGAAAAACCCAAAGGAAAACTAACCTTGGTTTTGGAGACGGACAAACGGGAAGCAGTAGACCCCATTAGTGTGGAGTTTCAAGTGGAAGAGTAGACCACCCTTTATATAAAAAATTAAGGAGGACCTATGATGAGTAAAAAGACGAAGAATACAAAAGTTGTGGTACCCGGAAGATTTAGCTTTGTAAACATATGGGAGCCAAAAAGTGTAAACGGGAGTGACCCTAAATATAGTCTTTCCCTTATCATCCCTAAGAATGATAAAAATACTGTCAATGCCATTTTGAAAGCTACGGAAGAAGCGAAAAAAGAAGGGGCTAGTAAGTTTGGCGGTAAGATACCCGCTAACTTAAAAACTCCTTTGAGGGATGGCGATATTGATCGTCCCGATGATCCTAATTACGCCAACTGCTACTTTATTAATGCTAACTCCAAAGATGCTCCCCAGGTAGTGGACAGAAATGTCCAAACAATTATTGACCGCAGTGAAGTTTACAGCGGCTGCTACGGGAAGGTGAGCGTTACTCTGTATGCATTTAATGTAAACGGTAATCGCGGTATTGCAGCAGGATTAGGCAATATCCAAAAGATTCGTGATGGAGAGCCTCTGGGTGGAAGAAGCCGGGCAGAAGATGACTTTGAAATCGAAGAAGATGATGATTTTTTGGCCTAACACGTGGTAAGGAAAGGCGGTGGTAAACCATGCATGTTATCAGCATCGATATAGAAACCTTCTCGGATATAGACCTGGGCAAGTGTGGTGTTTACCGCTATGCCGAAAGCCCCAGCTTTGATATATTGCTCTTTTCCTACAGTATCGATGACGGGCAGATTAAGCTGATTGATCTGGCCAGTGGTGAGAAGCTCCCGGAAGAAATTATAAATTCCTTAATGGATGCAAGTATTATCAAGACCGCTTTCAATGCTAACTTTGAACGAGTGTGTTTAATGAAATATCTTTGTCGAGTTTTAGGTAAAGAAGTGTATCTTGACCCAAGCTCCTGGCGGTGCAGTGAAGTTCAGGCGGCCATGCTTGGACTTCCTCTTCACCTGGAAGGGGTAGCTCAAGTACTAAAGCTGGAAGAACAGAAAATGTCAGAAGGTAAAACCCTCATCCGGTATTTCTGTATGCCTTGTAAACCCACTGCAGCTAATGGGGGTAGGACAAGAAACCTACCCTCTGATGCACCGGAAAAGTGGGAGCAGTTTAAAGCCTACAATATCCGGGATGTTGAAGTGGAGCTGGCGATCAGGAAAAAGCTAGAGAAGTATCCTATACCGGAAGCAGAGCATGATTTATATGTCCTGGATCAAAAAATCAACGACCGAGGCTTTCAGGCGGATATGAATTTTGTGATGCAGGCCATAACCTGCGATAGACAGTTTAGTGTGGCGGCAACGGAAAAAGCTTATGAACTTACCGGTTTAGAAAACCCTAACTCGGTGGCGCAGCTTAAAGATTGGCTGGTCGGTCGGGGTGTTGAGGTAGAGAATTTGTCTAAGAAAAATGTGCAAGAACTGGTGGGGGAAACGGAAGGGGAAGTGAAAGAGGCACTTAAACTCCGGCTCCTCATGGCTAAAACCAGTGTTAGAAAATATGAAGCCCTGGAGAGGGCGGTGTGCTCAGATGGGCGGGTCCATGGGCTCCTGCAATTCTATGGAGCTAACCGAACCGGACGCTGGGCCGGGCGTTTAGTGCAGGTGCAAAATCTTCCTCAGAACCATCTTGAAGATTTAAAACTGGCCCGGGATTTGGTGAAAGAAGGACGGTTTGAAGATATAGACCTACTCTTTGGTAACATTCCTGGTGTCCTATCAGAACTGATTAGAACCGCCTTTGTCCCTAAAGAAGGCCATCGGTTTATAGTGGCGGATTTTTCAGCTATTGAAGCCCGAGTGATTTCCTGGCTGGCCGGGGAGAAGTGGCGGCTGGAGGTTTTTGCTTCCCATGGGAAGATCTATGAAGCCGCTGCTTCCATGATGTTTCATGTACCCATAGAAGAAGTGACTAAGGGGAGTCCCCTAAGGCAAAAAGGTAAAATCTCAGAGTTGGCCTGTGGCTATGGGGGCGGAGTAGGAGCACTAAAAGCCATGGGAGCTTTAGAAATGGGAGTAGAAGAAGATGAGCTGCAGGGCTTAATAGATAACTGGAGAACTGCCAATCCGCGTATCGTTAATTTTTGGTGGGAGGTTGATAAAGCCGCCATTACCGCTGTTAAGGAAAGAACTAAAACCCGTACCCATGGGATTATCTTTACCTACCAAAGCGGCATGCTCTTTGTGACTCTCCCCTCAGGTAGAAATCTAGTGTATGTAAAGCCCAAGCTGATGCTCAATAAGTTTGGCCGGGAAGGTCTTACTTACGAAGGAATCGGTGCTACTAAGAAATGGGAGCGCATTGAAACTTATGGCCCCAAGATTGTAGAGAACATTGTGCAGGCCACATCCCGGGATCTGTTGGCAGATGCCATGCTAAGACTGGATCGGGCAGGCTTTGCTATCGTGGCTCACGTCCATGATGAGGTCATCTGTGAAGTGCCAGAGGGTGAATCTTCGGTAGAAGAGATCTGTTCATTTATGAGCAAGGGACCAAAGTGGGCTCAAGGCCTGCCCTTAACCGCAGATGGATATGAGTGTGAATTTTATCAAAAATCATGAATTAAGACTTTTACAAAGGGGTTGAAGCTAATGAAGTTTGTTATTTCCACGGGCAACAGCCGTAAAGATAAATTTTGGAAAGAACAGACGGTGTCCTGGGAGGAGTTTGTAAAAAGGCTCTCCCGAACTACCGTCACCAGTGAAACGCAACAAGAATATCGCCAAATGAAGAAATATCAGCAGGACAATGTGAAAGATGTGGGTGGTTTTGTAGCCGGTAAGTTAAAAGACGGTCGGCGCAGAAAAGATAGTGTCATTAATAGATCCATGCTGACTTTGGATATGGACTATGCCGATGATGCAGAAGGTATTGCTGAAAATATGGAACTCCTCTATGGGTATGCTTGCTGCATCTATTCCACCCATAAACATACACCGGAAAAACCAAGGCTGAGGCTAATAATCCCTCTATCGAGGCCGGTATCGGCAGATGAGTACCAAGCCGTAAGCAGAAGGCTGGCCAAGGAAATCGGTATTGAATTATTTGATGATACCACCTATGAGCCTAATAGATTGATGTATTGGCCCAGCACTTCATCGGATGGAGAGTATTTTTTTAGAGCTATAGAAGGTGACTATCTGAATCCGGATGAGATATTAAAGCTTTACGAAAACTGGCAGGATTCTTCCTCCTGGCCGGTATCTTCCAGGCAAACCACTTTGCTTAATAAGCTTCTTAAAAAGCAGGCGGATCCACTTAGTAAAAGTGGTTTAGTAGGGGCCTTTTGCCGCAGCTATAGTATCGAGGAAGTTATAGAAAAGTTTCTTTCGGAAGTCTATGAACCCAGTGTCATGCCGGAACGTTACGACTATATCCCTGCCGACTCTACTGCCGGGGTGGTTATTTATGATAACAAGTATGCTTATTCTCACCATGCCACGGATCCGGCTTGCGGAAACTTATGCAATGCCTTTGATCTGGTGCGGATCCATCGGTTTGGGGAGCTGGATGAAGATGCAGATGAGAAGAAACAACCGCCATCCTATAAAGCAATGCTGGAGTTTTGCACCGAAGATACGGAAGTAAAGAAACAGCTGGCTAAGGAACGGGAGGATGACTTAAGAGAGGAATTTGAAAAATTAGATG
>JBMNNS010000104.1:0-4906 GCA_050942625.1 Dethiobacteria bacterium
GATAGTTATTTCTTTTCATTGCTGCTATTGAACAAATCTCCAAAAACATCACCCAGGGTAACGTTCTGGTTTTCCTGCTCCTTTTGAGGAGTCATTGAAAAGTCCCTTGGAGCCGGCCGGGCCTCCTTTATACTAAGGCTAATCCTTTTTCCTTCAATGTTTATATCCAATATTTTGACCTGCACTTCTTCTCCTTCTTGAAGAATTTCAGAGGGATGCTTAACGTGAAAATCAGCCATTTGGGAAATATGAACAAGCCCTTCCACCCCAGGAATAAGTTCAACAAAAGCACCAAAATTTACAATTCTCGTAACATTCCCCTTAATAATATCATCTACTTTAAATTCTTCGTCTACCCGGGACCATGGATCCGGCTGTGCCTGCCTGATGCTTAGGCTAATTCTCTCTTTTTTGGGGATGACTTCCAAAACCTTTACGTCTATTTCCTCCCCAACGCCCAGAACATCCTGGGGATGGCCAACCCTTTGCCATGAAATTTCAGAAATATGCACGAGTCCATCAATACCCCCCACATCTACAAAGGCGCCAAAATCTGTTAATCTTTTTACAACCCCGGTTATAATTTCCCCTTCTTTTAAATTATTGAGTGTTTCATATCTTTCCTTTTCTGACTCCTCTTCAAGGGCCTGTTTCCGCGAGAGGATAACCTTATCACGTTCCCTGTTTAATTCAATTATTTTAAAATATAATTCCTGCCCCATAAATTGCTGAAAATCGGGAATATAGCGTACGTCAACCAGCGAACCCGGCATAAACCCCTCCAGTCCACTGCCTAAATCAACGATGATACCAGCCTGGACGACCTCTTTCACTACACCGGTCATGTTTGTCCCGGATTCAAGAGCCTCCTCAAGCTCCTTCCAACGCCTTTCCCTTTCCAAGCGTTTCTTGGACACAATAACTTTATCTTCCTGTTCATTTATTTTTAGGATGAGAACGTCTATATTATCCCCCTGGGAAAATATCTCACTAAGGCTAACATCCTCCTTAAGTAAGATCTCCGTTTTAGGGAGTATTGCTTCAGTTTTGTAACCTATGTCAACTAACAACTGACCATCCTCAACAAGAACAACTTTTCCAGTTACAACATCTCCTGGTCGATAATCTTTCACATCCTCCTCTTCCCCAGAAAACACTTCTGTCCTGGCCTCAACATTCTCGTTTTCCATTTTTACCATAACCTCCTTTATCGTCCAACCAGGGGTTGAAGCTCCTGCAGTAACCCCTACTTTATTAATGCCCACCAGCCACTCGGTAGAAATATCCTGGGCTCCAGTAATCTGATGGGTTTTTGTTATTTCACGGCAGACTTGAGTGAGTTTGTTGGTATTAGAACTTTCATCATCCCCCACAACCAGCATCAGATCTACCGTAGACGCCAAACAAGCTGCAGCATCCTGCCTCAACGTAGTAGCCTTACAAATAGTTTTATATACTTTTAAATTTGGACAAACACTTTTTATATTTTCAGCTAATGCTAAAAAATCTTTTTCCCTTTGTGTAGTTTGTGAGATTAAAACTACCCGGGTGGATAGTTCCAATTCTTTTTCTATGCCAGGTCTTCCGGGCTCAATTACGGTTGCATTATCACCGGCCCACCCCAGCAAGGCTTGTACTTCGGGATGATGTCTGTTACCGTAAATAAGGACTTGAAAACCTTTTTCAAAAGAACTACGGGCTATTTTCTGAACACGTTTAACAAATTTACAAGTAGCATCAACTATCTCAAGTTCCGGTCTGCTATGCAGGTATTCCAGGACACAGGGAGAAACGCCATGGGCACGTATAATAACGACACCCCTTTCAATTTCTTCCGGGTGTAGAGCAACCTTCACGTTTTTGTGCCTTAAAAACTGCACTACCTTTTTGTTGTGTACCAAAGGGCCCAATGTTGTTACTTCTTTTCCCCTGGCAACCTCACGCAAGGTGAGATCCAGAGCGTTTTTTACCCCCTCGCAAAAACCTGCGTGTTTGGCCAGGAAAACCTGCAAAAATAGCCCTCCTTAAAAACTTCAGTTCAAAATGTAGCGATTATGCTTTTAATTGCCTGCATAATCCTGCTACTGTTTTCTTCTAAAGCTTTTCTTTTTATCTTACCCTCTTCTTGAAAATATATTAAGGGACCTACCTTCACTTTTACTTTCTGGAATCTCTGCGAAGGCCATTTAATGGCAACAGGCAAAACGGGCTTTCCACTTTTTAAGGCGATCATCGCAGGGCCATGGAAAGGTTTTCCCAGTTCACCTGTTTTAATCCTGGTACCTTCAGGGAAAAGCCCTACTATTTCCCCCCTTTCCAGTAATTGTAAAGCACGTTTTAATGAACGCCTGTCCGCCTTATTTCTTTTTACAGGGAAAGCACCTAAAAGCTTGACTATTTTCCCAAGGATAAAAACCTGAAAAAGTTCCTCTTTGGCCATGAAATAAATACGGCGTTTTTTAAATAGCATCGCCCCCAGAAGTGGAGGGTCAAACCAGCTAGTATGGTTGGCACAGACCAAAAAAGAACCTTTTGAGGGTATGTTTTCCAATCCTTCAATTTGCCAACGATAAAATATACAAAAGTAAACATGAAAAAGAACTTGAAAAAATTTGTAAAACAAACTAACATCCCTCGTCACGTTCAGCCTGGCATACTTGATCTGTTTTATGATTATTAATAACACTGAGCACTTTATTTATAACTTCATTAAGTGTGAAAAATGTAGTATCAATTACCACTGCGTCAGGTGCAATTTTTAAAGGAGAATCCTTACGTTCCTGGTCAATGCGATCCCGCATGGCAATCTGCTTTAGAAGATCCTCCAAAGGCAGTTCCATTTTCATTTCTTTCAATTCCAGCCAGCGCCTGCGAGCACGTTCCTCCAGGTCCGCAAGAAGAAAAAATTTATAATCCGCATCAGCTATCACATTGGTACCTATATCCCGACCTTCCATTACTATCCCGTTACTTTCTTCAGCAATTTTTTTCTGGATCAGTACAAGCTCTTTTCTCAAGGCCGGGGATTTTGCTACAACGGAAACATTGGCATTAACAGCTGGAGAGCGGATGGATACGCTGACATCCTCACCATCCAAATAGACTAAGTTACCACGTTTTTCATCATTTTTAATATCCAGGTGGCTACTGCGTACCAGTTCTACTAAGGCCTTGTTGTCGTTTAAATCCACCCCTTCCCTTAATGCCTTCAGTGTTATAGCACGGTACATTGCGCCTGTATCCAAATATTTAAGGCCCAGGGAACGAGCAACCTCTTTGGCAACGCTACTCTTGCCTGCACCTGCTGGCCCATCAATTGCAATTTGCATATGACATAATTCACCTCATATTATACCCTATCTACTTAAGTCTTCCCTGATTAAGTCTTCCCTGAGCGTAGCAGCTCCCTTTAAATAAATATGCCGGACTTCTTCCGGTGTTTTTCTGGAGTTAACCAGCATTAAAACCCTGATACACCGGGGAAGAGATCCGGGCACATCAATTTCTTGGGAACACATTAAAGGAACGCAACTCCAACCTAGCTGGCGAGCAGCCGCTGCTGGAAAAGTAGCGTTCAAATCTGCAGTTACGGTAAAAAAAATTGCAGCAATATCTTCATTTTTAACTAAATTTTGCCTGGCCATTTCCTGGAGAAGACTTTTAGTTGCCTTTAATATTTCCTGAGATTCATTAGCAGATACGTCAATTGCCCCTCTAATGCCTCTTAAAATTACACCTTGCACCTTCTTACCACCTTTAGAAAAAAAGAAAAACTACTTATATTGTCATGATATACTATAATACTTTATTTGACAACCCTTTATTGTGTTTTGAACGTATTTTTAGGTATTATCCAGGCTAAAAGTTCCCTTTCGCCAAAGGTCACAATTTCATGCCCTACCTCAGGAGCTGATATCTTTCCTAACACCTCCAGTACCTTTACTACTGCAGGACTATTTCCGCTTACAGTGCCCACTACCTCCAACATATCGCCTGGTTTAACAGGAAGATAAAAATTCTCCTCCCCCAGCCTGGCAACAATTTCGCCGTTTACTAACAAAAAAAGTTCCACTTCCTGGTCCAAAGGGGTTATCAACTGCAAAACCAAGGCCATTTTTTCTTCCCGTCCGGAGGCTACCTCTTGATACTTCTCATCATAAACCCTTTTGCTGAGTACCTCCTGGGATTCCCCAATCAGGGGCTTACCTTCCAGTTGTTCTGTTTTACTAAAAATATGGCGAAAATCTTCCTCCATGAGAACAGCCTGGACAATAAATAAAAGCACCACAAAAGCCAGCGTAAGCCTGAAAAGTATTTTTTCGCCTCTGGTTACAAAACGTTGTAACCACCGATCAAAATTCATTTTAAATAGCCTCCCTTACCCATATTTTTATGCTAAAAAGGAGGCTTTCATACCATTATAAGCTAAAGGTTAACGGTTGTTTTCCCTTAATTTTTGCATAATCCTGTCCTGCATCAATTCATTCATTTTAAACAGTACACGTTCCATTTCTTTATTGTTAAGGACAATGCTGGCCGGCTCCAAAATTTCAACACGCCTGAATTCTTCTTTCATGATAAAGCGGAGGAGATCTTCTAAAGATTCGGCACTAACTATTAACTCTAAAGGCGCATAAGCAATTTCTTCGTCCATTTCCTCGTCATAAACGCTATAAATTTCACATAGATCAATATTTTCTATATAACTCCCCTGCATAGGTATATTGCGCCATAATGCAACCTGCTGTTCCCGGATCTCTTGAGCAACATCTTCCGTTTTCCTACCGCCAAAAAAGAAACGCGCCGGTCTGGGTTTACCTTTATAGTCAAACCTGACTTTAAATTTTAATTTTGAATTTTCTGCTTGACAACACTCTTCTTTCATATTCTTTTTATTCTCTTCTTT
>JBMNNS010000019.1:0-24212 GCA_050942625.1 Dethiobacteria bacterium
CAGATTTAGTTCAGTGATAATAGCAGCCGGTTCTTTTGAAGCCAGGTAATGTTCATAAACCGATTCACCGTTTGCTTTCACCGCACGCATACTGGCCATATTATCTGCACCTTTCTCTGCTTTTAAATTTTCTCCCACCCGCGCATGGGGCTTAATACCTATTTTCTTATCCACCAAATAGGCATACCGCTTGTTCTCTTTATGCCGGTAGTAACTTCTCTTAAATATTACCTGGCCAAAAGGGGTTAATATCGCCTTCTGGTCATTACTCCGCACAATCGTCCAGTTACGTTTCCTTTTTTGGCTTTGGCGATACTTTTTATCCAAAGCTTCTAGCACCTCTTTTAATATTTCACATCCCAGGTTATCCAACTGTTTTTTAAGCTCAGACTCAAATGTGCGATAATCACAATTGCCTTCTAAAATCTTAAGATTTTTTCCGCTACCGAAAGGATTTTGTTTTCAATTAAAAGAACTATATCCATGAGGAACCTCTGCCTCCTTTTGGGGGTATTCATTCTGCTCGAATGTGAGGTTCCTCTTCTATTTATGATAAGGAAAATCCTCCCTTAAAAACCTACAGTAATTTTATACTAACGTATTTCGCAAAACACAAACTTTTTATGTCATTAAGCGCCGGGGAACCGGAAAATTACAAAAATTTAAAATTGCGCCTAAAACTTCCATATATGCTCTCCTTTATCCTTATTGACAGAAAATATTAAAAGTTATATGCTTATAACACATACACCCCGGAGGGGGTATTGGGAGGAGGGGAATTATGCCAAAACTTGCTGAGAAGTTTGAAGTAACCGGCATGACCTGTGCAGCATGTTCGGCTGCCGTGGAGCGTAGCGTAAAAAAGATTCCTGGTGTGGAATCTGTCAATGTCAACTTATTGACAAACAGCATGAATGTGCAGTACGATGGGGAACAGGTTTCTAACGCTGAAATCATTAAAGCTGTAATAGAGGCTGGATATGGGGCTTCCTTAAAAACAGGGCCGGGGGCAAAACAAGCTTCCAGGGCGGAACTGGCTGAAAACCCGCTGCTTTTCGAAGCTGAGGAAATGAAGTTGCGTTTGAAAGTGTCTATTATATTTATGTTGCCCTTGATGTATATTTCCATGGGCCATATGTTTAATTGGCCGCTGCCATCCTTTTTGGCCGGAATGGAAAATGCGGTTTCCTTTGCCTTTGCCCAGTTTTTATTAGCTATACCGGTTGTATTTATTAACCGTAAATATTTTATAGTGGGCTTTAAAACCCTTTTTATGGGGCATCCCAATATGGATTCTTTGATCTCCATAGCTTCCGGGGCTGCCTTGCTTTATGGGGTTGTGGCCATATTTCGCATGAGTCATGGTCTGGGCATTGGTGACTGGGCATTGGTGCAAAGGTATTACCATGATCTGTACCTTGAATCATCGGCCATGATCCTTACCCTTATTACCGTAGGAAAATATTTGGAAGCCCGTTCCAAGGGAAAAACTACTGAAGCAATCAGAAAACTAATGGACCTGGCTCCTAAAACGGCCAGGGTGGTACGTAATGGTGTGGAAGAGCTGGTTCCCGTGGAACAGGTGGAAAGAGGGGATATTTTAAGCATAAAACCGGGGGATCTGCTCCCTGTGGACGGCATCGTCGTCGAGGGGCACTCTTTCGTGGATGAGTCTGCACTGACCGGTGAAAGTGTCCCTGTTGAAAAGGGGGTTGGTCAGCGGGTCAGCGCGGCAACAATTAACCAGGCGGGGGCTTTTAAGTTCAGGGCTACCCATGTTGGCGCAGAGACTACCCTGGCTAAAATAATAGCACTGGTAGAGGATGCCAATGCTACCAAAGCCCCCATTGCCAGGTTGGCGGATAAGATCAGCGCCATCTTTGTTCCTTCAGTGATCGGTATTGCTCTGCTTGCTTCGGTAATATGGTTAATTACAGGGGCCGGCTTTGAGTTTGCCTTATCCATGGGTATAACGGTGCTGGTTGTCTCCTGTCCTTGTGCCCTGGGTTTGGCAACCCCTGTGGCCATCATGGTAGGGACAGGCAGGGGGGCAGAACAGGGTATCCTGGTAAAATCGGCAGAGGCCCTGGAGGTATTTCATGAAGTGCATACCGTTGTCCTGGATAAGACCGGAACCCTGACGGAAGGAAAACCACGGGTAACCGACCTTGTGTTAAGTTCTGCAGGTTCGGTGGAAGAATTGCTGACGGTGGCCCAGGCGCTGGAGAAAAATTCGGAGCATCACCTGGCAACTGCTATTTTGCAATATGCCGGGGAAAAAGACATTCCTCTGCGGGAAGTAAGCGGGTTTAATGCTATTGCCGGCCGGGGTGTGGAGGGTTACCTGGATGGCGTTTTGTATGCAGCCGGCAATGAAAAATTTATCAATGAAAAAGGGGTGGCCACAGAGGCCGTAGCGGAGCTCTCACAACGCTTTTCTGAAGAAGGGAAAACCCCACTTTACTTTGCCGCAGGGCAGTCCCTACTGGGTGTTATTGCCCTGGCGGATGTCCCTAAAGCTACCAGCCGGCAGGCAGTAGAAAGGTTTAAGGAAATGGGTGTCAAGGTAGTGATGCTGACCGGGGATAATAAAAGAACCGCCGAAGCCATCCGTATCCGCCTGGGGATCGACGAGGTTATTGCCGAGGCTTTGCCGCAGGAAAAGGATCAAAAAATTCGTGCCCTGCAACAACAAGGGCAGAAGGTGGCCATGGTTGGCGACGGGATTAATGATGCACCCGCCCTCGCCAGGGCGGATACGGGGATTGCCATCGGGGCCGGAACGGATGTAGCCATCGAAGCAGCCGACATTGTTTTGATTAAAAATGATCTCATGGATGCAGTGGGGGCCATGGAACTTTCCAGGGCTACTATCAGGAATATTAAACAGAATCTTTTCTGGGCTTTTTTCTATAATACTTTAGGAATACCGGTAGCCGCAGGGTTATTCTATCCGGCTTTTGGTCTGAAGTTGACACCGATGATCGGTGCGGCAGCAATGAGCCTGAGTTCTTTCTTTGTCGTCACCAACGCCCTGAGACTGCGAAAATTTAAACCTACTGCTGTGGCCAAAATAGGGCCAGCCGAAAAAAGGGAAATGGGCGAAGTAACAATAACAAGGGTAGAGCCTGTCCCTGCCTTTAATAAGTGGCCCAATGGGGCTGATAATAAAGGTTTAGAGGCCCAAGAAACTATGAAAAAAAGCGAGGGTGAGGAAATGGAAAAGGTTTTACAAATTAAAGGAATGATGTGTAACCACTGTAAGGCTCATGTAGAAAAAGCCTTAAACAGTTTGGAGGGAGTCAGTGCCCAGGTAAATCTTGCGGAAAATTCTGCCCGGGTTTCTTTGTCAAAGGCTGTAACAGATGAAACATTGAAAAAAGCAGTAGAAGAAGCAGGTTATGAAGTAACCTCTATTTCAGAATAGGACTAAAAAAGATGAAAGCCGACAGGGAACAAACCTTAAAAAAACTCAAAACGGTCCGGGGGCAGATCGAAGGGCTCATTAAAATGGTAGAAGATGATCGTTACTGTGTTGACATATCAATCCAGCTCATGGCTGCAATCGGAATTTTGAAAAATATCAACAGGGATGTGCTGAACGCCCATCTCAAAAACTGCGTCACGGAAGCCTTTGACTCCGGCGACCGCTCGAACAAAAATCAAAAGATCGAGGAGATAATCAATATAATCGACAAACTCACCAAATAAGGTAACAGGGGACGGCAGACCAAAGGTGACAGAGACCAGCTAACTAAAGTCAAGCCCTTTTTCCTAAAAAAGAAATATAAATACATAGTTTGGTTAAAAATTATTTGCTTACACCTATGCAGCTGACATGTTGTCGGCTGCATACATTTCTTTTTGTTTTGCCGGTGTAATTAACATAAAGGATCGCCTGTTCTTTAACACAGAGAAAATTATACGAACCAATTTTCTTATTAACACTTTGCTAAGGACCGGATGACCAAAGGCCGCCCCTACAAGCATTGCCAATTTAGTTGTTTTGACAACTACTGTTTTTAAGGTTATATTAGACTGTATTAACTTTAAACAAGTACATATCCCGAAAGTAGATAACCCCATGCGACAAAATATATTGTCAGAAGAAAAATATAATAGAATGATCACTACGCCGGTGTCCAGGCTTGTTAGTAGTTTAGCTGTTCCAACTATAATAAGCATGCTGATTACCTCTGTTTATAATATGGCTGATACTTATTTTGTCAGCAGGATCAGTACCAGCGCTTCCGGTGCAGTGGGCATTTCTTTTGCCCTTATGGCGGTGATCCAGGCTTTGGGTTTCACTTTTGGCGCAGGGGCGGGGAATTATATTTCCCGGCTTCTGGGCCAAAAGGACAGGGAGCATGTTTCAAAAGTGGCTGCTACAAGCTTTTTTACGGCCCTGGGGCTGGGTGCGGTACTGGCACTCCTTGGCCTATTATTTTTAGATCCCCTGGTTTATGCCCTGGGGGCAACCGACACAATTGCACCCCATGCCAAGAACTACATGAGGTATATACTCATTGGTATGCCCTACATGATAGCTTCATTTGTGCTTAACCTTACCCTGCGCTTCCAGGGTAGTGCTTATTTTGCCATGCTGGGTATAGGTGCAGGTGGTGTGCTTAATGTTATCCTGGATCCCATTTTTATTTTCAAGCTGAGGATGGGTACCGGTGGCGCCGCATTGGCTACCATTATTAGCCAGTTTATCAGCTTTTGTATTCTTTATTTTAACTGTGGCTTTGGCGGGAATATCCGCATCCGGGTTAGGAATTTTACGCCTAAGTGGGAAATCTATAAAGAAATTTTAAGGGGCGGGCTCCCTTCTTTTAACAGGCAGGCTCTTGCCAGCATTGCAATGATTTCCCTAAACCAGGTTGCGGGGCCTTTTGGAGATGCAGCCATAGCAGCAATGTCCATAGTATCCCGTACATTTCAGTTTGCAATTGCGGTCATACTTGGTTTTGGACAGGGCTTTCAACCGGTGTGCGGGTTTAATTATGGTGCAAAGCGGTACGATCGTGTGCAAGAAGCTTTCTGGTTTTGTTTCAAAACGTCTTTTATTCTAATGGTGATTGCGGGAGCTTTAATGTTTAATTTTTCTACCCAGGTAATCTCCTTTTTTCGGAAGGAAGACCTTGAGGTAGTTGCAATAGGTTCCCGGGCATTGCGGTTCCAGAGTGTGATATTCCCGCTTTCAGCCTGGATTATTATGATCAATATGACACTGCAGACTATAGGTAAGGGAACACAGGCCGCAATTCTCTCCATTTCCAGGCACGGCCTGTTTTTCCTGCCGGTTATTTTTACCCTGCCCCACTTCTGGGGGATAACCGGCCTTCAAGTTTGTCAGCCGGTAGCCGACATTTTTACGTTTTTGGTTGCTCTCCTGCTGGGGATTAGTATGCTCAAAGAACTAAAAGCCGGACAAAGATTGCAGGAAGAAGGGCTGGAACCAGGATTCAAGCAAAAGGAATTGGATGAAGAGTTGGAGTTAGATTCCGGACAAGAGGAACGGGAAAAGGATCCGGAACTAAAAGAATGTGTAAAAGGGGTTTGACGTGACATGGCTGAGGCATTCATTAACCGGATAATTTCCATATTATTTGACAACTTTCCGAGGACTACCTGTTGTATGCCCCCAAGCTAATTGAGGGCGGGGGTGCCTTTTCTGATACCGATTCGATCAGGTATGGACAAGTCAATACCATTGATGAGATCATTTTTGAACAAAAATCCGACTTTTCCTTTAAGGAAAGATAAGTTAATGGTCCAGAAGGCCATGCGGATGACAGCAATTGAACACCTTGGCGATAAAAATATGCTGGAACTTTCCGGGGGCCAGAGACAGAAGGTCTATATTGCAATGGTTTTGGCCCAGAATACCGACATCTTGTTTTTTGATGAACCTACAACCTTCCTGGATCTAAACCATCAGTTCGAAATTATGGAGATGATATATGGGCTCAAGAAAATTGGCAAAACAGTGTTATCATGGTGACCCATGATCTAAATAGTGCCTTATCCTTTTCAGACAAAATTTGTCTGATGGATAAAGGTGAAATATTATTCTGTGGCTCCCCCGGGGCCATAATTGAAAGTAAGATGATAAACCAGGTTTTTAACGTTAACTACCAGGAACTATATCTAGGAGAAGGTAACCAAAAGCACTATTTTTTTTCTTTGTTAAGAAACAAAAGGTGTCAATAGAACCGTCCGAGACAACTGAAAAACCCGGAACCCTGTCATTCTGAATGAACGAAGTGAATGAAGAATCTTTTTGGCAGCTTAAAACAAGATCCTTCGCTATTGCTCAGGATGACAATGCTATTGCTCAGGATGACAATGCTATTGCTCAGGATGACAATGCTATTGCTCAGGATGACAACAGCGGCGGTTTTTTATAAAACCGGCTTTTTTTTAGTGGTTTCTAACCGTCCCCTGTCACCTATACATTTAATTCTACAATATCGCCATCTTGTAATTCATAATCCCGTGCTACCGTTTGGCCTTCAAATTTAGCTGAACCCCAGACACGGGCATTTTTTAGTTGTTCAGGAAAGTCCCGGTGGATGTTATAAGCCAGTTCAAGGACGGTATCCCCTTTCTTTAAGACAAAGGGTTTTTCCATATCGGGCTGTTTGCCCGGCGCTTTGGTATAAACTCTGATGATATTTAGTGCCCTAAAAATACTTTCTTTCAGGTGTTCCATTTGTTTTTCATCGTTAATGGAAACACTTAAAAATAATAATTCTGGCTTCAATTCCTTTAAAATGGAAAGGTTTTCCTTGCTTTGCTGCAAATCCATTTTAGTGAGAATAATGAGGTAAGGTAAATAATTGGAGTCGTTTGTTTCCATCTCCGTTTCTGGTTTACTAATGGTTTGAATTACCCTTTTTTCCTGTAAAAATAAAATTGTCTCTTCAACCTGCTCAAGGCATTCGTCGCTGCTAGCATCGGCAATGATGAGTAAGAGATCACTGTTTCTGATTGTGCTTAAAAGTCCCGCGGGGGCTCCTTCTGCGGTGATGGGGGGTGTATCAACAAGCTGTATAAGTATATCCTTATAAGGCATCATTCCGGCTGCTGGAACGGCAGTAGTAAACGGGTAAGCAGCAATTTTTAACTGTGCCCGTGTGATCGCGGAGACCAGTGCAGACTTGCCTGTGTTGGGGTATCCTATGAGAACAACTTGACCCGCTCCTTGCTTTTCAATATAAAATGGATTAAAGGTGGAGCCTTTTGCTTTTTTTTGTCCTTCTTCACGGAGTTTGGAAAGGCGGCGTTTTAGATCTCCCTGTAATTTTTCTGTGCCCTTATGTTTGGGTATGACAGCTAGCATTTCTTGTAAAGCTTCAATTTTTTCTTCCTGGGTGGAGGCCTTTTTGTAAGCCTCCTCTGCTGCATAGTACTGAGGCGTCAGATTTGCTGGCAAAAAAACCACCCCCATTATAAAATAAAATATTAGGTTTCGTTGACAAATCTGGCCAGCTTTGCCTCTGGTTTTTTTGACTTTCAAAAAATTTAATCTTCTACATTATAATTAAAGTTTGACACTATAGAGTAATATCCCTTTAAAAATATATTATTTAGGCCGGGCCCGGCTTGTGTTTTGCTGAAAAAAGTAACAAATGCAGGCTTTTCCCTTTGCTACCAGGTGTTTCCAACCAGGCCATAGTTATCAATTAATATTTTTAAATCTAAAGCATTAATAATTCCATCGCCATTTATGTCCGCTATGGGGTTCCACTTTTTTTTGCTGGATTCAGTAAGGTAGGCCAGTGCCAGAAGGGCCAGATCAGCAAGATCTATTTTATTGTCGTTGTTTAAATCGCCAGCTAACAGGGTTAAGGGTTGTAGTTTTTGAACTTTATTATCCCCAGTAATTTCTACTGAAATTGTCTTGGTTAAATAGTGCTGTTTTTTGGCTATCAGTTCATAACTGCCAGCAGGCAGTTTTATGGTGAAATTCCCTTCTTCTGTAAAGGAGGGGATTGGGTATTTTGTGCCTCCTTCCTTGCACCTGAAAAATACATCCATTTTCGTGTTCTGGAAGGGGCGGCCTTGGGGTATGATGGAGCCTTCAACCGTAGTACTTTCTATTATGGTATAGGGTAAGGTTGCAAGGGGCCCGGAAATCCCATGTAAATATGTCCTTGCTTTTAAAACTGTTGTTTCATTAATTATAATGGGCTTTTCATAAAGGGTGCTGTTTCTGTTAGGAAGGCTACCATCCAGGCTGTAATATATTCGAGACCCTTTTGGCTCAGCTTTTAGTTCTACCTCCACCATGTCGATAAACGTCCCGGGAGGTGGCCAGGCTACTGGTTCACTAACCTCAAAAACCTCAACTTCTATATTGGCTGTTTTATTAGCAAAAGTGCCGCTAATGGTTGTTTCCCCCGCAGAAATTCCAGTAATGATCCCATTTTCTATCTTTGCTACAGAAGGGTTGGAAGAATTAAGCTGGAGAAGGTTTATATCAATTTCCTTAGACAGATGCGGGCAGAAAACAGCTTCGGCTTTGATTCCAATGCTACTACCTGCACCTATTTCATAATGTTCTGGAATTAATTTTAAACTTTCCAGGGCCGTGAGGGGCAGGGGTATGGCCGTTACAGAAATATCATCTATAGTCCACCCTACGCCTGGGCCATTATTATTACTTTCCAGGCGAAAACGAAAATATAGTTTTTCAGTATCCTGGGGAAGATCCAGGGGAAGAACACTGCAGCTAATTTTTTCATTGGTTCCTGAAAAGCGATAAAGGCTGATCCAGTTATCTCCATCGATCGATATTTCTAAATATCCATAATCATCTTCTATTTTTCCCTCCTGCAGATCATAAAAGTGCCAGAAAGTAAGTACCGGGCTATGATAGCCACAAAGGTTAAGCGGGTTTTCCAGAGAAAGGCAGGATTGGGTATTATTTTTATATCCCAGGCTCCCAAAGGCAAACTTCCCTGTATGAACATTTTCATGAGTTATTTCCCAGGGGGAGGCAGCCGGGGTGTTCCATTTTAATATTCCCTTTTCGGCCCCATCTTCAAAAATAACCTTCTTTTCTGAAAACGAAAAGGTGTGGTTGATGGCCGCAGAGGCATCGAGCAAGCCACTGCCATATGTATTGTTAGGACGTTTACCGTGGGCATCCCAGGCGGGATCCCAAAAGGCGGTTGTTTTAAGAATATAGTTTATTTGCCGGGGGGTAAGGTCCGGGTTGGATTCCAAAAGCAAAGCTGCAACACCGGAAACGTGGGCAACAGCGGTGGATGTTCCCTCAAGGGTTGTATAACCGTTATTTAACCAGGCCGATTTAATAAGACTGCCTGGGGCGACCATTTCCGGTTTGTTATAAAAGGCACCTTGCCAGTTAACCGGGCCCCTGCTACTAAAATCCGTTATTTCAACGGTAGCCCCCTTTTGTTCAACAGCTCCTACTGAAAAGGCATGGGGGTAGCTTGCCGGGCTTCCAGGACCTTCCTCGGCATTGTTACCGGCAGCAAAAAAAACTGCTATCCCTGCTTGCTCCAAGTTATGCAATATTTCCCACTGTAAATCGTCTCTTACATATTCCGGTCTGGAAGACCAGGAACAGTTAATAATGTCAGGGGCATTGGCAGGATCGCCTCCAGGTGCTAAAAACCATTGGAAGGCCTCTGTAATGTGTGAATCCCAGGCATAACCTTTGGAAAAAATATTTGCGGCAATCCATTTGGCCCCGGGGGCAATGCCAAGGGGGTTTTCCGGGGTGCCCCCCACTATAATTCCTGCAATGTGAGTGCCGTGGCCATTCAGGTCTTCAGGACCTTTTCCTGATGTATCTGTTTTGGCAACATTAAACCAGCTGGTGTCATGGCTGTGTCCGGGTTGAAAGCCCCTGTAGTTTGCCGACAAAGCTGTATGTTCTAGCTCAACGCCGGTATCCATGATCGCTATAACGACATCATTACCATAAATCCCTGACTTCCAAACACTGGGGACATTAATCTGGGCAAGGTTCCAGGGGTACTCATGGCCATTATTGTCCTGATAAGTTGGGGGTGTTTGGGTAACCTCAAAACTATTTTCTAAGGAATAGTGTTGCTGAAAATGGGTTTGTAGGTAAATTTTTTTATCTACCTTGATTTGCTTAATGCCTGGAAGGGTTACCAGTTTTTGCAGTCCCTTTTGATTTACTTCAGCTGCAAAGGCATTAACAACCCAAAACGTATTGAAATTTTTAATATTTCCCTCTTCGATTTCTTCTTTTAGCAAGGAGTCTAATTTTTCCTGGGATTGCCGTGCTGTTTCTTGTAAGGAATTAACGACGACCCTGGTGGCATTATTTTCCCCTCGTTGCTCAAGGGCCATCCCTAAATCTGCTTTTTCCCTTAGGACAACAATGACAGGGACATAATCCTCCCCTTTAAGCAGGTCGTAAATTTCCTGATCAATGGTTGGACCAGCGTTGATACCAAAAGTTTGGGAGGGGTTAAAAAGGACAAAGAAGCAAAGTAGAAAAGTGAACAATAATGCTTGCCACCTTTTACCATATGGGGTCACCAGGATCCTCCTTTCCCAAGCACAGGAAAACAACCTGAAGAACTAACGATAATTAAAACCTTCTCCAAAAGCCTTCAGGTTTAACGATAACGTTTTTTTAGGGACAGTATTTGCCAGAACTTTTTCCCATTCTTTGCGGGGGAACTTTAGCAGGGAAGCCAGGGTACCTATCAGGACGACATTGGCGGTCCTGGGGTTCATTTTGGCGGATGTTTCCTGCATGACGTTAATGAAGATGGTGCGATGGGCATTTTTTTGAATAGTAGTTAGTACGTCCTCTGGGTATTTCTGGGTTCCAGTTAGTACGGGGAGGGGATAAATTTTTTGTGTGTTCACAATAGCTGTTCCTTTGGGGCCCAAATAGGGCAACCAGCGAAGCGCCTCCAGTTGTTCAAAAGCTACCAGATAGTCAACCTCGCCTATTGAGTTCAGGGGGGAGAAAACTTTTTTTCCTAGCCGGACATGGGTTATGACGCTGCCCCCTCGTTGAGCCATGCCGTGAGTTTCACTTAGCTTCACATCCAAGCCGTTTTCCAGGCCAAGCCGGGATATAATTTTGCCGGCCAAAATGGTGCCCTGTCCCCCTACACCGACGATCAGAATATCAATTTTTTGCTTTTCCATACCGGCACCTTCCTTCTGTTATTGGTGTTTCCTGATTGCTTCCTGGGTGCAAAGCTGGGAACAGAGTCCGCATCCACTGCAAAGATTTGGATCTATTTGGACTTTATTTTTAATCTTCTGATCCTCTTTGCTGTTTATTTTGTAAAGACTCATGGCCGGGCATCCTGGACGCAGGCAGGACTTGCAACCTGTGCACAGCTCGCTTACTACCTTAAAGGGAAGTCTTTTTTCTTTTTGTTTCAGGACACAAACTTGCCGGGCAATGATAACGGACGGTTCTTGTTTCATTAATTCAGTTTTTATCATATTTTCTGTTTGTTCCAGATCAAGAGGGTTGCTCACAAAAACCCTCTTGACGCCCAGTGCTTTCACCAATGTTTCCAGATCTATTGCAGAGGTCGCCTCACCCCGTAGCGTTTTTCCAGTTCCGGGATGCTCCTGGTGTCCAGTCATGGCAGTGGTACTGTTATCAAGAATAATGACAGTTGTATTGCCCTTGTTATAGATAACGTCGATCAGAGGGGTGATGCCTGAATGAAAAAAGGTTGAATCCCCAATGACAGCTACAGTTTTTTTCTGACTATCCTGATCAGCCATTTCCATTCCCAGGGCTGTTCCAATACTGGCTCCCATGCAAAGGCAGGAATCCATGGCTTCAAGAGGGGGAAGTGCACCTAAAGTATAACAACCTATATCCCCGGCAACATTTACCTTTAGCCGTTTCAGGGCATAAAAAACACCACGGTGCGGACAACCAGGGCAAAGCATCGGGGGTCTGGCAGGAAGTTGTCCTTCCTTGTCATATGCAACTATTTCCCGGGAAATGTTCCCGATTTTTGAAGCTATTAATGCTGGTGAAAGTTCACCAAAAGAAGGAAAAAGGTCTTTTCCTCTCACATTTAGACCCATTACCTTTAATTGTTCTTCAATAAAGGGTCCCAGCTCCTCAACGACGAACAGGTTTTTAACCTCGGCAGCAAAGGCCAGTATCAATTTTGAGGGTATAGGATAGGTAAGACCCAGCTTTAAGATCGACACCTCTGGTAGGGTTTCCTTAACATACTGGTAGCAAATCCCGGAAGTAATAATGCCTACCTCTTTGTCCCCCCATTCCAGGCGGTTTAAGGGTGTTGTTTCTGCATATTCCCGGAGGTTGTCCAGTCGTTCCCGGATGGCCTGCTGTCTTAAACGGGCAAAACCAGGTAGCATAACATATTTTTCCTTATTCTTTTGATAAGGTTTTAGCTCCAGGGGGGTTGGTTCCCCTAGTTCTACGGTGCTGCGGGAATGGGAGACCCTGGTCGTAGTGCGTAGCATGACTGGTGTATCAAACTCCTCGCTTATCTTTAAAGCCAACCCGGTGTAATCCTTGCATTCCTGACTGTCCGAGGGTTCTAACAAGGGTATATGAGCCATGCGGGCGTAGTAACGGTTATCCTGTTCATTTTGAGAGCTATGCATGCCAGGATCGTCAGCAGATACCAGTACCAACCCTCCCCCTACACCAGTGTAGGAGAGCGTCATGAAGGGATCTGCTGCCACATTCAGCCCCACATGTTTCATAGCTACCAGTGTTCTTGCGCCTCCTAAAGAGGCACCAAAACCAACCTCCAGGGCTACTTTTTCATTGGGGGACCAGCTGCTTTTTATATGAGGATATTGGGCAATATTCTCCAGTATTTCTGTGCTGGGTGTCCCTGGGTAGGCAAGGGCTACTTTGACACTATTTTCATAAGCCCCTCTTGCAATAGCTTCATTTCCTGACAAAATTTCCTTCATATAAACTTTTCCCCTTTCTGCTTTCCAACTTCCGCTTCTCAACCTGCTTGCCGTTTAACCAGATCAAAGCGAATATATCTGTGGTCCATGGACAACTTTGACATTGTGTGTTTTGAAAATCTCCTCTGCTTTTTTAATGTTTTCTACACGCATGAGGATAAGTGCATCTTTTTCTGGTTTTTCGACAAAGGAATACAGGTATTCTATATTGATGTTATGATTTTCAAGATGTTCAAGAACCTGGGCTAACCCTCCGGGAGTGTCGGGGACTTCTATCGCTATTACCTCTGTTTCGCTGGCCATGAAACCGCTTTTTTTCAAACATTGTAATGCTTCTTCTGGCTTATCCACAATCAACCGCAAGATACCAAAGTCAGAAGTATCGGCAATGCTCAAGGCCCTAATATTAATACCATTGTTACCCAGTACTTTTGTTACGCCCACCAGGCGACCATATTTATTTTCTAGAAAGACGGATATTTGTTTAACCATAACTAAACCCCTTTCCAAATAAACTGAGTTAAACCCTTTTGTCGATAACCCGCTGTGCTTTGCCATCACTGCGGGGGATCGTATTGGGTTCCACGAGGCGTATTTTGGCCTTGATTCCTAAAACGTTGTCGATTTCGCTTTTAATTAGTGCCTCCAGGCTTTCCAGGCCACGTATCTGATCAGAAAACATTTTTTCCGATACTTCTACCCATATTTCCATGATATCCAGGGAGCCCTGGCGCTCAACAATAATCTGGTAATGTGGTTCTGTTTCTCCAATATCCAGCAAAATACTCTCGATTTGGGTTGGGAAAACGTTTACGCCACGGATAATCAACATATCGTCACTGCGGCCTTTTACCTTTTCCATGCGGACATGGGTCCTCCCGCAGCCACACTTTTCACGGTTGAGGGAGGTGATATCGTGGGTGCGGTAACGAATGACCGGCAAGGCTTCCTTGGTAATGCTTGTCAGGACCAGTTCGCCAAGGGAACCATCGGGGAGTACTTCTCCCGTAGCAGGATCAATTATTTCAGCCACAAAATGATCTTCATTGATATGCAGCCCATTTTTTTCAGGACACTCACTGGAAACTCCTGGTCCAATTACTTCACTTAAACCATAGATATCATAAGCATTAATGCCCAGCCTTTCTTCGATTATTTCCCGCATACTCTCCGACCAGGGCTCGGCCCCAAAAAGTCCGGATTTCAGCTTTAGATCCCTGGGCTCCAGTCCCATTTTTGTGATTGTTTCTGCAATAAAAAGAGCATAGGAGGGGGTACAGCATAAGACGGTTGTCCCAAAATCCTTCATAATGCGGACCTGTCTTTTGGTTTGGCCAGCGGAAATGGGAATTACGGTAGCTCCGATTTTTTCTACTCCATAATGTATTCCCAGCCCTCCCGTAAAAAGGCCATAACCATAAGCAATCTGGATCACGGAATTTTCATCTGCCCCTCCAGAAAACAAAGTCCTGGCGATGAGCTCTGACCAGGTATCAATATCCTTACGGGTATAACCTACAACGGTTGGCAAACCCGTTGTTCCGGAAGAAGAATGGAGGCGCACAATTTCATTCATGGGTTTGGCAAAGATGCCAAAGGGATAATTCTGACGCAGGTCCTCCTTGGATGTAAAGGGCAATAAGGATATGTCTTTTAATTCTTTAATGTCACCGGGTTCTATCCCTTTCTCGGTAAAAATTTTTTTATAATAAGGTACCAACTGGTAAACTCTTTCCAGCGTTTCTTTGAGCCTGAGGAATTGCAGTTTTTCCAGCTCTTCACGTGGCATCGCTTCAATTTTGGGGTTCCACATAGTCCAAATTCACCTCAATAAATTCATTTCGAATTAGTTACAAATTCATTTGCTGCAAAAAAAATATTATGCCGTAAAGGAAAGCCTGTTACTGCCTAATTTTAAAACATTTCCGCCTAATAATCAACCATAATCAACCTTGTTTATCGGTGGAGCAATTTGTTTTAAGACCCCTTGTTTTTTCCTGCACGGGAAGTTTAGGGTTCGGCTCAAGGGCATTTTTCAGGTTGATCCATTTTGAACCTAAAAATAAAAAACACCAAAAAAAAAAAGAATTTTAGGAAGGCAATTGTAAATGGGTAAAGAATTGGTAAAGAATTAATAATAAGAAGTTATTTGCAAGTGGGTAAAGAATTAATAATAGGAAGTTATTTGCAAGTGGGTAAAGAATTAACAATAGGAATAAAATGTTGTGTTTGACTATAAGCTTTATAAGGTTTACCATATTGATAAAAAGGGGTGAGTCAACGAATGAAACAAAGAACCTTTACAGGTGGTATACATCCGGGTTATCACAAGGATTATACTGCCGGGAAGCCTATTGTACCCGCCCGCCCGCCATCGCAGGTAATTATATCTTTACACCAGAATATAGGTGCCCCCTGTGATCCGGTTGTGAAGGTGGGAGAGGAAGTCAAAGTTGGACAAAGGGTTGGCGAACCAAAAGGCTTTATTTCTGCACCTATTTTTGCCAGCATTTCTGGCAGGGTTACTAAGATAGAGCCTTATAACCACCCCTCCGGAGAGCTGTTAAGTGCCATTTTTATTGAAAATGATGGACAGGATACGCCTGTTGAAGGTATGAAGCCTTATAAACCTTTAGAGGAATTGACACCGCAGGAGATAAGATTAATAGCAAGGGAGGCTGGCTTGGTAGGCCTTGGCGGTGCAGCTTTCCCCACTCATGTAAAGTTGTCTCCACCTCCAGATATAGCAATTGATACCGTTATTATTAACGGGGCAGAATGTGAACCTTTCCTTACTGCCGATTATCGCCTTATGCTAGAAAGGCCAGGAGAAATTGTTTACGGTCTAAAAGCTTTTATGAAGGCTGTAGGGGCTATCAAAGGTGTTATTGCTATTGAAGATAATAAGCTTGATGCCGTTGCAAGCATGAAAGAAGCGGTTACAGAAAACTCGGGGGAAGAGGATCTGGAGGTTCATGTCCTGCACACCAAATATCCCCAGGGGGCGGAAAAAACTCTTATTCTGGCTACTACGGGAAGAGAAGTCCCACCGGGGGCACTTCCTATGGCTGTTGGTGTTGTCATACAAAATGTAGGGACAGCAGTGGCGATGGCGGAAGCCCTGAAGTTGGGGAAACCGCTTTATGAAAGAGTGCTGACTGTCACAGGGCCAGGGATTAGGGAACCCGCCAACCTGCTTGTCAGAAACGGTACCCTGGTAAAAGATATTGTTGAGCAATGCGGTGGTATGACGGAGGGTGTCCGCAAGTTGGTGTTAGGAGGGCCCATGATGGGCCTGGCCCAGCCTACAGACGATGTTCCCTGTATTAAAGGGACCTCTGGCATACTGCTATTAACAGATAGGTTTGTTCGGGAATTGCCTGTTGGTCCTTGCATTAAATGTGGAAAATGTGTAAAGGCTTGTCCTATGAGGCTGCTGCCCGCCTTTATTGCCCTAGCATCGGAGAAAGGAAATATTGACCTTGCTGAAAAATATGGTGCTATGGATTGCTTTGAGTGTGGGAGCTGTACCTATGTCTGCCCGGCCAACAGACCCCTGGTTCAATGGATTCGTCTAGCCAAAGGGGCAATTGCGGCCCGCAGGAAAAGCAGCTAGTCATGACAGCTAGTAATGGAGGAGGGATTTAAGTTGCAAAGAAAACTGGTTGTTTCTTCATCCCCGCACATTAATTCCCCAGAAAATATTAGGGATATTATGGTGGATGTGTTGGTAGCCCTTTTCCCTGCAGCTTTGATGGCAGTTTTCCTTTTTGGCTACCGTGCCTTGGTTACGATGATAGTAGCTATGTTTTTTTCGATGATTACTGAAGCAATAATCTTACGAAGGGGCAATATTTTTGGGGATGGCAGTGCGGCAGTTACAGGTTTGCTTTTAGCTATGACCCTTCCCCCGGGTTCTCCCTGGTGGGTAACTGCTATGGGTTCTATAGTCGCTATAGCTATTGGTAAGCAGATTTTCGGGGGCCTGGGGAGTAATATCTTTAACCCTGCCCTGGTGGGGCGCGCAGTTCTGGTTGTTTCCTGGGGAACTTATCTTGCTGGTGATGTCTGGTTAAAACCCATGCCTTTCACTTTTGTAGCCGATGCAGTTACAAAAGCTTCCCCACTAATTTCACCCGCAGGTTTTTGGGATCTTTTTATCGGGGCAGTTCCAGGTGCACTGGGCGAAACTTCAGCTCTGGCTTTGATCGTCGGCGCTATTTGGCTTTATTTACGGGGACATATCGATTGGCGCATTCCAGGTGGATTTATCGGTGTCGTTTTTATCTTTGGCTTCTTTTCCGGAGGTTTTTCTGCCGGCATTTACCATATTTTGGCCGGGGGTGTGCTTTTAGGGGCATTTTTTATGGCAACCGATATGGTTACCTCTCCTATTACTAATACTGGGAAAATCGTTTTTGGCATAGGTTGTGGCTTAGTGACCATGCTCATACGCCTTTTTGGAGCCATGCCTGAAGGTGTAACATTTGGAATTTTGTTAATGAATGGGTTGACTCCTCTGATCGATAATTTAACCATACCGAGAAAGTTCGGGGAGGTGAAGCAGACAAATGCGTGAAGCCTTCAAAATGACCTTGACATTGTTGGTAATAGGAATCATTTGTGGTGCTTTACTTTCTACGGCAAATGGGATAACACTTCCGGTTATTGAAGAACGTCTGGAACGACAATTTATAGAGGCGTTGGAGGGGTTTTTCCCGGACGTTGCTGAGTTTGAAGTAAAGGAAGTAGAAAAAGAGGAGTTTTACCTTTGCAAGAATGAGGCTGGTCAGTTTCTTGGTGTGGTGGGCAAGGTTAAGGCTAAAGGTTATGCTGGGGAGATCTCCTATGATCTGGCGGTCAATGCCGCTGGGAACATCATCGGGATACGTATAGTATCCCATGAGGAGACAGCAGGTATAGGTGATGTGATTGAAAAACCTGATTTCCAGGATAGGTTCCTTGGCCTTAATTATAGCGATCCCATTGTAGCAGGAGAGGATGTGGATATCATTTCAGGTGCTACTTTTTCTACCGGTGGAATGATTAGTTCCATCCGCCGGGTCATGGATATTATTAATGAATACTTTTTGGACGGGGATTTGGATACCGTTTTGGAGGTGAAGGAAGATTGAACGCTATTGCGCAGGAATTTACCAGGGGTATTGTCAGGGAAAACCCCATTTTCCGGCTGGTACTGGGCATGTGCCCGACTCTGGCAGTTTCTGTTACGTTGAAAAACAGTCTTGGGATGGGTTTTTCCGTGCTTGCCGTTCTTTTATGTTCCAACATTGTAATTTCCGCTGTCCGCAACATTATTCCTGATAAAGTGAGGATACCTGCTTATATTATGATCATTGCTACTTTTGTGACACTGGTGGAAATGGTACTGAACGCCTTTGTTCCGGAACTATTTGAAGCCCTGGGAATTTTTATTCCTTTGATTGTCGTGAACTGTATTCTCCTGGGAAGGGCGGAAGCCTTTGCACGTAAAAATACGATCGGCCGTTCCATCATTGATGCTCTGGGCATCGGGTTGGGTTATACGATTTCCCTGTCACTTCTGGCTTCAATCAGGGAACTTTTTGGCGCGGGAACTATTTTTGGCTACCAGGTCCTGGGAACTACTTTTGAACCAATGGGGATTTTAGCCGTAGCCCCGGGTGCTTTTATTACTTTAGGTATTTTGATGGGCCTTTTTAATTACCTTTTCAAGCGTTTGGGTATTGAGTAAGTTTTGCTGGTGGGACTTTGAAGGAAAAGGGGGTTAACTATGAATTTGTTAGCGATTATTTTTGTGGCAATATTTGCTAATAATATTGTTTTTAGCCAGTTTTTGGGCGTTTGTCCTTATCTAGGGGTTTCCAAACGCCTTGAAACTGCTCTGGGAATGGGAATAGCTGTTATTTTTGTGATGACCATGTCTTCAGTAGTGACCTGGACAGTTTATAATTTTCTCTTAGTTCCTTTAAGCCTTGAATACTTGCGTACTATTGCTTTTATTTTAATTATCGCTGGGCTGGTACAGCTGGTAGAAACGATTCTGAAAAAAACGAACCCCGTCCTTTTTCGTGCTCTAGGAATTTACCTGCCTTTGATCACCACTAACTGTACTATTTTAGGGGTGGCTATTCTCAATGTGCAGGCTGGTCACAATATTATTGAAACCGTCGTTTATTCCATTTCTGTGGCAACAGGTTTCACTATTGCTTTGGTTATTATGGCGGGGATCAGGGAAAGATTGGATTTGGCCAATGTTTCCGACTATTTGCGTGGTGCTGCAGTAAGCCTTGTTACAGCTGGGATTCTATCTCTGGCTTTCATGGGTTTTAAAGGAATGATAACATTATAGGAGTTGAGCTATGGTGGATGTTATTTATGCAATTGCCGTCCTTGGGGGCTTAGGCTTGTTTTTTGGGGGGCTTTTGTCCTATGTGGCACAGCGTTTTGAAGTTGATGAGGATCCAAGGGTTGAAATGATCGTTGACTTTCTTCCTGGTGCCAATTGTGGTGCTTGTGGTTCTTCCGGTTGTGTCAACCTTGCCGAAAAAATGGTCCGTGGTGAAGCCCCTTCAGATAGCTGCCCGGCTTGTGGCAAAGCTGTTTGCGACGATATTTGTAAAATTTTGGGAGTAGAGCCCGGACCTCCCGATATAAAAAAGATTGCTGCGGTGTTTTGCCTGGGGACAAATGACGTAGCTGTCAGTAGATTTGAATATCGGGGCGTGCAGGACTGCAAGGCTGCCCTCATGTTTGGAGGGGGTTTTAAGGCCTGTAACTACGGCTGTCTGGGATTGGGGACTTGTGTACATGTTTGCCCTTTTGATGCCATTCACATGGGGGAAAAGGGGCTGCCGGTGGTAGATCCGGAACGCTGTACCGGTTGTGGCCTTTGTGCAAAAGCCTGTGTGCGGGGGATTATACACATTATTAATGCTGAAAAAAGTACTAAGGCCGTCCTTTGCAACTCCAAAGACAGGGGCAAAATAACACGCCAGGTATGTGAAGTTGGCTGCATTGGCTGTAAGGCTTGCGTCAAAGCCTGCCCTCAGGAGGCCATTGTTGTTAATAATAACCTTGCCGTGATCGACGAGGAAAAATGCAATAAATGTGGTAAATGTGTGGAAGTCTGCCCAAGAGGAACGATACAAGAGCCTTTAGGCAAGATGCAGGATGCAGGACACAGGAGGCAAAAGGTAGGATAAATGTACCATGGATGCTACAGGTGGGTTTAGCTTGTCACATTTTACGCAGAAGAAAAAAAATCAGAAGGAAAGAAAATGGAATCAAAAATTTTTTCACTACCGCTAATCAAGGCGGTTTTTTTACTATTATTTTAGCATTTTAAAAGGTATAATGTTAAAAAGCTCTGCATAAGGTATTATCTTAAAAGGGATAAAAATACAGAAGGATCTGGTGTGCAAATTTGATTTAACGGGGATGTGATGATGATCAAGGGACAGGACTTTACCCATTTTAACGAGCAAGGGCGGGGGCGTATGGTCGATGTTACAGAAAAGGAATCTACCTACCGCCAGGCAACAGCAGCTGCTAAAATATTTATGAAAAAAGAAACTTTGCAAAGAATAAAGGATGGGGGTTTGGTTAAGGGGGATGTTTTGGGGGTAGCTCAGGTAGCGGGAATTCTGGGGGTGAAGCAGACCCCCTACCTTATTCCTATGTGCCATCCTCTCATGATTTCAGGGGTGGATCTGGACTTTAAGTTTGTGGAAAGTGAAAATTGCCTGGAGGTATTGGCAACGGTCAAGGTTAAAGGACAGACCGGTGTGGAAATGGAGGCCCTCATGGCTGTTAGCATTGCTTCTTTAACGGTTTATGATATGTGCAAGTCTATTGACAAGGATATCATGATTTCACAGATCTGTCTGCTTGAAAAAATGGGCGGTAAAAGCGGCCATTATCAAAGGGGGGAAGGCTGATTGCGGGTGGATGTTATTTTTCTTGCCTAACAACTTTAAAAATGTTACTATGTACATTGAAAATGTTGAATAATGTTGAAAGAATTTCTGCACTGTGCAGGTAAGTGAAGGGCTTGTGGCAATGAAAACTGGCAGGCAGTGGTTGGCGGCTATAGGGGTTCTAATGTTAGTTTTATTGGCGACGTTTTATGTTGCTGGTTATCCCGGAGCGCACAAGGTTACTAAAACCAGGTTTTTGATGGATACTGTCGTAGATTTAACTATTTATGGGACAAGCAAACAGGAGGCGGAAACGCTATGTGAAGAGGTTTTTGCTGAAATGCAGAGGTTGGAAAACATCTTTGACAAAAACAACCCCTGCAGTGACATTAGCCGTATTAACGATTCCGCCGGTAAAAAATGGGTAAAAGTTGAACCGGAAACAATTTATGTTTTGCAGCAGGCATTGGAAATTGCCCAGGAAACAGGGGGAGCATTCGATCCAACGGTGGGTCCGCTATTGGAATTATGGGGTTTTGGAACAGAACAGACCAGGGTTCCCTCCATGGAGGAGATCAGCGGGGTGTTGCCCCTTGTTGACTACACTGCGGTTCAGCTCGATGCTACTCAACATAAAGTTTTTTTGCCCCAAAGGGGGATGAAGCTGGACCTTGGCGGCATTGCCAAAGGTTTTATTATAGACCAGGGGCAGGAGATGTTGGAACAGGCTTCTTTGAGAGCTTCTTTTATCAACGCTGGAGGGGATATTGGGATCAGGGGCAGCAAGCCTTCTGGGGAAAAATGGGTAATTGCCATTCAAGATCCAAAAAACCCCCGGCAATGGAAGGCTACTTTAAAAATTGCCGAGGGCGGTGTGGCTACATCGGGTGACTATCAGCGTGATTTTGAAGAAAAAGGGCAAAAGTATCATCATCTTCTTGATCCTAAACAAGGGGTGCCTGCCAGGGGCCTATCCAGTGTTACCGTGGTAGCATCGGAGTCCTTAGAGGCTGATGCTATGGCTACGGCAGTGTTTATTTTGGGTAAAGAAAATGGTCTGGAATTAATTGAAGGCCTTCCCGGTATTGAAGGCGTGTTAGTGGATGAACAAGGTAAAGTATTTATTACTTCTGGCCTGCTGGGGGATTGTGAGGTATTGGAAAGGGATAATTCATAAATGAAAAACAGCAAAACCTTTCAGATGGTCTATTTAGCCCTAATGGTGGCTTTTGCTGTTGCTATCCATACCGTAGAAGCCGCTCTGCCTGTGCCAATACCTGTGCCTGGGGTAAAGCTGGGACTTGCTAATATTATCACCCTCTTTACCATAGTTTTTTATGACTGGCGCAGTGGGCTGTTGGTGTCTTCTTTACGTAGTATCATAGGAAGCCTGTTGATCGGAAATTTTCTAGGTTTTGGTTTTTACCTCAGTTTCAGTGGTGCTATTCTAAGCTGTTTTGTCATGGCTCTTTTCATAAAACTTTACCACGGCCGGAAAGTTACCCTTGTCTCGGTTAGTGTGGCCGGGGCCGTTACCTTTAATGTGGTGCAACTCTTGCTTGCTTCCGTATTGGTGCAGAATCTAACCCTGTTGAGGGGTTATCTACCCTTTCTGCTTATTCTGGCGCTACCGACCGGTTTTTTTACAGGATTGGCTGCTGACTATTTGCAAAAAATTGCAGAAAAAATAGGCTTGCGGCCTGGACATACCAGTAAGTAAACGGAAGAAAGGAGGAGATACAGGTTGGGGAAAAATTAACCATTAAGGATATGCCTCTTGAAGAGCGCCCCCGTGAAAAGATGAAAGAACTAGGAGCCGGTAAACTTTCCAATGCTGAACTTCTGGCGATTATTTTCAGGACAGGCCACAGGGAGGAGACAGCAATTCACCTTGCTGAAAGGGTTTTATCACAAGCCGGGGGGCTACGCTACCTGCCTGACTATAGCTTGGAAGAACTGCAGGAAATAAAAGGGATTGGGTTGGCAAAAGCTGTGCAGCTTAAGGCTGCTTTGGAATTGGGCAGGCGGATGGCCTCCACTTTCCATGATGATCGAATTACAATTGGTTCCCCGCAGGATGTCGCCAATTTTTTGATGGAAGAAATGCGTTATTATCACAAGGAATATTTTAAAATTATATTACTTAATACCAAAAACAAGATCATATCCATCGAGGATATTTCTATAGGAAGTTTGAATTCGTCAATAGTACATCCCCGGGAAATCTTTAATCCTGCTGTAAAAAAAAGTGCGGCTGCCCTTATTCTCGTCCATAACCACCCCAGTGGGGATACACAACCCAGTCACGAGGATTTAGAGGTAACCAAAAGGTTGATAGAGGCCGGCAAACTACTTGGTATTAATATATTGGATCATATCATAGTTGGTGAAGGGAAATACCTTAGCTTTAAAGAAAGGGGACTTATTTTCTGAAACGGGCTTGACAGAATATGTTCCCTTAGTAAAATAATTCCTGTTGTGACTGCCTTATAGGGTTGATATAATCCAACATGGCAAAAGGCTGGAAATAAGGAAAGGAGAGCCCCTGATGGCTATTTGTGGGAGGTTATTATCCAGGGATATCGGTATAGATCTGGGTACTGCTAATACACTGGTTTATGTAAGAGGTAAGGAAATTGTATTGAGGGAACCATCGGTAGTCGCGATTCGCAAGGACACTGGTTCTATTTTAGCTGTTGGTGAAGAAGCAAAAAAAATGATTGGGAGGACTCCTGGCAATATAGTAGCTATCCGGCCCATGAAGGATGGGGTTATTGCCGATTTTGATATAACACAGGCCATGCTTAAACATTTTATTGCCAGAAGCTACCCACGGCGTTCTATTTTTTTACCGCAGGTAGTGGTTTGTGTGCCTTATGGTGTTACAGAAGTAGAAAAAAGGGCGGTGCTGGATGCTACTAAACAGGCGGGTGCCAAGGAGGCTTTTCTGATTGAGGAACCCATGGCTGCTGCTATTGGCGCCGGGTTGCCGGTTGAAGAACCTACAGGCAGTATGATTGTTGACATAGGAGGCGGCACCTCAGAAGTTGCTGTCATTTCCTTAGGGGGGATCGTGACCAGCAAATCCATCCGTGTTGGTGGTGACGAATTAGACGAATCCATAATAAATTACATTAAAAAATCATACAACTTAATGATAGGTGAACGGACTGCGGAAGAAATAAAAATTAAAATTGGTTCTGCCTGCCGCACTGAGGAAGAGGAATATATAGAGATCAAGGGCAGGGATCTGGTTACGGGGCTTCCCAAGAATTTGACTATAAGTTCCTGGGAAATAGAAGATGCTCTTTCTGAGCCTGTAGCTGCCATTCTTGAAAC
>JBMNNS010000105.1:0-4806 GCA_050942625.1 Dethiobacteria bacterium
AATTGTGTCATTCTAAATGAACGAAGTGAATGAAGAATCTATTAAGCAGCTTAAAACAAAGATCCTTCGCTATCGCTCAGGATGACAATAATCACTCGGATGACAATTATCACTCAGAGACAATTAGCACTCAGAGACAATTAGCACTCAGAGACAATAGCGGCAGTATTTTATAAAACCGGCTTTTTCAGTGGTCTCTGACTGTTCTGTTCACCAATCACCAAAGTCTTAAATTTCCATAATAATAGGCAGTATCATAGGCCTTCGGCCTGTTTTGTCCCATAAAAACTTACCTATGAATTCTTTGATGTTATTTTTAATTGTTGTCCAGTCACTAATTTTTTTATCCATTAAGGTATTCAGGATCCTGGAAACATTTTCCTTTGCTTCCTCCATGAGCTCCTCTGATTCTTTTACATAAACAAAGCCCCTGGAAACAATATCTGGGCCTGATACAATTGTTTTTGCTTTTCCATCGATGGTCATGACAATAATAAAAATACCATCTTTGGATAAAACATGCCTATCCTTTAAGACAATATTTCCTACATCCCCCACGCCTAAACCATCTACAAAAATACCCCCGGCCTGCACAGAGGTGATAATTCTGGCTCCTTCGGCAGAAAATTCGATCACATTGCCGTTTTCAACAATAAAAATGTTTTCCTTCTTTATACCAAGCTGTTCTGCAAGCATCGCATGATGAATCAGATGACGAAACTCTCCATGAACGGGAATTAAATATTGAGGTTTTAGTAAGTTTAACATTAATTTTAATTCTTCTTGACTTCCATGCCCAGACACATGAACCCCTGTAATAGCCTCATAAATCACATTGGCCCCCCTACGAAAGAGGTTGTCAATGGTACGGGCCACAAGTTTCTCATTTCCTGGTATGGGGTTTGCTGCTATAACAACCGTGTCACCAGGGATAATTTCCATTTTTCTATGGTTGGCATTAGCAAGCCTGGCCAGAGCCGACATCGGTTCTCCCTGGGTTCCTGTAGTTAAAATGGTAATCTGTTCTTTAGGGTAATTGTTTATTTCCTCAAGATCGATAAAGGTAGCAGGCGGGATATCCAAATAACCCAGCTCCTGGGATATCTCTACTACATTTGTCATACTCCAACCATCTACTGCCAACTTTCTGCCCGAAAATCTTGAAGCATGAATGATCTGTTGAATACGGTGAACATTAGAGGCAAAGGTAACAATAATGATTCTACCTTCTGCTGACTTAAAAATTTCATTCAGTTTTTTGCCAACTTCTTTTTCTGAACGGGTATATCCGGTACGTTCAGCGTTTGTGCTGTCCGACAAAACTGCAAGGACACCTTTTTCCCCCAGTTCTGCCAAACGGTAAAAATCTGTGGTATCACCAAGAACAGGGGTATGATCGAATTTAAAGTCGCTTGTATAGACAATATTGCCAAGGGGGGTTTTAAGGGCAATTCCCACGGAGTCCGGAATACTATGGTTGGTTGCAAAAAAACTCACCGTCAATGCTCCAATTTGAACCTCGTTCCCGGGTTTAATTTCAAAAAACCGTGCCTGAGGGAGGAGGCCAAATTCCTCTAGTTTAATTTTTAGAAGACCCAGTGTAAGCTTTGTGCCATAAATGGGAACATTAATTTGTGGAAGAATGTACGGAAGTGCACCAATATGGTCTTCATGCCCATGGGTTAAAAAAATTGCTTTTATTCTCTCCCTATTTTCTTGTAAATAAGTTATATCCGGAATTACCATATCCACCCCTAACATTTCTTCTTCTGGAAACATCAATCCGGCATCTAAAATGATTATTTCATTTTGATAATCGACAACGAACATATTCTTGCCGATTTCACCTACTCCACCTAAAGGGATCAGATATAACCTTTCTTGGTTTTTATTTTGTTTTTTCTTGTGCCGCAAAAAAAAATAACACCTCGCCTTAATAGAATTTTACCGTACCATATTCTTCTTGTTACCATTATACTTTAAATATCCGCTGTGAGCAAATAATAAAGGCGCTACAAATGTAGCGCCTTTCCAGGAAAAAAATTATCTTGGTGTATTTTAGCATCAGGTTTTTTATACCAAACCATAGCTTCGTAGCAGGCTATGCATTGCCGGCAAAAGATCCTCCGATAAGGGATTAAGGGGCAGTCTTGGATTACCGACTTTTATACCCATCATGTTCAAAGCAGCCTTTAATGGTATAGGATTTGTTGTCATAAATAGGCCTTTAAAAAGGGGAAACAAATCCTGATGAATCTTTGCTGCTTTGCTGATCTCCCCGGCAAAAAAGCTGTTGATCATTTTTTTAATGTCATTACCAACAAAATGGGAAGCAATACTAATAACTCCTTTAGCCCCTATGCTTAACATTGGAAGTGTTAAGTAGTCGTCACCGCTGTAAACTACAAATTTTTCCGGGGCACTGGCACAAATACTGGACACCTGCCCCAGATCTCCACTTGCCTCCTTAATACCGATGATATTATCTATTTCTGCCAGCTTGAGTGTGGTTTCGGAAGCAATGTTGATACCAGTTCTCCCGGGTACGTTGTATAATATTATAGGTAAAGAAATAGCTTCAGATACTGTTTTAAAATGTTTATAAAGGCCTTCCTGGGGCGGTTTATTATAATAGGGTGTAACCAGCATGATGCCGTCAACCCCTATTTCCTCTGCCTTCCTGCTAATTTCAATGGTCCCAAGGGTCGAATTTACACCAGTTCCGGCAATAACTTTTGCCTTCCCTCTCACAACGCCAAGCACAGTTTTATAAAGATTAATTTTTTCTTCATCAGTAAGTGTTGGAGATTCTCCTGTAGTACCGGTTACTACAAGGCTATCAGAACCTTTGTCTATTAGAAACTCAGCCAATTCTTCAACTTTATTATAATCAACTTCATAATTATCCTTAAAAGGGGTTACCATCGCAGTGATCACGGAACCAAAAAAAAATGACAAGATCCTAAACCTCCTCCAACATTATGAAATTATTATAACAGAACAAATAGACATTTTCAAACAAAATATTGGTCACGGTAGTTTGCAAAACAGGCATTTTTATAATGTTCTGCTGTGGTTAAAACCTATTTTACCAGTAAAATTATCCTGATGTGATTTCATTGCAGGTTGTTTTTTCAGGTGGACTCCAATGTAGTAAAAGGGGTTGTATTTGTTTTCCCTCTAGGGCATTTTTAATGGTAGGGATGAGTAATGCAGTATCGAAGACCAGGGATGAAGGTTTAGTAAAAGGATCATCCTGGCCAAAAGGCACCATGTATATGTTTTTTACGGCTAATAAGAAACCTATATTTCTGGCATTCAGTCCAAGGCCATCATTTGTTGCAATTCCAAGAACGACCGGGCGTTGGTTTCTTAATTGTGCTTTAATAGCCATGAGGACTGCTGTGTCTGTTATACCATGGGCTAATTTGGCAAGGGTATTCCCCGTGCACGGAGCAACGACAATAACGTCAAAAAGTTTCTGAGGGCCAATAGGTTCGGCTTCTACTATACTTTTGATAATTTTTTCCCCGGTGTATAGTGCCAATTTTTCCTTTATTTCCCAGGCATCCCCAAAACGGGTATCGGAACAATCTACAGATGGAGATATTATCGGAAATATTTCAGCCCCCAGGGCCCTTAACTGGTCAATTTGGGGAAATATTTGATCCATTGTACAATGTGAGCCAGTCAAAGCCAGGCCGATCTTAACTCCCATTAAATCCAATTTTTCCTCCTCCTTTCAATAAAGATAGTATTAAGGGGGGGTAGACACGGCAGAGTATTTTGCTGGCCGTTTTAGGTGCAACCTTGCCCGGCAAACCAGGCAAAAGGATAGTTCGTATATTTAATCTTTCCGCTGCAGCATAATCAACCCCCCAGGGAAAAGATGCAATATCGATAATTAAGGCCGACTTATTCACGTTGCAAAGAACATCTGCGTCTAGAATAGGAAAGGGAATGGTATTATAAATTACCTCTGCCTTACCGATCTCCTTTTTAAGATCATCCAGGTGAAGGGGGATCATTTTTAATGCTTCTACCCAGGCCAACACCTCCCAGCGCCTTGCCACAACTGTAACTTCAGCCCCTAAAGCCTTTAAAGTGTCGGCTAAAATCTTACCACAGCGCCCAAAACCCAGGACAAAACTTTGGCTGTTATGTATTGTTTTGTCAGTATGGGCCATGGCATATTGAATGGCACCCTCTGCTGTGGGGATAGCATTCAGGGTAGAAATTTCATCCATACCCCTTGTTTCATAAAACCTTATACCGTTTTCTTTGAAGATTTTTTTCAGGGTTTGGTGTATATAGCCTGCTATAAATATGGCTTCCGGGTTAATGGCTGTTAGAATTTCCTTGCGGTTGATAGTAATTCTATCTCCAGCAAAAGGAGCATATATTTCACCATTTGCTTCAATACCGCTCAGGGGGGTTATAATAACATCTGCTATTTTAAGTTGTTCCAGCAAGCCACCGTCAGATAAAACAACTTCCAAATTTTTAAAATTGTTAAAGCCGAAAAGGCTGGCATTTGCCCCCATTTTTTTTAAGTGCAAGTACAAATCAACTTCCCTTCTGTCTCCGCCAATTATGAGGATATTTAGATCCTTAAGCAAAGCACTTATTTATAACACCTCCTTCTTGGAATAATAGTCCATAATATTCCAAATGTTTTATGTTTTAGATTATGAAAATTTTATTGATTAGGTGACACTGTTATTTAGCATTTTATCTGCTCTAAAAAGAAACAGTTTTAATCAAAACAAAGCAGCGGTAACTGTCTTTTACCCTCCTATAATTTGA
>JBMNNS010000106.1:0-4787 GCA_050942625.1 Dethiobacteria bacterium
CCCAGGGCTCCCGATGTCACTGGTTTTATCCGGTCCCAGCCTGCAGTTCTTTGGGAAAAAATCCAAACGGGGCTGGCAACATTTGGGGCAGAATTTTTTTCACCGGAATTTTCCGGCGTGACAACCTTGCTGTTGGTTCTTGCCCTTGCCGCCCTCATTGTTCCCCTGGGCAAACAGGCAAAAGGAATCTACTTCCTGGCAGCAGCCTGCTTCCTGGTGCAACTGGCCGCCCTGGCAGTAATACACTATATCCCCCGGCTCTTTTTTATCTTCTTTCCCTTTTACCTAATTTTTGGCCTGGCAACATTGAAGTGGTTATTAAAAGAGGTTTGCAGGAAGCGCAAAGCCCTGACCACTGTGTTGCTCCTCCTTTTAACCGTGCTGTTCGTTGGAACCAACCTGCCCGATAGTCACGAACCCAATGTTTATATCGACCTGGCGGAACAGTTTGCCGAGCCCCTGGCCGATCTGACCCGAATGGTAGGAAAAGATGAAGTCGTCGTTTCCAATGACGGCCACCTGGTAGCCTGGTATTCCGACAGAGCAGCAACAAAAATCCCCATGCATCCGGAGATGATCCGGGATCTGGAAAGGTATGCCCCCATTACAGCCATTTTCCTCTCCCACCGGATCACCTGGAACACCCCTGAAATGGACATAGCCTGGATGGAAATTTTCCAGGAGCCGCCTCTAGAAATATTTGATTTTAAACTTTACCGGGTTTATGAAAACGGGACGCTGGTATATCTCAAAAAAACGTAAGTTAAAATAAAACTCACCTGCTGCTAACCTGGTTTTGGATTCCAGGTTTTTTTATTTTACAATTTCTTCAATAGGGATATTTTTTATCTAAAAGATTAAAATATATTAAAAGGTGAGGTGTATTAAATGCCGGAAGATAAAATGCAGAACGAAACAAAGGCGATCAGCTACGCAGCAATCAGATACGGTGCCTGGCTGTTGGGTTTAATAATTGTTCTTTACTTTATTGCCCGCCATCTTTTTCCTTTTATCCGCTCCCTTTTTTAAATATAATTGAGCTATAAATTACCATAGCCAAGCATTTCTACAAAATAATTAAGACTTAGTTAACATAATATTATATTTCCTTAATAATTAACGCTGGGCAAGCTGGATAGAGCTTGCTTGGTGCTTTTTTTTGTCTATAATGGATGTTAACATAATATCAAACCTTGCCTAGGGAAAAATCCCTGAAGGGGACAGGACACCAAAGGAAAGAGTGATACCAAAAGGGTGTTTTTTCAGGAAAAATAAGGAGGAATACAATGTTTAGTACAAAAATTAAAGTACACAAAGGGGTAGCAGTGTTGTTGCTCATAACTGCATTGGTGCTACTGCCCCAGGGGAAAACGGGAGAAGCAGCTTCCCATAGCGTATCCCGGGGGGAAACACTTTGGTCGATTGCCAAAAGTTTTAACATCACCATAGCCGAACTGCAAAAGGCTAACGGGCTCACGGATACTAAAATACTTCCGGGGCAGGTTTTACAGATACCCGTTAAAATACATACTGTCAAACCGGGGGATAACCTTTCACAAATTGCATATAATTACGGTGTGAGCCTGGCAAGCCTGAAAGCTGCCAATCCGGATATCACTTCAGACAAAATTTTTCCCGGACAAAAAATTAATCTTCCGAAAGAACAACGAAGCGAAACCCTCCCTCTCCCTTCTCGTGGCGGCAGGGGGCTTTCAACAAATGATGTTGAACTTTTAGCCCGTCTTGTTTGCTCTGAAGCTGCCGGGGAACCCTATGTTGGGCAGGTTGCTGTTTCTGCATCAGTGCTGAACAGGGTTAATAGCCCCCTTTATCCCAATACTATTTCCGAAGTGATCTACCAGATCACAAACGGTTGCTACCAATACAGCCCTGTCCTGGATGGCCGCATTAACATGCCTGCAAACAGCAGTGCCTACCGGGCAGTTGAAGATGCCCTGAAAGGCTGGGACCCTTCCTACAATGCCCTTGGTTTCTACAACCCGCAGAAAACCGGCGACCAGTGGGTTCGTAGCCAAACAGTGACAACAACCATAGGTAATCACGTTTTCTTCCGCTAGAAGGTAAAGGGGAAAGGCAATATGACTGCTGCCTTTCCCCTTTTTATATGTTAGTGATCCTAGTTAATAACCATCAAAAAAACCACTTAGATAGGAAACAGGAATCGCCAGCCCCCTTCTGTCATCATCATCTTCGCCACTTATAGATGCAAAAACAACAGCAACTACCCGCCCTTCCTCATTAAAAACAGGGCTGCCGCTGCTACCAGGATGGATAGGGGCTTTGATTTCTAGCAAGGGTTCCATCGTTTCCCCTATATACCGGAAACCGGTAACCTCACCCTGCATCACCACCCCGGGAAAACCAAGTGGATTGCCGATAATGATAACCTGTTCACCTTCTAATGGCCCTGCCTTTTCTTCCATTTCCACGTGGGGGAAATTGCACCCCTCAAGGCCAAGCTCGATGACAGCAAGGTCTACGTCGGGGTAAGGAAACCAGCTTTTAGCCTGGTAAGTCCCCAATCCAGCAAAAGTAATACTAACGAAGGCCGCATCTTCCACTAGATGCTGGTTGGTGACAATTAAACCTTCATTCCCAATATTAAAGCCTGTTCCGCTGCGTTCCCCGCCGTCCATACCGGTCTTTCCTTGCAGTTTTACCCTTATCCCCACAACAGCAGGTTGTAATTCCTGTACCCAGGGCTCCTTACTCAGTTTCCGGGAATCAGCTAAAAAGTCCAGAGGGGGTAAAGTAAACACTTTCAAGAAGCTACCCAGTGTAAAGGTGGCAAATGACAAAAGAAGAAATAATGCAGTGAGCCTAAAAAGGAATATTATTGGTTTCTGGTGCAAAGGACCATCCTCATCCTTTGCTCCTCTATAATTTTCATATTTTTCCCTTGTTTGCTCATCCTGGTCAGGATCCTGGTCCGAAGCAAAACCTTCCCCAAAGTGGTCATTTTCCTGGGACCCACCGTTTTTAGCCATTTTGTAATCTCCATACTAGCGCTAATAGCTTAAAAGCCACGGCAAAAACGCCATAGCTGAGATAATAAGCCGGATAAACTTTTGTCAAGCTGTTGTCTACCCCTTTATTAAAACACAGGGCGATAAAAAACCCTGTCCAGATCCAGATCCAGTCCAGGAAATTCAGGGTGGGTAAAAAAATCGCCCGGGCCACCGACAAAAATTAAGGTGTATCTTTCATTTTCCAGAAAAAACGTTTCCAGTGTGTTCTCCTGGGGATCAACAAGCCAAAAATGAGAGACACCTGCTTTGCGATAAATTTCCATCTTATCTACACGATATTTCCGCCGGTTTGTTGGTAACATAATTTCTACAACCAAATCACAAGCCTCGTAGATATGTTCTTTACGCAAAAGTTCCTTCCGGGAACTGGAAACATATAAGAGATCCGGTTGCAGCACATTGTTACCCAAAACAATATCCAATGGGGCAAAAAAAAGTTCGCCCCCGGGATCAAATTCGTCAAAAAAGACCAGCAACCGGCGTCCTAGTTCCCGGCATAACCGTTGGTGATGCACCGAAGGGGATGGTTCCTTTACCAGAGTGCCTTCCAGCATCTCAAAGCGGAAACCTGTCCCTCCCAATACCTTCAGGTAATCCCCAAAAGAATAGTTGCCCTGCTCAGCGCAGGCAGTACTCCCTTCTTTTACAGGTGCAGGTGAAACCCCCACGGACAAAGCAGCCAATACTGCATCTTTTTCATAACGGTATTGCTTTTCCCCCAGTTCTACCACGGGTATCTTTTTTTGGCGTGTATATCTCCAGATAGTATCCACAGATAAACTTAAAATATCTGCCAGTTCCTGGGCCGTAAGTAATTTCTCCATAAGATCACCCTCTGCCATTATACAACTGAACACAACCTGAATCAAGTGTACATAGGGTGCAATATTTGCCGGAGGCAATTGCTATATGGTTTAGTTTTCTTATTAGCCCCAAGAAAGGAAAATCGGGGCTAATCGCCCCGAGCTTTCCTATTCGGTGAAAAAATTATATTTTTGTAATGCCGTCAACATCAGTTTTGCCGGAACCTTTTTGAACAAAGGTTTTGCAACAGGTTTCCATACAGTACTCTACGGGTGTCCCGTTAACAGCACCGGCCTGCTTTGCATCCAACTGGTCCGGCATGGAAGCACCAATAGAATCGGCTGTAACCATAATTTCATTTGCATGGCATCTATTACCCTGCTCCCAATAGTGACAGTTGTTTACACTACAATGAATATGCTGGTTCTTCAATTTTTTCACCTCCTGGATATAGTTTGGCTTCAAATCCGAAGTTAATTCAGTTGTTTTTGCCAGTCCAGAAGGTGGATATTGTGCTTTATGCCATTATTTTGCGGATACCCCCAACATCCAGGTTGACATAATCCGGGAGCCCATTTTTTATGGGAATAGATATTTCCCCGTGAATGAGGGGAGCAACGTATTTTAGGAATTCAGGTGTAACAAAATTTCTGTCAGGCGTAATCCAATCCAACGGCATTTTTTTCTCCAGGTTAGCAACCTTATTCAGTTCTACATTCCCAGGTAAACAGCGGTAACTACCATTCTCGCCTTCCCTGACCAGGGTTACCATTAACCCTGATTTCCCTTCTGCTGCCAACCTGACAGCTTCTGCACCAACCATGTAGGCTTCCTCTGCATCGGTACGGGAAGCAAGGTGCATGGCTGAGCGCTGGGTAGTACCCGGAATATTACACCTTGCCTTGATGCCGGTTTCTTTTTCTACAAGTTCTT
>JBMNNS010000020.1:0-23205 GCA_050942625.1 Dethiobacteria bacterium
TAGAACTATTTTCTATATGGGTTATTTTAGCCTGAAAAATATGTTTCGAAAGGATGAATAGACCGACATAATGAAAGATAAGTTGATGTATCATCCCGGCCTAACCAAAAGATTACTCATGAAAAGGTTTGTCTTCATAGCAATTCTTTTCTGTATTGTGTTTGCTGTTTATTTATGTTTTGGACAAACCATGGCCTATAAAGAGGCACAGGTAAAACTGCAGGAATTAGAATTAATTTTGGAGTCGATACAAACTGAAAATGAAAACCTAAAAGAAGAGGTAGCCTTGTTACAGGATGAAGACTATATTGAAATACAGGCCCGAAAACATTTGGGGATGGCCAGGGAGGGGGAAATCCTTTTCAGGGTGGTAGACTAGTATTGTTCAATAATTGCGGTAACTCTTGACAATATGCCGAAAAAAGTTATAATCTATCATTGAGGGGTTTTATATTTTAAAAAGGAGGAAAATTTTTTAGTATGTCGTCCATACAAGTTGGAAGCATCGTGGAGGGGGTGGTAACTGGTATCACTAACTTTGGAGCATTCGTTTTATTATCTAATGGTGAAACAGGGTTAGTGCATATTTCAGAAGTTGCAGATAGTTATGTCAAGGATATCAATGAGCATTTACAGAAAAAGGACAAGGTAAAGGTAAAAGTTCTTTCTGTTAATGGTGATGGAAAAATAGGCCTTTCTATCAGGCGAGCCCTTCGGGATGAAAAAAAGAAGCCCCAGGGAAGGAATTTTCGTTCCTCATACCAGTCAAGTATGTCCTTTGAAGACAAAATTGCCAAATTTTTGAAAGAAAGCGATGAAAGGCAGCAGGATATCAAAAGACATACAGAATCCAAAAGGGGAGGTGGGAGCAGAAATTCCTTTAGGGAAGGGGTAGTTGAAAGATAAAAAGGCCTTTAAACATATAAAATAGTATTTAATAGGCACTTTAGCAGGTGCCTTTTTTATTTTGGCGAGCCTGGCGGGTAAGAAATCCTGGCGAATTTGTCAGAATAAAGTTTTTGTCCTTCTCCCCCTTTTGACAGACTTTTCCTGTAGTTATGGTTATAATTTTAGAAAAGGTTGTCCTAGAGTCCATAAAGGGGGAATACAGTATGGAAAAAATTAAGGCTAGAAAACTGCCCTTTTCTCTTTTCCTTCCGGGCAGAAAGGATAGTTACCAAAAACTTCTTCAGCTTTCACAAGCCGGAAAAAAGTTTAACTGGGCCAATCTGTTGTGGTTTGCAGTAGCAATATTACTGGGCAGGGCCTCTTTAATGGGGGAAGTTGCCCCTTTTGCTTTAATATTTTGGGCTTTAATTTTGCGGTTTCAACCCGGGAAAAAGAATCTGGTTACTATCGCTGTCCTTTTGGGTTGGCTTACTTCCAGTGCTTTAATTTTTCCGCCCTGGTTTTTACCGGCAGCTATGATTTTATGGAAACTGCTTGATCATTTGGCAAACAGGTTGTTTAAAAAAAAGAATGTTCTTTTTCTTACCCTGCCGCTGACTGTTTTCTTGCTACGTATGCCGGTTCTTTACAGTTATCATTTTCCTGTTTATGAGGTATTAATAGCGGGCCTTGAAATTATCCTGGCCATACTATTGCCGCCTTTGTTACAGCCATTATTCGAGGAAATGGAGTCCATCAACCTCAAAACCCGGCCCAAGCCGGAAATAATTGTAGGGGGCTTATTATTATTTGCACTTGTTTTTTTAGGTATGGACGGGATTAGTTTGGGAAACAATTTTTTACTGGTAAACATTATTCCCCTCTTGGTTATCTTAACTGGTGCTTATCTCTGGGGCCCTGTATGGGGCGTTACAGCCGGGATTGTGCTGGGCCTCTGCCTGAGTTTCAGTGACCCCTCCATGTTTATCTATGTTGGGGCTCTTGGGGTATCCGGCCTGCTTGCTGGCATGTTGAACCGCTACAACCGTTTTTGGGTCGCAGCCGGCTATTTTTTGGGATTAAGGCTCCTGGCTTTTTATGGAATGGAGGGGGGCTATGCTTTAACATCACCTCAGGAGGATATTACTATAGTTGCACTTTTTTTGCTAACACCTGCTTTTGTGTGGCAAAAACTCCGAAAACTCAGTTCGTTTTGGCCTTTTAAAATGCAAAATGAGGAAAAATTACGCCTGATGATGGCTACTCGTTTAAAGGAATTTGCTGCAGTTTTTAAGGAATTGGCAGTAACTTTTCAACCTTTGGGCCGGGCTGAGGAAGTTCATTCCAAAAGGGATCTTTCACCAATTGTTAATTATTTTAGCAGGAGGGTTTGTCATTCTTGCGAACATTTTAAACGCTGTTGGCAGGATGATCTTTATAGCCAATATAGAAGGGTCTTGACCATGTTTTCAACCATGGAGGAAAGTGGACGGTTTTCCGAGAAAATGATTCCTGTTAAATTAAGACGCTACTGTCCCAGGCAGAGAGAAATTGTAAAAACAGTAGGAAGTATGAAGGATGTTTACCATTTAAATTGCCACTGGCAGGAAAAAATACATGATAGCCGTTTACTGGTTTCTCAACAACTTAATGGTATATCTTCGGTAATCCATGATCTTGCACAGGAATTAAAGCTCCAGTTAGTTGAAAAAGATACCCAGAATGAAAAACAGGCCGACCGGTTTCGTCTTGAAATTGGTGTTGCCCAGGTTGCCAGGGATGGATACAGTGTCTCTGGTGATAGTTATTCTGTTTTATCTCTTGGAGGAGGGAGACAAGCCATTCTTCTTAGTGATGGAATGGGTAACGGGAAGGAAGCACGAATGGCAAGTGTTTCGACAATTAAATTACTGGAACATCTTTTAAGAGTAGGCTTTAAAAAGGAGGTTGTTTTAAACACTATTAATACACTATTGCGTCTTCGTTATCCGGCCGAAAGGTTTGCTACTCTTGACTTTGCCTTGCTTAACATGCAGGAAGGGAAAATAGATTTATACAAATTAGGGGCACCACCCAGTTTTTTAAAAAATGGCCAGGTAACAAAAATAATTGGTTCGGGATCCGTTCCCATTGGAATACTTGAAGAAATTTTGCCCGAGAAAAAAAGTTTGTATGTTCCCCAGGGAGGAACTCTTGTCATGGTAACTGATGGGGTATTGGATAGCCAACCAGAAGAAGAGGAAAGCTGGATAATAGGGGCCCTGCGTAACATACGGCATGATCATCCCCAAATCATTGCGGATCGGCTAATTGAAGAAGCATGTTACCGTTGGCCACGTGGAGTGCAGGATGATCTAACGGTACTTGTAGGCAGGTTACAACCTATATTATAATATTCTTATTATATGGTAGATTTTTTCTACCGTGGTCTGGCAGGTTTCCCCTGTTCGGTTATAGTTTTAAATACTGGGTTTCAAATATCCGATCAATTTGGCAGGATTTTTTTTTATTTTAGAGAAAAAGGGTTATATATACTAAGGGAGTAGGCCGCTATATGACTGACTTGCCCAACAATGTAGCTCAGCTGATTTTACGGGAACGTTTAATTGATGAAGGTGATCTGGTGGTAGCTGCTGTATCAGGCGGAGCTGATTCCCTTACTATGTTACATGTTTTAAATTGGTTGAAGGAGGAAAAGGTTATCCCTTTTTCCCTATATGTTGCGCATTTAAATCATGGCCTCAGGGGGGAGGCAGCAAAGGAAGATGTTTTTTTTGTCCGCCAGGAGGCTCGTAGATTGGGTTTACCTTTTTTTGCTGGCAGGGTAGATGTGAAAACCTTTCAGAAGCGTCATGGCCTCTCACCTGAAGATGCTGCCCGCCGCTTACGTTATAACTATCTACAACAACTATCAATAAGGTTGGGGGCAACACGCTTGGCTGTTGGTCATAATCTAGATGATCAGGCAGAAACTGTTTTACTTAATATACTAAGAGGGACAGGCCCTGATGGGCTTGCAGGGATGAAGTTTAAACGGGCAATGGGCAAAAACGGAAATTTATTTTTAATCAGGCCTCTTTTAGAAACGGGGAGGGCGGAAATAAATGACTACTGTCGAGAAAAAGGGCTTTTCCCCCGGCAGGATCAAACAAACCTGGAAAGACATTTTTTACGCAACAGGATCCGTTTGGACTTAATTCCCCACCTAGAAAAGAATTATAACCCTAACCTTCGTTACAGCCTTTACCGGTTGTCCAAACTAGTTGCCCTGGACAATAATATACTGGAGGATCTGGCCGATGAACGTTTAGCTGAATTAACGCTTGAAGAAAGGCCATTTTATCTCAGGCTAAATGGTAAAAAATTGGCCGAAGAAAATGCAGCTTTGCAGGGAAGGATTTTGCGTGCCGCAATTAATAGTTTGTTGGGAATGATCCCCAGAGAAATTGGTTATTATCATATTAAATCTATATTAAAGCTGTGCAGGGAAGATTCCCCTCATGGAACATTATCGTTGCCAAAAAAGTTAAGGGTTTTTAAAAGTTATGACAACTTGATTTTATCTTTAATAAAATCCGGGGAAGAATCCGGGCAAAGAAAACTTGTTTCTTTTTATTTAAATGTTCCTGGTAAAGGAAAACTCCCCCTGGGGGAGACCTTAGTGGCTAAAGTAGTAGATCCAAAAACGCTACAATGGCCGCCTGATAGCAAAATAGAGGCGTACCTGGATTATGACAAGGTAGAAAAATTGGCTGGGGGACAAGGGGATTGCAAAGAAGGGGGAGGAAGTATTTCCCTTTTAGTCCGAACCAGGCTGCAAGGAGACAGTTTCCGCCCCCTTGGGGCCCCGGGGGGGAAAAAATTAGGAAAATATTTTATTGATAAAAAAATTCCTTTGGACAGACGAGATTCTACCCCCCTGGTTATTGCCGGCCAAACAATCATCTGGGTGGTCGGTTATCAGATTGCTCATCAATGCAGAATTACGGAACGGAGCAAGAGAGTTTTATTATTAAAGCTAATAAATGAGGAAAGGAAAGGGTCTGGTTAAATGTTAGGAGGAAGAATCAAGGTTTTGTTAAATGAAAAGGAAATTAAGGCTAAAGTAAAGGAACTTGCCGAACAGGTTTTTCGTGATTATTATGATAAAAATCCCCTGATTATTTGTGTTTTAAAAGGGGCGATTGTTTTTCTTGCAGACTTTATCCGTTTTTTAAATATTCCTGTTAAATTGGACTTTATAGCTGTTGCCAGCTACGGCGATTCTACATCTTCCTCCGGGGTGGTCCGGATTATGAAGGACCTGGATCGCAGTATAGAAAATGAAGATGTGATTATAATTGAGGACATAGTTGATACGGGTCTGACTTTAAGCTATTTGCGTGAAAATTTGCTTTCCCGTAATCCAAGGTCTTTAAAGATAGTGACTCTTTTAGATAAACCAGAACGCAGGGTAGCAGACATAGAGCCGGATTATTGTGGTTTTTGTATACCAGATGAGTTTGTTGTGGGTTATGGCCTCGATTTTAATGAAAAGTACCGTAATTTGCGGGATATTTGCATTTTGCTTGAGCTAGAATAACAATTATGATACAATTAAGTTTATTAGGGGTATATTAGAGGAAGTTGGAGGAGGTTTTGCTTTGAACAAACGATTTTTACGCCAGGCAACCTTTTATCTTTTGATTTTTATGATTGCTGTGGCTCTTATACAGGCTATCAATAGTTCCCATGACATAGCCCAGGAAATTAAATATTATCCTGACTTCATTGGTCTCATTGAAGCGGGTGAAATCAAGGAAGTCAAAATTGTTGGCCATAATGTGGAGGCTCTTAAAAATGATGGGACCAGGGTAAAGACCTTCCAGCCTCCTGATGATAATCTCTCAGCCAGGCTAATAGAAAATAAAATTCCTTTTAATCCTGAACCGGAACCAGAGCCGCCATGGTATTATACTTTGCTAACTTATTTAATTCCTTTTATCCTGGTAATCGGCTTGTTTTTTTTCTTTATGCAGCAAACACAGGGTGGCGGCAGCAGGGTTATGAACTTTGGTAAGAGCAGGGCAAGGCTGCATGATGGGGAGCGCAAAAAGGTTACCTTTGAACAAGTTGCGGGGGCCGATGAGGAAAAAGCTGAGCTTATTGAAATTGTTGACTTTTTAAAGAATCCTAAAAAGTTTATTGATCTTGGAGCACGCATACCAAAAGGAGTTTTGCTTGTTGGTCCTCCTGGGACGGGTAAAACGCTATTGGCTAGGGCTGTTGCCGGCGAGGCTGGTGTGCCTTTTTTTAGTATCAGCGGTTCAGACTTCGTGGAAATGTTTGTTGGGGTTGGGGCTTCAAGGGTTAGGGATCTTTTTGAAACTGCTAAGAAAAATTTCCCCTGCATTATTTTTATTGATGAAATTGATGCGGTTGGTCGGCAACGGGGTGCAGGTTTAGGTGGCGGCCATGATGAAAGAGAACAGACTCTTAACCAACTTCTGGTGGAGATGGACGGGTTTGATGTTAACGAAGGCATTATTATTCTTGCTGCAACTAACAGACCGGATATACTTGATCCTGCCTTACTAAGGCCAGGCCGTTTTGATAGGCAGATTACTGTTAATATCCCCGATGTAAAGGGCAGGGAGGAAATCCTGAAGGTTCATGTTAAGGGCAAGCCCCTGGATCCAGATATTGATTTAAAAGTTTTGGCCAGGCGGACCCCGGGATTCACGGGAGCAGATTTAGAAAACTTGGTTAATGAGGCTGCCCTTTTAACGGCACGCCGCAATAAAAAAGCCCTGACAATGGCGGAGATGGAAGAAGCTATTGACCGTGTTATAGCTGGTACCGAGAAAAAAAGCAGGGTCATTAGCGATTTTGAGAAAAAAATTGTTGCCTTTCATGAAGCCGGTCATGCCCTTGTTGGATATATGCTCCCCCATACGGATCCAGTGCATAAGGTATCCATCATCCCGCGGGGGAAAGCAGGGGGGTATACACTGATGCTTCCGGAGCAGGATCGTTATTATCTGACCCGTTCCGAACTTTTTGACAGGATCTCGACGCTGCTGGCAGGCAGGGTGGCCGAGGAGGTTGTTTTTAATGAAATTAGTACGGGGGCACAAAACGACTTGGAACGTGCTACTGCTATTGTCCGACAGATGATCATGGAATATGGCATGAGCGATGAACTAGGGCCCATAACCCTTGGACGCAGACATGATCAAATTTTCCTGGGGCGGGATTTAGCCAGGGATCGGGATTATAGCGAAGATATTGCCAAGTCCATCGATCAGGAAATCAGGCGTATGATCGATGTCTGTTATCAAAAGTGTGAAGAAATTTTAACTAAAAACAGGGATAAACTTGATCTCATTGCAGAAGCATTGTTGGAGAAAGAAACATTAGATGCCCAGGAAATTGCAGCTATCATAGAAGGGAAGACATTAGAAGAGGCTGAAAAAGAGCAACAGGCCCAGGAAATAAAAGAGGAGGTTGTTTTTACAAGCGGACAAAAAGAGAAAAAGGAAAAAACAGGCAAAATGAGAATTGTCTTTAAACCAGGGAAAAATGAACTTTGTAGTGAAACCGGGGAGGAAGGATAAGTGATTTTACAGAAGCAGGGTAAGGCCTTTCCCCAATGTGTACTTTAGATTAGTTACTGGAATAGGTTTTTAGCTTAATGAATAACTAAATGATGAAATAGATAGAATTATTAATAAATTAAGATCTTGCTTGTTGTTAGCAGGATTTTATTCTTTAAAGTAGAATGTTTTTTTAGTAGAATGCTTATTTATATTGTTAAATTGACTAAATGTGTTAATTATCACAAAAAACGAATTAATATGAAAGGGGGAATAGGTAAAGAAGAATTATTCAATCGGCATGGTTTAAAGGTAGGAGGTTTAGGATGAAGCCTTGATGGACAAGGCTTAAATAAGGATTAAAATATTTGTTAGGAGGTTCACTAATGGCACTGGATCCAACCAAATATGCAGACTGGCAAATTGCCGAGGATGCAGAAAAAACAATGAAAACAGTTTACCAGCTCGGTGAAGAACTGGGACTGGAGAAAGAGGAGCTTCTCCCCTATGGCCACTATGTAGCCAAAGTTGATTTTAAAAGTGTTTTGTCACGTCTTAGTGACAGGCCTGATGGCAAATATATTGACGTTACTGCCATCACCCCAACCCCGCTAGGGGAAGGTAAATCAACTTCACTCGTAGGGCTCGTTCAAGGATTAGGAAAGCGCGGCAAAAATGTTATTGGTACCATAAGGCAGCCTTCTGGCGGCCCAACAATGAACGTCAAAGGCTCTGCCGCTGGCGGTGGACTTTCCCAGTGTATCCCCCTGACCGAATTTTCCCTGGGCCTTACCGGTGACATTAACGCAGTAATGAATGCCCATAACCTGGCCATGGTTGCAGTGACTTCCCGGCTGCAGCATGAGTTCAACTACAGCGACAACTATTTAAACAAAATTGGTTTGAAAAGGCTGAATATCGATCCCCGGAACGTGGAAATGAAGTGGATTATGGACTTCTGCGCCCAGGCACTTCGTAACATCGTGATTGGGATCGGGGGCAAAATGGATGGCCTAATGATGGAATCAGGCTTTGCTATTGCTGTTTCTTCGGAAATTATGGCTATCCTTGCTGTAGCTACTGACTTGAAAGATATGCGGGAACGTATGGGTAAAATCGTAGTTGCTTACGATAAAAAAGGAAACCCCGTTACCACCGAAGACCTCGATGTTGCTGGTGCCATGACAGCCTGGATGGTAGAGGCACTTAACCCCAACCTGATGCAAACGCTAGAAGGACAGCCCATGTTTGTCCATGCTGGGCCTTTTGCTAACATCGCTGTTGGCCAGTCTTCTATTGTAGCAGACCGTGTCGCCCTTAAGTTGGCAGATTATGTCGTCACAGAGTCTGGCTTTGCTGCTGATATCGGTTTTGAGAAATTCTGGAACATTAAGTGCCGCATGTCTGGTCTGAAACCACATTGCGCTGTTCTTGTTGCCACAATCAGGGCACTGAAGTGCCACGGTGGCGCACCCCTGCCCTTACCAGGACAGCCTCTGGATGAAGGTTATTCCAAGGAAAACCTGCCCTGGGTAGAAGCTGGCTGTGAAAACCTGATTCACCTGATTAACGTTATCAAGAAATCTGGTGTGAACCCAGTTGTTTGTATCAACGCTTTCCATACCGATACTGAAAAGGAAATTGGACTCGTCCGTCGTCTGGCTGAAGAAGCCGGCGCAAGGGTTGCCCTATCTAAGCACTGGCAATTTGGCGGGGAAGGTGCTCTGGAATTAGCTGATGCCGTTATCGCAGCCTGTGAAGAAGAAACAGAATTTAAATATCTTTATGAATTGGATGTACCCCTGCGTGAGCGCATCGAACTGATTGCTAAGAACGTTTATGGTGCCGATGGGGTTGATTATTCACCTCTTGCCCTGGAAAAAGCAAAAAGGATGGAGCAGGATCCTGAACTACAAAAACTGTGTACCTGCATGGTTAAAACACACCTTAGCTTAACCGATAATCCCTTGTTGAAAGGTGTACCCAAGGGATGGAACCTTTTTGTGCGTGATATCCTTACTTATGGAGGTGCCGGATTTGTTGTTCCTGTAGCTGGAACTATCAGTCTCATGCCTGGCACTGGTTCCAACCCGGCTTACCGCCGTATTGATGTTGATGTGGAAACAGGAAAGGTAAAGGGATTATTCTAAGTAATTACTGATTGCCAGGCCATTATTGGTAAAGTTGTCTTTGGTAATCTAGATAAAAATAATTAGGAAGGTTTTGTAGTTGGCAGAGTAGGTGTCATGCGTTAAGTGCTAAGGGATGGGAAGTTGCCCTTAGACGAAAGGTGTCCACTGTTGGGCTTGCCTGCGACATGGCTCCGCATCCGCTGCTGCATTTAGAGCAAAGGTAAACACCTCCTTTCTCTCAGATGTGGCAGTCTAAGCCCATCTTTAGAGCAAGGAGGTGTATTTTTTTGGTATTTAATGGGATAAGCTGATTGAAGCCACTTAGAGAGTTTTTTCAAGGGTTTTGTTGTGGGACAAATCTTAATAATAATAAGAGGAGTTATTGCAATGATCGATGAGGAAAAAATTGAAAAAGCTGTTTTAATGATTTTAGAAGCTATTGGGGAAAACCCTAAAAGGGAAGGTTTGGTGGGTACCCCCAGACGAGTTGCTAAAATGTATAAAGAAGTTTTTGGTGGTTTGACTCAGGATCCCAGGGAACCGCTCAAAACTTGTTTTGTAGAGGACAAACATGATGAAATGGTGATCGTCAAGGATATCACTTTATATTCTATGTGCGAACATCACCTGCTCCCCTTTTATGGAAAAGCCCATATTGTTTATATCCCCAACGAAGGCAGGATAGTAGGGCTTAGCAAGCTTGTCAGGGTAGTGGAGCTGATATCCCGCAGGCCCCAGTTGCAGGAAAGAATAACAAGCAAAATTGCTGATATAATTATGGAGGTTCTTAACCCTAAAGGAGTGGTGGTAGTAGTAGAAGCTGAACACCTTTGTATGTCTATCCGGGGTGTAAAAAAACCAGGAGCCACAACTATAACTTCTGCAGTGAGAGGCATTTTTTACCGGAACCCAGTTTCCAGATCCGAAGCCTTTTCATTGATAAGGGGATAGTTTGCAGTGGAAAGGATCAAATTAATTCTGGAGTCCCCTGCTTATCATAAATATCTTTTAAAAATTGAAGAAAAAGAAATTGAAAGGCCTTTTTGCAGGCATAATTTTCAACATTTTTTAGATGTAGCAAGGTTGGCCTGGATTTTTGTGCTGGAGGAGGAAAATTACAGCAGGGATCTGGTTTATGCCGCTGCCCTGCTTCATGATATTGCCCGGTGGCAGGAATATGAGGGGAAGGGCTGTCATGCCTTATTGAGTGCTAAACTGGCAGAACCCCTTCTTCTAGAAGCAGGCTATTTGCCATGGGAAAGAAAATTGATCTTAGATGCTATTAAAGAACACCGTAGGGAAGAAGACGATGCATATTCTTCAACCCTTAGCAGGTTGGTCAGTAAGGCAGATAAATATAGCCGCTTATGCTTTCAGTGTCGGGCTAAAAACGAGTGTTATAAAAGTTCCAAAATGCCTCATGATCAGCAGTTATTTTATTGAGGGGGAAATATTCTTGAATTTTACAATGGTAAAGCCTATTATGCTGAATAATATTACAGCTATACGACGGGAAATGGAAAAGATGGGGGTTGATCCCACCGGCATAAAAATCATGGAGCCAAAAAATATATTTTTTACGATTAAAGTTGCAGATTTATCTCTGAAGGCAGCCCTTTTGTTAAAACAGGAGATGCTTTCCAAAGGGGGGGAGGCAGCCCTGCCCAAAAAGGCCAGTATGTTGGCAGCCGACAAGGTTGATGCCCTGCTCTCCGGAACAAAAAGACAATTCCAGGAGGTGATCAAAAAGTTAAAGACGCAACCCTTTGGTTTAAATTATCTGGCAACCGAATTGGAACGTGTTCTTAAAAACAGGGATAAGAATCATTACAAGCTGCAGCTAGGGGAACACACTATATATACCGGCCAACGGACTATAATTATGGGGATATTGAATGTAACCCCGGACTCATTTTCTGATGGTGGAAGGTTTACTGAATTGGATGCATCCATAAAGCATGCACTTCAAATGGTGGAAGACGGCGTAGATATTATTGATGTTGGAGGAGAATCAACCCGTCCTGGCTATCTTCCCGTTTCCCTGGAGGAGGAACTTGCTCGGGTTATCCCGGTAATAAAACAACTAAAAAAGGAAACAGATGTTCCTATTTCCATTGATAGTTACAAAGCAGAGGTGGCAAAACAAGCTTTGGAAGCGGGGGCTGTGATGGTGAATGATGTTTGGGGGTTAAAGGCCGATCCAGAAATGGCTGCCGTGGTTTCTTCCTATAATGTACCCGTTTGTATTATGCATAATAGAAAAAATGCTGAATATAACGACTTGTTAACTGATATAATGATTGATCTGCAAGCTAGCATCAGCCTCGCTTATGAGGCAGGTGTTTCTCCAGACCAAATTATTATTGATCCTGGCATTGGATTTGCAAAAAATTGGGAAGAAAATTTGGAGGTCATGAATCGTCAGGAGGAATTTAAAAGTATGGGTTTCCCTTTGTTATTAGGTGTTTCCCGTAAATCAACAATTGGCAGGATCCTGAACCTTCCTGCGGATGAAAGACTGGAGGGTACAGCAGCTGCGGTCGCAGTAGCTATTGCTAAGGGTGCTGATATTATTCGTGTTCATGATGTCAAGGAAATGAAAAGAGTAGCAGATATGACCGATGCTATAGTAAGAAGGTAGAATATGAAAAAACGGAAAGATTCAATTGTTCTTAGTGGGATGGCGTTTTATGCTTATCATGGGGTCTTGCCAGAAGAAAAAAAGTTGGGCCAAAAATTTTTGGTTAATGTAGAGTTGTTTTTGGAACTAAACAAACCTGGGAAAACTGATGATCTGGTTGATACTGTTGATTACGCCGCCATTTATGAGGTCATTAAGGGCATAATGGAGGGCCCTTCCCATCAACTTTTAGAGTCCCTGGCAGAAGAAATAGCTGCAAAAGTGCTCAAATTCCCTATAAAAGGTATTATTGTCGAGGTTAAAAAAATCTCCCCTCCCATTCCGGGTTTTCTAGAAAGTGTAGCAGTAAAAATAAACAGGGGGGAAATAGAATGATAGTGGCCTATATTTCTCTTGGCTCTAATTTGGGGGATCGGCTGGGCTATATTAACAGGGCTTTAGGGAAGTTAAAGGAGCGGGAAGATATAAAAATAATAAAGGTTTCTTCATTCTATGAAACAGAGCCTGTTGGCTATAAAGAACAGGGCAAGTTTATTAATGCTGTTCTTGCTTTGGAAACAAATCTGCAGCCTTATGAACTTCTGCAGGTACTTCAAAGTATTGAAACCGATCTTGATAGGGTAAGGACCAGGAGGTGGGGCCCCCGGACAATTGATCTGGATATTCTTTTTTATGGTGATCAGATTTTAAATGATCCGGATTTGACCATTCCCCACCCCCGGGTAACGGAAAGGGCTTTTGTCTTGGTCCCTCTGGCTGAAATAGCCCCTTCGTTGCTGCATCCTATTACGGGGAAAAGTATTTCCAGCCATTTAAATGCACTTAATGACAGGGGCGGGGTAGTAATATTTCCCCACAATCATTAAGTGGTTATCTGGTTTATGCTTAAAATAGGAATCAAAAAGGTTGTTACCAAAGGGGTGAAAGGTTTTGCTTCTCGCCATGGATGTTGGAAATACAAATATTATGCTGGGTGTTTATAGTGGTGAAAATCTGGAAATATGGTGGCGGATTTCTACGAAGAGGGCTCAGACTGAAGATGAATATGGGGTTATAATCAGAAATTTATTTCAACAAAATGGTTTGAAAGCTGAATGTATCAAGGCTGTTATCATTTCGTCCGTAGTTCCCCCGCTTCTTTGTTCACTGGAAAAGATGTCCAAAAAATATTTTAAAGTTTCACCGATGATAGTAGGCCCTGGAATTAAAACAGGTTTAAATATATTAATGGATAACCCTCGAGAAGTAGGTGCTGATCGTATAGTAAATGCGGTAGGTGCTATTGGGCTCTATGGCGGCCCCCTTATAATTGTAGATTTTGGAACAGCCACAACATTTTGTGTTATTTCGGGTAAAGGGGAGTATCTGGGTGGTGCCATTGCTCCCGGTATCCAGATTTCTACTGAAGCTCTTTTCCAGAAAGCGGCCAAGCTTCCCAGGGTTGAACTTTTAAGGCCCCAGAAAATTATTGGAAAGAATACCGTTTCTTCCATGCAATCGGGATTTTTTTATGGTTTTGTAGGACAGGTGGACGGCATTGTGGGGCGAATGTTGAAAGAGCTAAATGAAAAGCCTTTTGTAGTAGCTACTGGAGGACTCGCTGGCCTAATAGCTACAGAATCTGAAACTATTGAAGAGGTCAATTATTTTCTGACCTTGGAAGGTTTAAGGATTATTTATGACAAAAACAAATAAGATAAGATCTTTTAGGACCTTATTTTTATTGAAAGGAAACTAAATGAGTGAGAGGGTAACTATATATAATTCAATCAAAGGTAGTCTGGGAGAATGGTCATTAAAAATGCTCTCATTTTTTGATCCAGGCATTTAGCTAAATTAATTTTATAAAATTAATTTACCGGCAGGAGTTTAGTCGGTATGCAAAGAATGAATACAAAGGGCATAAACATGGTGCATAAGTAAATTAAACTTTAAGAAAGGAGGAAGAGCAAAAATTATATACCGACATTATACTTGTTTTTGCACCATGAAAACATCATCATTTGCGAGGTGATGCATTTTTGGACGATTACATTGCAAAGGTAGTTTTTCGTTATGTGACGCTTTTTGTTATTGTTTACGGTTTTTATGTTATTCTGCACGGTAGCAGTTCCGCTGGTGGCGGCTTTGCTGGGGGATCGATACTGGCTATGGGTATACTGGTTTATTTTCTTGTCTTTGGCGAAAATTGGAGGGGAAAACTCCGGGGGGCCCCCATGGGTTTGGCTGTTGCCTTACTTGGTTTGGGAGCTATAGTAGAAAGTATAAAATTTTTACTTCCCCAAAATCAAGTACATGGCCCGATTGGAGCGCCTGGGACACTGTTTGGTTGTGGCCTTGTAAGTTTGGCCAACTTTTGTATTGGGACGCTGGTAGCCTTTGCCATCTTAAACATTATCTTTCTTTTGGTAAAGGAGGAGTGAGACGACAATGACGATTGAATTTTCCAAGCTGATATTGAATTATCCCTATTTTGTCGCCGTAATCATCTTTTGTCTGGGCTGTCTTATTTTTCTTACCCAGCCTAATTTGTTGAAAAAGGTGATAGGCGTCAATATTATGCAATCGGGTATTTTTTTATTTTATATTGCCGTAGGGAACATCAATGGCGGTATTGCTCCGGTTTATGATCCAAGTTTACCAAAGGCCACTCTTTATATTAATCCTCTGACCTCAACATTGATTTTGACTGGTATAGTGGTAGGCTTCAGCGTAACTGCTTTTGCACTGGCTCTCATCGTCAAACTTTATCATTATTATGGAACGATTCATGCTCCTGAGATCATTAGGATGAGGTGACCGAAAAGATGTATTTGTGGGAAAATATGCCTTTCATTTTAGTAATCGGATCGTTAACGGGGGCCTTTACAATGGCCTTGTTTGCCCGCTGGAAAAAGGAATGGTGCCCCTATCTTACGATTATCAGCGTAGGTTTTTCTTTTATTCTTAGCTGTATTTTAGCCTACCGGGTGGCTGGAGGAGAAATTATTCACTATTATGCTTCCGGCTGGCGTCCCCCTTGGGGTATTGAAATGATGATCGACGAACTAGGGGCAATGATGTTGTTACTTTTAACGGGGGGGTTTTTGCTAATCGCAATCTATAGCATTAAATCCATTCCCAAGGAAATTCCTCCGTCTGTAACAGGTTGGTACTATACCTGTTTTCTTTTGACACTTTCTGCCATGATGGGTATGGTTGCAACGAATGACTTTTTTAACCTTTTTGTTATGGTAGAGGTTACAGGTATAGGAGCTTGTGCCCTTGTGGCTGCAAAAGGGGAAAAACTTTCTACGGAAGCTGCTCTACGTTACCTGTTACTTTCTTCAACGGGAGCTGCTTTTCTTTTATTTGCGATTGGATTTGTCTACCAGATTACCGGGAACCTCAATATGTCCTATGTTGCCGCTGAGTTGCTTAGGGCCAGGGAACAGTATCCCATTATTATCTGGGTGGCGATAAGTTTCTTTACCATTGGACTCGGGTTGAAAGCAGCAATCTTTCCCCTGCATATCTGGCTGCCTGATGCACACTCTTCGGCTCCTTCCCCTTCCAGTGCCATTCTTTCCGGCCTGGTAGTGAAGGTTTATATTGTTTCGATCATGAGGATTTATTTCCTGGTTTTTGGTTTTGATCTTTTTACAGGATCGTATATGCGCCACATTATCCTTATCATGGCAGCTTTAGCGATTCTATTTGGTTCTTTCTTTGCCTTTGTACAAGTAAATTTAAAAAGACGTTTGGCCTATTCCACCGTTGCGCAGATTGGGTATATCTTTCTTGGTTTTGGGTTGGGAACAGTCTGGGGTATCACCGCTGCTATGTTGCACATTATCATCCACGCTTTTATGAAGGTGTGCCTCTTTTTATCGGCAGGGGCAATTTATTACCAGACTGGAAAGAAAAAAGTTACCCAGTTTACAGGTATGGGTTACCAGATGCCGGTGACGATGGCAGCTTTTACGATCGCTTCATTTTCGATGATCGGTATTCCACTTTTTGGAGGTTTTATTTCAAAGTATGGGTTGGCACTGGGTAGCTTAGAGGCAAATAACCCTTATTTTATTGCCCTGGTTGTTTTGAGTGGATTACTCAATGCTGCTTATTATTTGCCAATTATCTGGCAGGCTTATTTTGTATCTACCCCAAACACCAAGGCCAACTTAAAGCTGGACGCTGTTCCGATCAGTATGTTGCTGCCGATTGTTATTACAGCTCTGGGGATTGTTTATATGGGGGTTTTCCCCAATGGACCTTTGGTTTTTCTGAGTAAAGTAGTGACAAGGTTTTTACTATAATGTCAGGGGAGTGATTTTTAATGTCTACAAACCGCTCGTTGTTGGAAGGTTTTAAGAGGGATCCGGGCGGCTCACTGCTTATCGCTGTCCTGATGCTGGGCTTTTGGTTGCTTATTTCTTACAGCTTGCATTGGCAGCATTGGTTTACGGGGATTATTATTTCTTTTCTTGCAACTGTTCTCTGGAACGAGATTACTGCAGATGAAAAAGGGAAAACAAAGATTACTTTGCGTCAAGTTGTCCTTTTTATTAAGTATTTCTTCTGCCTCATCTGGGAAATAATTAAAGCAAACTTTGTTGTGGCCTCTATTGTGCTCAACCCCAGGCTACCTATTTCACCGGGGGTAATTATTACGAAAATAAACTTGAAAAAAGACCTGACGCGTGTTCTTTTTGCCAACTCCATTACCCTTACGCCCGGTACTATCACGGTGGAATTGGAGGGTGATCGGTTGGTTGTACATGGTATAACAAAAGATCACATCGAAGGGATTCCTGACTGGTACCTTTTAAAGATGGCGAAAGAACTGGAAGAAAGCGGGGAGTAAAATGCTTGATGCTATTTTGAACTTCTATTCCATCGGCTTGGTCATTTTGGCCCTGGCTGCCCTTTATAGAGCCTATGCTGGTCCGTCGGCTACAGATCGGATGGTGGCAATGAATATGATCAACACAGCGGTGGTGCTGTATATTCTAATATATTCCTACAGGTTTGAAGAGTATCATTATATCGATGTGGCTCTACTCATTATTTTAACAGGATTTATTGCCACCCTTGCCATCCTCAAGTTGCTGCGTGATGGCAGAATAATCTAGCCGACAGAATTAGCTAAGTGGAAGTAAATAACTTATTTTTTTGCAGGGGAGGCGAGGAGAGGAAATGCAAGTAGCAAGAGATATTATCGTCGTAATATTATTAATCGGGGGTTATTTTTTCCTGGCAGCAGGCGTAATAGGATTGTTAAGGCTTCCCGATCTTTATAACCGGATGCATGCCATGGGAAAATGCGATACGTTGGGTGGTGGTCTGGCTTTTCTGGCGATGGCTATCTTATTACCGGGAGCCTCCAACGTTGCTAAAGTGTTGCTAATTATGGGTGTTATCCTGGTTGCCGGTCCGGTGACGACGCATTTGATAATGAAGACAGCATATGATCGGGGCACACCGATGGTAAAAGGAACTATCACCGTCAATCTTTATGATAAGAAAAAAGGGAAGCCGCTAAAGAAAGAAGGTGAGCGATAAATGATCATTGCGCCGGAATATATTATTTTTATGCTTCTAAGCCTTTTAATACTTGCTGTGCTGGCGATTTTTATCTTTGATGACCTTCTGCTCATGGCTATTATTTATGGAGGTTATGGTGTTGTGATGGCCTTCGTCTGGCAGATGCTCAATGCACCTGATATCGCTATTACAGAGGCTGCGGTGGCCGTCGGTTCCTCTGTTTTGATGATTACTGTCATATCCAGGCTGGGGAGGAAACCACAATGAAATCTAACTGGCGTAGTTTTGTTTTTACTATCGTAACCGTTGTTGTAGTGGCTTTTATTGGTGCGATTCTTTTACTATCCATTATGGAAATGCCCGTTTACGGGGAATTGGAAAATCCAACCAATAACTATGTGACGGGTCGCTATGTTGACAAAGGAAGTTTTGAAAGTGGTGGTTCTAACCTTGTTGCCAACGTTGTCTTGGATTACCGCGGTTATGATACTTTGTTGGAAACAACCGTTATATTTACTGCTGTAATGTCTATCATGGTGCTTTGGGGAGTTAAAAAGAGTAACGGGTAGCAATGTTGGGTTAGAATACAAATTAAAATACTTTAAATAAATTTATTGCAGGAACTCAGGGTTAAGAAATATATCCGGAAAAAGGGGTGAAGCTGTTGGAAATCGTTTCGAGTTTACCACTTTATGCCGTCGTTATTCCAATCATTGGAGCGCTGTTACTCATTTTAATTTCCGAAAAAAAGGACAATATTCGTAACCCAGTGGCGCTGTTAACCAGCTTGGCTACAGCCCTGGTGGTAATATTCATATTGCAAGAGGTTTTTAAGGGAAACATATTGTCCTATAAACTGGTAAAGATCATGCCAGGGCTGGAGTTTGCTTTTCGAATTGATCCCTTTGGTGGGCTTTTCGGGGGAGTGGCTTCTATACTTTGGGTTTTTACGGTCCTTTATTCCATTGGTTACATGTCTTTTGGGCATAACAGGAAAAGGTTTTTCATATTTTTCCTGCTTTCCCTGAGTGTAACCATGGGTATTGCTTTTTCAGCAAACTTGTTTACCCTCTATCTTTTTTATGAATTGCTTACCCTGGCAACCTATCCCCTTGTTATCCATGAGGGCCAGGAAAAGGATCATAAGGCAGGCTTACGCTACATTATTTATAGTTTTTCAGGCGCTGGCCTTGTTCTTTTTGCCTTGTTTGCCACATTTGGTTTTGCCGGAAACCTAGACTTTGCTCAGGGTGGCATTTTTGGGGAAATGGTCAGGACAGCGCCATTGGCGTTGCAGATCATTTTTGTTTGCTACATCATGGGTTTTGGAGTCAAGGCTGCAATCATGCCGCTACATTCCTGGCTGCCGTCAGCCATGGTTGCTCCAACCCCTGTTAGTGCTCTGCTCCACGCTGTAGCAGTTGTTAAGTCAGGGGTCTTTGGAGTTTTGCGGGTAATGTTTTCGGTTTATGGTTCACAGGCTTTGATTGATTTAAACTTAGGTTTGTTTGTGATTATTCTTATTTCAATAACTATTATATTGGCTTCTATTATTGCCTTACGACAGGACGTTTTAAAAAGGCGTCTTGCCTTTTCAACAATCAGCCAGTTAGGTTATATAACCCTGGGGGGTGCTTTATTGACCCAAATAGGGTTGGCTGGTGGCCTTTTGCATATCGTTAATCATGCGCTTTTGAAGATCACTCTCTTTTTCTGTGCAGGAGCTATCATTACCATGACCGGCAAGGAAAGGATCAGTGAGCTTAATGGCGTTGGCCGTCGCATGCCTATTACCATGCTGGCTTTTACGATTGGTAGCATTGGGATGGTGGGGATATTACCTCTGAACGGCTTTTATTCCAAATGGTATTTAATGCTGGGTAGCCTGGAGGGGCAGATGCCCATTATTATCGTTATTCTGATGACGAGTGCAATATTAAATGCTTGCTACTTTTTCCCCATTGTTGTATCCGCTTTTTTCAAAAAAGGGGATTTTACGCCTGTCAAGGGTGCTGAGGCTCCTGTAAGCATGTTGTTGCCGATAGCCGTGTTGGCACTCACTTCTATTGTTGTCGGCATTAGACTTGATTTGACGATACCTTTTGTACAAGACGTGGCTCGTTATCTGTTTTAAGCTTGGAAAATTGTCATTTGTAATAAGGGGGGTAAGTGATTAAAATGAAACTGTTTCTTTTAGCGGTTTTTGCGCCGGTTGTTGTTTCTCCCTTAATTTTTTTCCTTTCAACGAAAGTGCGCAAAATTGTAATGTCGCTTTATATCCTGGGCTTGCTTAGCCTGGCCTTTTTACTCCTCTCTGGCGCCGAGCTTGGAAGCTATACCTTTTTTTCCACCTCAGCTTTTCAGCTGGAGAGCAAGCTGACCTTACTCTCGTTTAGTGAACATCCTTACAGCATAATCGCTGCCTTTGGCTTTTTGTTTGTAGGTGCGATTGGTCTGCTTTTTGGATTAGATGTTTCCAAACCTAGCGAACAGGCTATTTCCCTGGCGGCAATAGCCTCTGCAGTAGGTGTTTCCCTTGCAGATAACTTTATTACCTTTTTATTCTTTTGGGAGTTGTTGACCCTGACTACTTCTACCCTGATATTTTTGCGAGGGACACCCAATGCTATACGGATGGCTTACCGTGCCTTGTTTTTCTCGCTTGTCAGCGGGTTTCTTTTAACTGTTGGGATACTCTTACAGTACAATGCTGCAGGTACATTTGAATTAATGTATCCTATTGCCGGGCTGCCCTTCTTTATCCTGGGCATAGGTATCAAGACAGCATTTTTGTTACTGCACTTTTGGGTTCCCTGGGGTTATCCGGCTGCATCCTTTCCCTGCAGCGTTTTGCTGGCAGCGCTTTGTACCAAGGTCGGTGTTTATGCTGTAGCCCGCGTTTTGCCGCCAAGCCCCTTTATTAATATAATGGGTGCTTGCATGGCTATCGTTGCTGTGACGCTGGCTTTGTTGCAAAGCGATTTGCGGAAACTACTTTCATACCATATAATTAGTCAGGTTGGCTACATGGTTGCCGGTGTAGGATTGGGCACTTCGATTGGTATAGATGGTGGACTTTTACACCTGGTAAACCACATGATTTATAAGGCGCTTCTTTTTATGAGCGCTGGATCACTGATTTTTGCAGTGGGAACCGAAGACTTACATGAGCTTCATGATCCTGCAGAAAAAGCGGGTACCAAGGGCAAGGTTGCTCTTTGGAAGACGCTACCCGTTGCTTTTATCGGTGCCCTGGTTGGGGCGTTGGCCATTTCTGGTACCCCGCTTTTTAACGGTTACGTTAGTAAGTACCTTCTCAAAACAGCGGCGCATGGAACAAATCCGGCGGAATGGATGTTGTTGGTTGCCAGCGTCGGAACAGCCCTTTCTTTCAGTAAATTTGTTTACTTCGGCTTTATTAAAGGCCGGGGTAAAATATTAAGAAAACTGACGGGTACCATGCAGGCAGGGATTTTGATTCTTTCCGCAAGCTGTATATTAACAGGGATCTGGCCCCAAATATTAGCTCCAATTCTGCCCTGTGGTACTTCATTGGATGTTTACAATGCAAGTGGGGTGAAAGTTGCCGGAGGATTGGTACTACTTGGCATATTGATTTTTATCCTCATAGCTGGGGCACTGGAAAAAGAAACAAAGTTTGCTTTTCCGCTTCAGCTTTCGATAAACATAAAACCAAGGGATACAGGGTTCGTGCAGGGGTTTACGGATTCTATGAACGGTTTATATCTTTCCAGTGTTCGTATTTTGCAAGAGTTTGATTTCCGGCCAGGCAAGTCCCAGGTGCGACGCTTTTTCAACTTTAATAACTTTAACTTCGGCGTCCTCTTACTCGTGTTCTTGCTTGGTTTAGCTCTGGTGTTCCTTGTTTACCAGCAAATCGGGATCATATAAATTAGGTTAATCCCCTGGGAATCTAGGAGGTAGGGTTAGTAATTATTTATACCCAAAATTAATAAAATAACGGTATAATTAAGCAAAAAAGCCGGCTTAGCCGGCATTTTTGCTTAAAAATAGAAACCGCCTCGCCCACCAGGTTGTCAAGTTATTACTAGGTTATTACCAGATGGTTAAATAATTACCAGATGGTTAAATTACTACCGGATTATAAGATTATTACCATTTTGCCGTTCTGAGCGTATTTGTCATCCTGAGCGTATTTGTCATCCTGAGTATATTTGCCATCTTGAGTATATTTGCCATCTTGAGTATATTTGCCATCGTGTATTTGTCATCCTGAGCGTAGCGAAGGATCTTAGACCAATGTTCAAAGTTATAAGTTATCTGTTGGAACTATAATCCTATGCAACGAGCAGGAATATTGAAATGGATACAGAATTATTAATATAGTATGACTATAATGTTTATTATGGATAAAATGGGGTGCGGTTTTGTTCAGAGAATTCCGCCTGGTGTTTTGCCGGTTCACAATTATAGCCGAGGAAGTTGGTGCCAGGCTACCTGCTTTAAAGGGTAGTATATTCTATGACCAATGTTTTCAGGAAAGCATGTACCATAATTTTTGTAAAAAGAAAAACATGATCTGTGAAAATTGCAGTTCAAATCCTATTTGCCCCTATCCTTTTATGTACAAAAATATTCCAGCATGGAAAAGCCAACAATTTGGCTCTGTGGCTCCTTTTACATGGAAACCGCCCCTGGAAAAAAAGACAGTTTATATGAAAGGCGAAAAGGTTCAGTATTCACTAACTCTGATAGGAAATGCTTATAAACACCTGAAGAAAATGATCAATGTTTTAGAAGGTTATTTAATAAAAAAAGAACATTCTTTTGGTAAGCTCATGCTTAAGAAGGTTGTAACTGAAAATCCATTTACCAAAGAACAAGAAATTGTTTACAGTAGTAAAACAGCTTTCAATGAAGATGCACTGGTTTTTATCCATGGTAATGAAATAGAATCATGGGCAAAACAAAATATGCTGGCAAGCGGTCTTTTATTAACATTTCTTACCCCAACCTGTTTCAAATACAAAAACGAGTGTGTTAAAGAAGTTCATTTTTATTACCTTGTTAGGGAATTGTTATTAAGAGTACAGACCTTATATTATTTCTATCATAATAGACAAGAATTAAATATAAACTACCAAAAATATTTGCGGGGGGCTGAGGAGGTCCAAAAGGTAAGCGATCAAAGCAGGTTTATTACTGCAGATAAATCTACGTGGGCAAATGATGGATTATTGGGAAAAATCAAATATACTGGTAAGTTAGAGGAATATTTACCGTTGATCAAGCTTGGGGAGTTAGTTCATATAGGAGAAAAGGCTGTCCTGGGGTTTGGCAGGTACAGGTTTACTACCCAGGGCCTGGCAATCAGAAATCCAAAGTTGAGCTCTAAATAGGGCAGTTTAAAATAATTTTTTTAGAAGGGGGGCAAGAAAACTACGAAAGGCGAAAGTCTGTG
>JBMNNS010000107.1:0-4544 GCA_050942625.1 Dethiobacteria bacterium
CGCTACAGAAACCCTTTTAGTGCATGAAAAGATTGCCGCCCAGTATTTGCCAAAATTGAAGGAAACGCTGGATGGCAAAAAGGTAGAAATGGTCGGGTGTCCCAAAACGAGGGCAATAATATCAATTACCCCTGCAACTGATGATGATTGGAAAACAGAATATTTAGATTCCAAATTATCTATTAAGGTTGTCCCAGGGCTTGACGAAGCCATTGAACATATCAACACATTTGGATCCGGGCATACCGATAGTATTATTACCGGGGACAAGGGAAAAGCTGCTTACTTTATGGATTATGTGGACTCCGGCAATGTCTTTTGGAATTGTTCTACCCGCTTTAGCGACGGCTTCCGTTATGGATTTGGCGCAGAGGTGGGAATAAGCACCGGCAAAATCCACTCCCGGGGGCCTGTTGGCCTGGATGGGCTGGTAATTTACAAGTACAAATTGCTTGGTAATGGGCATATTGTGGACGATTATGCCAACCGCACCAGAACATTTACGCATAAAAATTTGAACCGGGAATTTAATCTCTAGGACATTGATTTTTTTACAGGGCTTATAAATATGCGAAAACAGCGTAAATGTCGGTTTTTGTAACTGTAAATGTCGGATACAAGGGTTAACCTGTGTCCGACATAATTTTACTTTCTTGGGCCGTAATACTACAATAGTTCACGTCGCAGATCTTCAGGGGATCTGAGGGAAAGGTATCGTGGGGGGATATCAAATATTGTTTTGGCTCCAATGTTACCTTCACGGTTGAGGCGAAACACGGCCCGGGCGTACGCTAAGAGGACGCTGGAAGTAAATTCGGGGTTGCTTTCCAGTTTAAGAGAGAATTCCATGATCTGGTTGTGGTTGGCCTTTTCACCTGTTTGCCCGCTGCGGATTACAAAACCGCCGTGAGGCATGCCGGCATGTTTTTTTGCCATTTCTTCTGCGGAAATAAAAAAAACCTTGGTTTCATAATCTGCAAAATAATGCGGCATGTTTTGAATTTCTGCGCGGATTTTTTCCTTGTCTGCCCCCTCTTCTGCTACAATATAGCAATGGCGAAGGTGCTTTTCACTGGGTAAAAGGGTCGGATTTTCCCCATTCCTTACTTTTTCCAGGGCCTCCTTGAAAGGTATCGTATATTGTACCCCATCCTTAACTCCTTCTAATTTTCTGATGGCAGCAGAATGCCCCTGGCTAACCCCAAAGCCCCAAAAGGTATACTCTTTCCCCTGGGGTAGCACAGCTTCGCTTATCAGTCTATTTAAAGAAAACAGTCCAGGATCCCATCCGATGGATATGGCGGTAGTTTTGCCGTTGGCCCTGGCTTTTTGATCCATAGCGGCATAATATTCAGGTATTTTAGCATGGGTATCAAAACTATCGACGGTGTTGAAAAGGCCGGCAAAATATGGGCCCTGCTGGAATAGGTCGTTTGCGGAACTTCCACATAAAACCATGACATCGATCCTGTCGGTGAATTGTTTCGCCTTATCTATATTAAGGAAATGTACCCCTTCTTCACCGGCCCCAACGAGGCTGGGATCACGCCTGGTAAACACAGATACCAGTTCCATATCAGGGTTTTGCTGGATAGCCAGCCTGACCCCCTTGCCTAAGTTTCCCCAACCAACAATGCCAACCTTTATTTTCACTGTTATGTGCCTCCCCTAAACAATCCAATTTTTTCACTGTCTATTTATTATACACTATCTGTAACCTACTGTTTATAATATCATGCTGAAGCTAAAAAAAGATCATGTGTATATTTTGTTTGTATTTATGTTTTAAAGACAAATTATAGGGAGGCGGGGAAAGGAAACAACTAACTATTTGTTGAATTACGATAGCTAAAGTACGTTATTTTGGAAGAAGGTTTAATTATGGACTTTGCTAGTATCCTGGAAGGATTGAAGGAAAGCAATAAAAACCAAAAGGTTTTGCTTTGCAAGCCGGATACTTTTCGGTTTCTTTGCAAGCTGGAAATGCGGAGGATGGAAAGGGGAAACGGCCTCCCCGTGGCCTATACCGGATTGCTTTTCCTGGTTTGCAACGATCCCCAATTGCAGATAGAGGAGGTGATGGAAAAGTTTCAGCAGGTATTATTGGGTGCCCTTCGCAGAAGTGATGTAATTTCCCGTTGGAGCGAAAACCAATTTGTTTTGTTTTTCCCAGGGCTGGATCTTGAAGGTGCCGAAAAAGTTATGCAGCGTATTGAGGGGATTTTCAAGGAAACCTTTTATGCTGGGGAGGTTTCTTTGTACAGTAGTATTAATCCCCTTTCCCCGTGGGAAAATATATAAAGCCGATTTAAAAAGTATTTGACATATGCTCATTAAAGTTTTACAATCAGAAGGACAAAATACATAGATCTCGTCATGAAAGGGGAACTATAAAACTATGGGTTCAAAAAAGACATCTAACGAAGCAAAGGAAAAAACCGGACTGGAAAAAATACTCCGCCCGGAAATAAAAAACGTCATTGCCGTAGGAAGTGGAAAAGGCGGGGTTGGTAAATCTTCAGTAACTGCCCTATTAGCTGTGGGAGCCCGCCGGGAGGGCTTTAAGGTCGGCATTCTTGACGCAGACATTACCGGCCCAAGCATTCCTAAAATGTTTGGTTTGAAAAAATCAACCGAATACAGGGGTTTTTCTCCTATGGAAACATCCATGGGTATAAAGATTATGTCTTTGAATTTATTACTTCCCAACGAGGATGATCCCGTAATCTGGAGGGGGCCTCTGATCGGCGGGGCCGTAAAACAATTTTGGACGGATGTGGAATGGGGAGAATTGGATTATCTTTTCATTGACCTTCCTCCTGGCACAGCAGATGCCCCTTTGACCGTCATGCAAACTATTCCGCTAAACGGGATGGTTATCGTCAGTTCACCGCAGGATTTAGCGGTTATGGTTGTTAAAAAAGCCCTGAAAATGGCCGAATCCATGAATGTACCAGTTTTGGGGCTGGTTGAAAACATGAGGCACTTAAGTTGCCCCCATTGTGACCAGATAATAGAGCTTTTTGGCCAAGATAAGGGCGAAGAGGTAGCCAGGTTAACAGGTGTATTTTTCCTGGGCGGACTTCCTTTGGACAAACGCCTGGCAGAATACTGTGATAACGGTGAAGTAGAAAAGTATGAAAGCGGCTTATTCCAAAAATTACAAGTCCAGCTAAAATAGAAAAAGGAGGATTAAATTAATGAAGATTGCTATTAGTTCTAGAGGGAAAGAGATGGATTCCTTGCTAGATTCCCGCTTTGGCCGGTGCGAATACTATGCAGTTTATGACACGGAAGGAAACAAGTGGAGTTTTTTACAAAATCCCGGGGTGCTTGAGGGAAGTGGTGCCGGGGTAAGGGCAGCCCAGTTTATAATTGAAGAAGGAATTGACGTATTACTTACTGGTAACCTGGGTCCCAATGCTACCAATATTCTTAATTCGGCAGGGATCAAATCTTATGCCCTTCCAGAGGTGCCGCTGGAAGAAGCACTTAAGCTTTATCAGCAGGAACAGGGCAAGCTTATCACTAGCCCTACCGTTGATTCACATGCCGGTTTGACAAGATCTGATGAAACAAAAAAGGTTGATATTACAGTCCCACAGGGCAGGATTGCCATTGCTACTGAAGGCAATGAAGTTGCTCAACATTTTGGCCGTTGTCCATCTTATACTATTGTAGATATAGAAGACGGCAAGGTAGTCAACAAAGCTTTAATTGACAACCCGGGGCACCAACCTGGATTTTTGCCGCGTTTCTTGGCTGAAAAAGGTGCAAAATGCATTATTGCCGGTGGTATGGGGCCACGGGCCCAGGGCCTTTTTGCTGAACAGGGTATAGATGTTATTATTGGTGTTATGGGCCCTGTCGAAGAAGTTATCGAAAGTTACCTTGCAAATACACTTGTTGCGGGGGATAGTTTTTGTAGCCATGGAGAAGGTGGACATGGCCACGATTGCGGGGGCCACTAAGCCAGGTGTGAGGAAAAGGCACATTTACCAGCGTTTCCTATCATATACCGGCGTTTTGTCATTCTTTTTTTGTCATTCTGAAGGAGCAAGGCGACTGAAGAATCTTAAGATCCTTCGGGCGTTGCCCTCAGGATGACACGGACGGCGTTGCCCTCAGGATGACACGGACGGCGTTGCCCTCAGGATGACACGGACGGACCCCAGGTAATAAAGCACAGTTGTTGTCCTGCAGCAGAGTGTTAAGATGTTAGGAGGATAGGGATGATTATTACTATTGCCAGCGGCAAGGGAGGGACCGGTAAAACTACAGTTGCGGTCAACCTGGCCCTGGCACAAAGCCAGAAAGAACAGTTGCAGCTATTAGACTGCGATGTGGAGGAACCCAATTCACACATTTTTCTAAAACCTGTTTTTGAACCCCCAGAAAAGGCCTTTATACCAGTCCCGGAGGTTGATGATGAAAAATGTACCTATTGTGGCCGTTGTAAGGAAGTTTGCGCCTTTAATGCCATAGCTGTTATCAAGGAAAATGTTTTGGTTTTCTCTGAACTTTGTCATGGCTGTGGTGGATGC
>JBMNNS010000021.1:0-22713 GCA_050942625.1 Dethiobacteria bacterium
CGCTTGTATTCCTTCCAGAAAATCAAACCTTTTCCTGGCTCTCATCCCTTCCGGAGGGCAGCGGTATATACTGGACTGAAGGCCTTCTTTGTGATGACTGGGGATAAAGGTTCATTAATTATTTTAGTTTTTTTTGTAAATATGTTATAGTTAAATTACTTTAAACAAGTTTTGCTAAGCTAATGTAGACATAAATAGTATTAATATGAGACGTGGTTGAGCAGTTACATAAAAACAAAATTTTTTCTTAAGGGGGATTTATTTTGCAGCTTACCGATCGTTTATATGCTTATATCTGGCAGGGAAATGGCAATAATTGTAATACATATCTTTTTGCCGGTGCAAAAAATGTTCTCATTGATCCGGGGCACATCAGCAATGAATACAGGGAAAATTGTTTGGATGTTCTCCTTCGTTCCATGCGTGTTGACGGATTTACACCTGAAAAAATTGATCTTATTTTATGTACACACAGCCATCCGGATCATTGTGGGGCCGGTTTCTTTTTCCAGGAAAAACACGGGGTTAGCGTTGCCATGCATGAAAAGGAAGAAGCCCATATGGAAAGGCTTGCCGACTTTTACGAGCAAATGATAGGAAAAAGACCGGAACTTCCCGTTATTGATATCTACCTTCAGGAGGGGGAGTTGGAAATCGGCACGGAGGAAAAAGATATAATTAAGGTCTATCTTACTCCAGGTCATTCCCCCGGTTCACTTAGTTTTTATTTCCCTTCTGAGAAGGCGTTGGTCACCGGGGATGCAGTTTTTCAAGGAAGTATAGGCCGAACGGATCTGCCCGGTGGTAGTTTGAAAACCCTGGGGGAGAGCGTTGAAAAACTGTCAAATATTGAAGATGTGCAGTGGTTGTTGCCGGGGCATATGCAGATTGTTCGGGGGCGGGAAGCTATTAAAAGGAATTATGACATGATTAAAATGCTCTTCTTTTAGGGAGTGTCTAAAAGGGTGCGGCGAATAAATTATGACTTTGATACATGTGTAATTGGTCTGGTCTCCGATACCCATATTCCCACACGAAAACCCTTCTTGTTACCAGAGCTTTTCCACGTTTTAAAAGGTGTTGATCTCATTTTCCATGCCGGGGATCTTGTTGAAGGACGTGTTTTGACCGAACTGGAAACGATTGCTCCAGTGGAAGCAGTTGCAGGGAATATGGATCACCCAGGGCTGAAAAACAAGCTTGGTCTGGAAAAAATAATAGTCATTGGGGGAACTGCCCTTGCCTTAACACATGGAACAGGCCCACATTCTACAGTGGCGGACAGGGTATACCGGCACTTTGGTAGCATGGAAGTACAGGGGATCATCTTTGGCCATAGCCATGAACCATTTTTGGAACGCCGGGATGGTATCTTGCTCGTTAACCCCGGTTCCGTAAGTGACCCCCGCCGGGGCAGTCTTGCTTCCTGTGCCCGTTTGCATCTCGATGGTAAGCGACTTGAGGTTGAATTTATTACTCTTCAATAATGAAGGAAGGAGTGTTTTGTTTTGAGCATTGTTCTAGGCGCAATTGTCCCTCATCCCCCCCTTATCATCCCTGATATTGGCGGTAGTGAATTGGACAGCGTCCGGAAAACGGTGGAGGCTTTTAAAGAAGCAGCGAGCAGGGTCGCTTCCTCCGGTGCAGATACTATTGTTATTATTACACCACATGGTCCTGTTCACAGGGAGGCTGTTGCAATTCTGGCCGACGAATACCTGCAAGGCAATTTTGGCAGGTTCAGGGCCTCCGGCATTGAATTTCACATTCAAAATGATATTGAACTGGTCCAGGAGATCAGGAGGGTTAGTAGGGGGGTAAACCTGAAAACAGTCCTGTTGGAAGATACGGAGTTGGATCATGGTGTTATGGTCCCCCTTTATTACTTACAAGAAGCGGGGGTAAAATGCCGGTATGTGGCAATAACGTACTCTTTTTCCACGTACAGGAATCTTTTCCGTTTTGGTGAGGCAGTACAGGAGGCTGTGGACAATGTCGGACGCAAAACCGTTGTCATAGCCAGCAGCGATCTTTCCCATCGCCTTATTCCGGGGGCACCTGCCGGTTACAGCCCCAGGGGCAGGGAATTCGATGATAAACTGGTGGGATATCTGCAAAAATATGAGGTGGAAAAAATTTTATCCATGGACGAGGAATTGATTCAAGCTGCCGGGGAATGTGGGCTGCGTTCCATCGCTATCCTGCTGGGCAGTTTATCGGGTTTAGAAATTAGACCGGAGGTCCTTTCTTATGAAGGGCCTTTTGGGGTTGGCTATCCAATTGCTTTATTTACGCCACAGGGAGGGGGTATCGGAATGAGGGGAAAGGAAGGTAGTATTCATGTTCAAATTGCCCGCCGGGCATTGGAAAACAGGGTAAAAGGGGAGAAGGCACCCCAGCTGCCGGATGATCTCCCGGAAGAACTACAAAAACCTGCGGCTGCTTTTGTCTCCCTAAAAAAAAGGGGAACCTTAAGGGGCTGTATTGGCACTATTGCACCTTTGAAAAAGTCGCTGGCAGAGGAAATTGCTGCTAATGCCCTGAGTGCCGGCCTGAAGGATCCAAGGTTTCCCCCTGTCGCACCAGAAGAGCTGGAAGAGCTGACCTATAGCGTTGATGTCCTTTCGGAACCCGAAAGGATAGAGGATCTTTCCTGCTTGGATCCGGCACGTTATGGAGTTATTGTTCGCAGCGGAAACCGTACCGGCTTGCTGCTCCCGGCTCTGGAAGGCGTTACAACGGTTGAGGAACAGCTTAGTATTGCCAGGGAAAAGGCGGGGATTGCGGCAGATGAACCAGTGGAAATATTTCGTTTCGAGGTGGAACGATTCCAGTAAATGGGGTGACAGTATGCGTGAAGCTTTCCATTACCGCCAGGAAAAGGAAAATATTTACTGTGAACTCTGTCCCCAGGGATGCCGTCTAAAAGAGGGCCAGAAGGGGATCTGCGGCACTCGCAGGGTTGAAGAAGGTAAACTTGTGGTACTTAATTATAACCTTTGTGGTGCTATTGCCGTAGATCCTATCGAAAAAAAGCCCCTGTACCATTTTTACCCGGGCTGGTATATTCTTTCCCTGGGAACTGTTGGTTGTAATCTTAATTGTGATTTTTGTCAGAACTGGACCCTGGCCAGGGGGGAGAAGGAACAAGAGGGAATGAGGGTAATTACCCCTGCAAAGCTGCTTCAACTCCTGCATAAACTCCCCCAAAAGGAACAGCTTGGGGTGGCTTATACCTACAACGAGCCCACGGTTTGGTACGAGTTTGTCCGTGAGGCAGCGGAGTTGATAAAGGATCATGATTATAAAAATGTTTTGGTTACCAATGGCCTGATCAACCCTAAGCCTTTGAAAGAACTGCTTCCGTTCATAGATGCTCTGAATATAGATGTGAAAGCCTTCAGGGATACTTTTTATCGTCGCTATTGCAAAGGCGGTGCCTTAAAAGATGTCCTTCGTACAGTTGAAACATCTTTGAAAAGTTGCCATGTGGAGCTTACCTACCTTATCATTACCTCTTTAAACGATAGCCTTGAAGAATTAAAAGACTTTGTGGACTGGGTGGCTTCCCTTGATCCGGAAATACCCGTTCATTTTAGCCGCTATTTTCCCAGTTACCGGGCACAGTGGCCGCCAACATCCCTTGAAACTATGCAAAAAACCTGGGAAATAGCCCGAGAAAGGCTTTCCTATGTTTACCTGGGCAATGTTGTCGACGAAAACAGCAGTAATACCTATTGCCCGGCTTGTGGCGAACTTCTCCTAAGTCGCAGGGGTTACCATCTTCAAAATATGGGCCTACAAGGAAAAGAATGTTCGAATTGCGGTCATACTATCAGGCTGCATGGGTATATTTATGAAGAGGGGTGATTTTGGAAAACGGGGGGTCATAAATTGATCGAAGGGGTACTCCAATGGCTTCATGACACTATCATTGTCCTGCCTTTAACTTTCTTACTGTTAGCGACAGGTATTTTTCTTACCTATCGCCTTCAGGTTCTACAGTTTAGCAAGCTGTTTTTCATACTGCGCAGTACCATGGGGCGTTTCCTAACTGGCCCTTCCGGGGAGGCAAAGGGGGAGGTTACTCCTTATCAAGCCTTGTCTGCCGCCCTTGCTGCAACGGTAGGGACAGGAAATATCGCCGGTGTGGCCACCGCCATTGTTTTAGGTGGCCCGGGAGCAATCTTTTGGATGTGGGTCTCGGGTTTGTTGGGGATGGCTACCAAATTTAGCGAAATTGTCTTAGCCGTCCATTTTCGCAAAAAATTGGGGAACGGTTTTGCGGGAGGGCCGATGTACTACCTGCGGGATGGTCTTCGGATGCCCCTTTTGGCCCTGCTATTCTCTATTTTTGGGGCTTTTGCTGCTTTTGGCATCGGGAATATGGTGCAAGCCAACTCCGTCGCAGAGGCTGTTAAGGCCACTTTTGGGATCCCTTCTTTTCTAACCGGTTTGGTTCTTGCTCTACTGGGGGGTTTTGTTATCCTTGGGGGGATCAAGCGTATCGCAATGATAACTTCCGCCCTGGTCCCGGTCATGGTCCTTTTTTATGCTGCAGGTTGCCTTTATATTCTGACTTCCTACCGGGCCCAAATCCCCGGTGCCTTTATACAAATATTAACCGGTGCTTTTGGGGGACGGGCTGCTTTAGGGGGGTTTGCAGGGGCGACACTGGTTCAGGCCTGGCGTTTTGGTATAGCTCGTGGAATCTTCACCAATGAAGCTGGTCTGGGAAGTGCTTCGATTGCCCATGCGGTTGCAAAGACAACACACCCGGCCAGGCAGGGAATGTTGGGTATCGTGGAGGTTTTTTTGGATACCCATGTCATCTGTACCATGACTGCCCTGATACTACTGGTCACCGGTGCCTGGCAGTCCGGCCTGGAAGGGGCGGCCATGACAGTAGAGGCCTTTAGCATTGGTCTCCCGGGCAACCTTGGTCGTTATATCGTTACCATTGGGTTGGTTTTTTTTGCTTTTTCAACGCTTCTATCCTGGTCTTATTACGGGGAAAAGTGCATAGAATTCCTCCTGGGTTCCAGTTCTATTTCTTATTATCGCAACCTCTGGATTATTTTCATTTTAATAGGGTCTATTGGGGGGGTTCGTACCGTCTGGGCAGTAGCGGACATCATGAATGGACTTATGGCTTTTCCAAACCTGGTGGGTTTAGTTGGATTGAGCGGGGTAACAGCCAGGCTTGCAAGAGAATATTTTGCCAGCTGAAAAGTGGTGAAAAAAAGATCTTGAAAAAGGTTTTTGGATAAAAAAGAAGAATAAGATAAAATAACAGCAAGAATTAGCGGTTTACAGGGCTGTGGACTGCCGGTAGCAGTTAGGGAAGCAGTCCGGCACTGTAGTGAAAAGGCTGGGGGAGGGGTGTAGACAGCTTTAAATGTGGGATCAAATAATCGAGCTTGTTGCTAGACTCTCTCAATTTACTCCCGGTGTGCGCGATATTATTGATATTGCAATTGTGAGCTATATTTTTTATCGACTTATCATGCTTATCCGGGGCACACGAGCCGAACAATTAGTAAAAGGGCTCGTTGTTCTTCTAATTGCTATGGTTGCAAGCGAACAGATTGGCCTTCGGACTATCAACTGGCTGTTAAGGGGTTTTATGACTATCGGGCTGGTAGCGATCCCCATAGTTTTTCAGCCAGAGCTGCGCAAAGCGTTGGAACAGCTGGGTAGGGGTAAAATTTTTCCAAAACCCTTGCCAAACTATGAAGATGATATTTATTATGTGTTAGAGGAAATGCAGAAAGCAATCCCCGTTCTCGTTAAAAAAAAGATTGGGGCCCTTGTTATCCTGCAAAGAAAAACGGGCTTAAAGGATATCATAGAAACGGGGATTATTATAGAAGGAATAGTAACTGCGGAACTGATTATCAATATTTTTATGCCGCGCAGCCCGCTTCACGACGGTGCTGTTATTATCAGGGGTAACACCATTGCCGCTGCAGGGTGCTTCCTTCCGTTAACGGAGAACCCCAATCTTAGCAAAGAACTCGGTACAAGGCACCGGGCCGGCCTGGGAATTACTGAGATATCCGATGCGGTGGCCATCATTATTTCAGAGGAAACAGGGGTTATTTCTATGGCTTACGAAGGAAAATTAACTCGATATCTGGACCAAAAAACACTGCGTAGTAATCTAATCAATATTTATCTTGCTGACAGAAAAAAGAAAACTGCAGCCAATATCTGGCGCTGGAGGTTTGCCCAAAATAATGACGAAGAGCAGTAACTTCACAAAATCTGCCACATTTATCAAAATTTTTTCCTTCTTTATGGCTTTAATTCTTTGGTTTTTCGTTGCGGGGGACAAACAGGACATGCCTTCCAACGAAATGCGTTTAACCTTTAGCGATATTCCCCTGACCTGGCGTAACCTGGGCGAGGACTTAGTCGTCACTGAAATAGAAGAAAACGTGACTCTTTACTTGCAGGGGGTAAGAAAAGCTTTTGAAGGTTTAACACCTGCTGATCTGGAAGCATATGTTGATCTTAGTGGGAAAAAAGAGGGCAAACATGAAGTCCGCATTAATGCTGTTGCCCCTCCTGGGGTTAACGTTGTGCGCATAGTGCCTAATAAGGCCAAAGTGAATTTAGAGGACCTGGTTACTAAGCAGATGTCCATAGAGTATGAGGTTGCTGGAGAACCGGCAGATGGTCTTATTATAGACACGATATCCCTTTCAGCTACGGATGTATTTATTAATGGTCCCCGGCATAAAGTTGGCCTCATAGAAAGGGTACTCTTTAACGTGGATGTGAACAATTCCAACCAGGATATCACCCAAAATGCTGTTCTTTATCCTGTTGATCATCACAATAACCCGATCCAGGGTGTGAACATTATGCCTGAGACAATAGAATTCAAAATAAGCTTTACCTTGCCCCAGAAGGAACTCCCGGTAGAACCTATTTTCTCCAATAATGGCAGGAAGGTGGAAACAGTTAAGATTGAACCATCGATTGTGACTGTCAAAGCTCCCAAAGATATCCTTGCGGGTTTAAAATATATTTCCACCAAGGAGATCGACCTGAAAAGTCGAGGGAGCGAGTTCACTATTGAGATTCCCCTTTCTTTCCCTGATGGGGTCCTCGAAATCAGCAATGATACAGTCCGTTTACATGTGGTACTGGAGCCGGAAGCATAGATCTTGAGGCATAAAGGAGGCATTAGTATTCATGGGGAAAATGTTTGGAACGGATGGAATACGCGGTATAGCCAATAAGGAACTAACGCCTGAGCTTGCTTTCAGGATAGGGCGTATTATAGCCTTTCTCCTGGGGGAAAGGAGCAGCCAGGTACGCCCCTTTATTTTACTTGGAAGGGATACGCGCATTTCGGGCAGTATGCTCGAAGGTGCTTTGGTAGCCGGCATAACCTCTACGGGTGTTGATGTACACCTTTTAGGGGTGGCCCCTACCCCGGCTGTAGCTTTTTTAACCGGAGAAATGGAAGCTGCCGGGGGCATTATGATCTCGGCTTCACACAACCCCATGGAAGACAACGGTATTAAGTTTTTTGGCGCCGGAGGCCTGAAACTGGATGCTGATCTTGAAGAAGAAGCAGAAAAACTTTTTTGGGCAGAGGATACCTTGCCGCGCCCGACAGGCGGTGGGGTTGGCCGTTTCTATACAGCTGAACAGGAAATAAATCGCTACATAGATTTCCTGAGAGGAAAAGCACTTTCCCTGCAAGGTTTAAAGGTGGTAATAGACTGTGCTAATGGTTCCTTTTGCCATATAGCTCCACTTCTTTGCAGTGAATTAGGTGCGGATGTCGTTCCTTGTAACCATGAACCCGATGGTGTTAACATTAACGCTGATTGTGGTTCAACCAATATCTCTTTATTGCAGGAAACTGTTAAAAAAGAAAGGGCACATATAGGTCTTGCTTTTGATGGAGACGGTGATCGTCTCATTGCTGTGGATGAAAAAGGAAAACGGGTTGATGGTGATGCTATCCTGGCAGTTTGCGGCTCGTATCTGAAGGAAAGAGGCTTGCTCCATGGTGATACGGTAGTAGCAACTGTAATGAGCAACGCTGGCCTGGATCTGGTTGGGGAAACAAAGGGTTTTAGGGTGCTGCGTACCAATGTAGGGGATCGTTATGTTTTTGAGGAGCTGCAGCGGGGAGGGTACAGCCTGGGAGGGGAACAGTCAGGGCATATTATTTTCCCTGAATTTTTGCCTACAGGGGACGGTCTTTTAACCTCATTACAACTTCTTAAGGTAATAGTGGAAGAAAACGAACCTCTTTCTCACCTTGCCGCAATTATGAAACCCTTTCCTCAGAAACTGGTTAATTGTCGTGTAGGGAATAAGAATGGCTGGGAAAACAACAAAAACATAACCAGGGCTTTGAAATTGGCGCAAGAGAAGTTAAATAAAAAGGGAAGAATTTTGATCAGGGCCTCGGGCACCGAGCCTCTCATCCGCATCATGGTAGAAGGGGAAAATGAAAAACTGTTAGAGATAATAACACAAGAACTGGCTCATGTAGTAGAACAGGAATTGGGGATTGTTTCATAGCCTGAAGGTAAATGCATTTCCGGGCAATGTTGACAATGTTGCCCTGGATAAAAATATATTGCAGGAAAGGAACAGCATAATAAATTATAGTTTTTATATTACAATAAGGATGCTTTTTCCACCTAAATTGATAGAAAAATATATTACATTTTTATAAATACCTTTTTGCCAATAAACGTTGATTCCTCAGTTATACTTTGTATCTGGGGATTTTTTTACTTATAATATCAAAGTTTACTTTTGTTGAAAATTGTTGGAATATATCCATAAAAGGCAATAGAGATTATCTTTACTAATGTTTCCAGTTGTGTTATTATTTAACGGAAGGGTTTTCGAGGGGGAAAAATTCACCTTTTTCACGGTTTAAAATTAATTGACTTTTTAGAAAAAGTTAAACATTAAGTAATATTTACAGAAACTAGAATGTATCTATATAAATATAAAAGATTTTAAATATAAAAAATACTTGCTTAAGAAAATTTTATAAAAGGTAAAAAATGTTCTCCAAGGTAAACGCCCCTGGAGAACAAACTAGATTGGTTACACTGCCTGTGCAACCTCCTGAACACAATCCATTATATCAGATTAATTGTTATTTGCCTAAGGGTAAATTTCCCCGCAAAGGCGATTCTTGCCTGCCTGGGGTCTAAATTTTTAAACCTCTGGCCAAAGAGCTGGAGATATATTTGTATTTTGTGTTTACGGGGTTGCCGGCAAAATCATGCTTGGCAACCCCTTCATTTTTAAAAGGAGGTATGCTTATTAGAAAATATTTAGGGGAACTAAAGACTCATTCAGGAATAAATTGCAAATCAAAATAATAGATATACCTGAAAAAGCCAGGCTATTTTAGCAGCCCTAGAAATTTTTATTACAGGAATTAAGTCATCAAAGGAGGAGACTTTATCAATGAGTAAAATCGGTAAAAACGTTATTGAAGGACTGGTGGAGGCCCAGGAAAAAGTATTTTTGGCTTGGAAGGAGGCAGTGGCGGAATACAATAATACTAAGGTAATGGAAATGTTTGGTGAGGACATTCGCAATGCCTGGGATGGTTTTCTGGAATTACAGGGGAAGGCTTTTTCTTTATGGAAAGAAGCTGTTCAGATCTACAAACCTTTTGTGGAAAAGCTTACAACCGGCGATCTGATGCAACAAAACTACCGCCGCTGGTGGGAACTGCAGGAGAAAATGATCCGCTCCAGCAGTGAAACCGCTACCCCAAGAAATATGTGGGAGGTATTTAACAACTATTTCCTGGCCCAGCCGGAAAGGATGTTCAATTTTTACCGGGAATGGATGGAAATAATGCAAGAAGGATTTAAACAAACACAGAAAAAAAGTCAATCTTCCAGTCAAACTTCTAAAGGAAAGGAGAACTAAAATTTGACCAAAGGGGAAAGGGATATTTTTAATAGCTGGTGGAAGATGCAGGATAATCTTTTAAATACATGGAAAGAAGCCTTTTCATCCTTTCCAACCGGTAGTGAGAATAATTTTTCCTTTTTGGAAATCCCATTTCAAGCCTGGCAGAACCTATATAAAATGCAAGAATTAACCTTTAAGGTTTGGAAGGAATCCCTGCACGGCTTTCAACTTGAGCCTGAAAAGACGACAACAATGTTTAACCCCGGGAAAATAGCGGAAATGTTCAGGCCTGATACCTTTGCAGAGGTGTACAAGACGGGCCGGCTTTATTCCCAGGAAACGTTAGCGCGCCTGCAGAGGGAATGGTTAAAAATGTTTTCCAGAGGGTTGGAGTCCTTTACAAATCTCATACCCTCCAGGGTAGGACAGGAAGCATTCCAAAAAATGAAGGGAGCTTCAGAGGTATATTTAACGTTGTTACGTTTTTGGAAGGAGTTTATCCCCAGGTTGCCTCTCAGCAATGATATTAATAAGTGGAAAGAGTTTTCCCAGGAGTGGTTAGGTGGATATGCAGATGTACTAGAATCCTTTTATGCAGCCTGGCTGCCGGAATCTTTAAGAAGTATAATCAAAAGCCCAAAGGAAATAGCCCGCCTGGTACGGCAAAATTATTTTGATTTTTTAGCTCCCTGGTTTGATGCCGCGAATATGATGCAAACAAACATGTTTACTGCTTTGGAGGGCGATCGGGAGTCTTGCTTGGACTTTATCCGGGCCTGGCAAGATGGTTATCAGCAGTCATTTGGGAAACTATTTAAAGTCCCTACTATGGGATTAACGCGTGAAAACATGGAAAAATTTAATGAAAGTATAGATGCTTATATGCAGTACCTCACAACAATAAACAAATTTTCTGCGGTTATGTACAGTGCCGGTTTTGAAGCTATGGAAAAACTGCTGAAAAAGTACGCACATATGTTGGAAGATGGACAGGCACCGATTTCCTTTTACGAATTTTATCGCCTCTGGTGGCAGACCAACGACGAAACATTAATGGAAGTGTTTAAAACGGAAAGTTTTTCGGAACTGCTGGGGAAAGTAGTTAACGCCGGGGCCCGGTATAAAAAGTGTTATGACAATTTAATGACAGAGGTATTAACAAACTCGCTCCCCATACCTACAAACAAGGAAATGGATAATATTTATAAAACTATCCAGGAATTAAAAAGATTGAACCGTGAGCAAAATCGCAAGCTGGAAAAAATGCAAAACCAGTTGAACCAACTGTTAACTAGGCTGGAAAAATTAGAAAAAGATACGGTAGAAGGGAGGGCTTTAGCATGATTGCAGTAGATCCTATAAAAAGTTTGGAAGAAACGCTTAATTACCAAAAGAAATTTTTTGAGGGTATAAAAAACATGCTTTCCATTGAAGAAGTAAATGTTGAAGCTGCTCCAAAGGAGCTTGTTTATGAGGAAGATAAGATGAAAGTTTATCACTATATTCCTACAACCAAGAAAACAATTTGCCCTGTCCCTACATTGATTACCTATGCTTTGGTAAATCGACAGTATATGATGGACCTGCAGCAGGATCGAAGTGTGATCTGCAATTGGTTGGAACAGGGCCTTGACATTTATATTATTGACTGGGGTTACCCGGACAAGACGGATAAATATTTAAGTATGGAAGATTATATCGACGGCTATATGAATACCGCTGTGGACCTGGTACGTAAAAGGAGTGGCCGGGAACAGATCAATTTGTTGGGGGTCTGCCAGGGGGGCACCTTCAGCGTGATCTATTCAGCGCTTTACCCGGAAAAAATTAAAAATTTGGTGACCATGGTGGCCCCAATTGACTTTCATATTACCGACGGGCTCCTTAATGTCTGGAGCAAACATATTAACGGGGATCTTTTGGTCGATGCTTATGGTGCTATTCCGGGTGACTTATTGAACATAGGATTTTTAATGTTGCGCCCATTCCAGCTCATGCTGGATAAGTATGTCGGATTCATGGAAAATCTGGATAATCCGGACCTGCTGCGGGACTTTTTACGCATGGAAAAATGGATTTTTGATAGTCCCAGCCAGGCCGGTGCTACTTTCCGCAGGTTTATTAAGGATTTTTACAAGGAAAACCTGTTGATTCAGAACAAGTTTGAACTGGGTGGCAGGCTGGTAGACCTTAAAAATATAACCATGCCTTTGCTAAATGTATTTGCTGAAAAGGATCACCTGGTACCACCCTCCTCCAGCAAGCCGCTTAATGAAGCGGTAGGCAGCAAGGATAAAGAAACCCTTTCCTTCCCGGTTGGGCATATTGGGATTTACGTCAGTTCTAAGTCTCAAAAAGAGGTGGCGCCTGCTATAGCCAAGTGGCTGCTGGAGCGCTCTGAAATTGAATCTGAGAACAATAAAGAAGATCCTGATGATAATAAAGAAAAGGAAGATCCCAGTAAATAGAACCCATGTCAATAGGGACGGTTTAGAAACCACTGAAAAAGTCCCAACCCCTGTCCATTCTGAATGAATGTAGTGAAATGAAGAATTTTTGGATCTATTAACCCGGAAAACCGGGTTTTTTATTTATGGGATACCTAAAATCCCCTTTGAAGGGCAGGTTTATGAGGCCAAAAGGAGGATACTCTAGAAAAACGGTTGTTTACTTTTATGGGGTACCCGTTTAGGTGTTTTTATAGTTGTCTTATCTTTTGCATATTTCTGCTCAGAGGTTTAGAATTGTGTTAAAATTAAGTGGCAGGATTCAGGGCTTTTTTGGTGGTTTCGTATTGTGCCGGGATCCATCCAAAGGGAGGTTAAGGTTTGTGAGGGTAGTAATTATTGGCGCCGGGGAAGTGGGTTTTCAAATAGTAGAAAGTCTTTCAAATGAAAACCACGATGTTATTGTTATTGATAGCAACCAAGACGTGATTGACAAACTTGACGACAATTTTGACGTCCTTGCTATAAAGGGCAATGGTATTTCCAGTAGTTTGTTAACGAGTATAGATTGTGGAAGCGGCGACTTGTTAATTGCGGTAACCGATAGCGACGAGGCCAACTTAGTATCTTGCATAACAGCAAAAAAGCTTGGCACAAAAGGCGTCATTGCCAGGGTTCGAAATCCACAATATCTCCCGGAACTGGGTTTTATGCGTAAAAACCTGGGTATTGATCATATCATTAATCCCGAACTGGCCACAGCACATGAAATAATGCGCCTGCTTTTTAATACCCACGCCTCATACGCCGAAGATTTTGCCAAAGGGAGGATTAGAATTTTAGAAGTCCAGATTGGCCCTACCTCTACCCTCATACAAAAACAGGTAAAAAATATTGAGCTGCCGGAGGCTATTGTTATTGTAGCCATAACGCGTAATGGAGAGGTTATCATCCCCAACGGGGAGGAGTATATACACTACAAGGATACATTATATGTCATTGGGGAAAGGGGTTCCGTCGATCACTTCGCCAGGAGCGCCGGCGTTCAAATTATCAACAACAGGGTCAAAAACGTTATGATCACCGGTGGTGGAAAAACGGCATTTTACCTGAGCAGGGAGCTTGAACAATTAGGGGTTAATATAAAGATCATCGAAGAAAATATGGAAAGATGCAGGGAGCTAACCGAGGGTTTGAACAATGCGCTTATACTGCATGGGGACGGCACGGATGTCGACCTGCTTAGATCGGAAAATGTGGAAGGGATGGATGCCTTCATTGCTGCAACCGGTTTTGATGAAGAAAACCTTCTGGTTTCCCTGTTAGCAAAACAACTTGGAGCGAAGAAGGTAGTAGCCAAGGTAAGCCGTTCTGACTACATGCCCATCCTGGAAACGATAGGTATTGATAATGCTGTCAGCCCCAAGTTGATTATCGCTAAAGATATTCTGCGAATCATAAGGGGTGGCAAAATTCTATCTATGTCATTATTGATTGGAGGCCGTGCCGAGGTATTGGAAATTATCCCCCAGGAGGGCACCCCGGTAATAAACAAACGTTTGAAGGATGTAGGAATACCCAGGGGGGTTATCATTGGTGCTATAATGCGCAACGGAAAGGTAATAATCCCTAATGGTAATTCGATCATTAAAAGTACTGATAGGGTGATCGTCTTTACATTAGAAAGCCTTATGGAAAGGGTAAATAAACTTTTTTTTGCACCAAGGAGGGAATATAACTATTAATGAACCTGTTAATGGTTTTAAGAATTTTAGGGGTCTTGCTTCTATGTGAATCAGTCTCCATGCTTCCATCGATTCTTATAGCCATTATTTACGGCGAAAAAACCATTTTTGCTTTTGTTTTTTCGATCCTCATAACAGCAACCCTGGGTTGGTTTTTATTTTTATGCAGAACTAAGGACAAGATGGTGCGTTATAAGGAAGGTTTTGTGGTCGTAACTTTTGGCTGGCTGCTCGTTTCGGTCTTTGGTGCCCTTCCTTTTTTGTTTACGGGGACCCTACCTTCTTTTATTGATGCCTTTTTTGAAACTGTTTCAGGTTTTACTACTACGGGTGCGACGGTGATTCCCAACGTGGAAATATTGCCCAAAAGCCTTCTTTTCTGGAGGTCATTTACCAACTGGCTCGGTGGAATGGGCATCCTGGTGCTGGCCCTTGCCATCCAGCCGGCCCTGGGTGTAGGGACCTTCCAGATTTTTAAGGCTGAAACTCCTGGGCCGATTTTAGCCAAGCTTACACCCAGGGTCAGTAATACAGCCAAAGTCCTTTATACTACATATTTTGCAATTACCCTGGCAGAAATTTTTTTATTGGTGATTGGCGGGATGCCTCTTTTTGATAGCGTGGTCAATACTTTTGGAACCCTTGGTACGGGCGGTTTTTCCATTAAAAACTTGAGTATTGGCACTTATAACAGTGTTTATTATGAACTGGTGATAGGTATTTTCATGATTGCAGCAGGGGTAAATTTTTCGCTTTATTATTTGATTTTTAAAAGAAGAAGCCCAGCCGGCTTATTTAGGAACAAAGAATTAAAGGTATACTTATCGATTATTGCGGCATATATCGCCGTAATCACGCTAAACATTTATGGCAATGTTTTTGGCTCCATTGTAGAAAGCCTGCGGCATGCCTTCTTCCAAGTTGCTTCTATAATTACCACGACAGGCTATACCAGCACCGACTTTGTTTTGTGGCCCGACTTAAGCCGGGCCCTTTTGGTGTCGTTAACGTTCATCGGAGCCTGTGCAGGCTCAACTGCCGGTGGTATGAAGGTTATCAGGGTATACCTGGTTTTTAGATATGTGCAAAGGGAAGTTAATAGATTAATCCATCCTCGGGCCGTGAAAGCCATCAATATTAATGGTGTGCCGGTCCAGGAAAATGTCTTATCCAGCGTTATGGCCTTTACGGTGTTGTATATTTTTATTTTTATTGTGGGGACGTTGTTGCTTACGACCCAAAAAATAGACCTGGTAAGCTCAGCAGCCTCGGTTGCCGCTACGCTTGGCAACAATGGCCTTTCAGGGCCAAGCTGGTCCTATGCCCCTTTTAATATTTTTACCAAGGTAATCTTATCCTTCTGCATGATCCTTGGCAGGCTGGAAATATTCACGGTGTTGTCACTTTTATTTCCCCAATTTTGGCGGCGGTAGGGCAGGATTTTTACTCTTTTTACCTAATTTATATCCGGAGGTGAATTTAATTGAAAAAACACTATTTAATGGGCAACCGATCTCTTTTTTTGATCATTGACTTGCAGGAAAACCTGATGAAGGCTATGGAGCATGCTGCAAAGGTTTATAAAAACACAGGTATAATGCTCAGTGTTTGCCGGCAATTAGGGATACCGGTGGTGGTTTCCGAGCAGTATCCCAAGGGCCTGGGCAGGACAGCGCCTGAAATAGCAGCGCAACTGGGTGAGCACCTGCTTCTAGAAAAGACTACCTTTTCTGTGGTAAACGAGGAAACGCTAACACAACTGCAGAGCTACCGTCGCCAACAGGTATTGGTGGTAGGCAGTGAAACCCATGTCTGTGTTTTTCAGACTGTCAGGGATCTTCTGGCGGAAGGGTTTGAGGTTTTTGTTTTGCAGGACGGTGTTTGTTCCCGTCGCAAGGAAAACTACAGGAATGGGCTCCAGCTTATGAGAGAAGAAGGGGCGGTACTTACCGATACGGAAACCGTTGTTTTTGATCTTCTTAAGGTTGCAGGAACCAAAGATTTTAAAGCAATCCAACCACTTATAAAGTAAGGACAGGCCCTAAGCTTAAAATTATTAACAACTTATTGAAAGCCCAAGTGAAATATGCACGCTAAAATAAAAGTTATTGTAGCTATGTTGATTTTTGGCAGCATCGGAATTTTTGTTAGGTATATTTCTTTGTTTTCTACTGAAATTGCTTTTTTGAGGGCAGCAATTGGAAGCATGTTCTTAGCAGGTTCAATTTTTTTTTTCAGGCAAAAGCTTTCCTACCAGGCAATAAGAAAAAATATTCTGTTATTAGTCTTGTCCGGTGCAGCCCTTGGTATTAACTGGATCCTATAATGCCAGCTCTATTGTTTTGGTTTTGATAGTTGGTATTATCCATACCGGGATGGCCTATTTATTGTACTTTACGGCAATCAAGGATTTAAGAGGGCAAACAATAGCGGTATTGAGTTATCTAGATCCTATTTCGGCAGTGATCATGGCGGCTATTATCCTGGGGGAAACTTTGAACTTTGCCCAGGTGGTTGGGGGTGTGCTCGTGCTCGGCTCTGCATTTTTAAGTGAAAAATGGAAATGAAGATTTCAGTTTGACAAAATAATTCTAACCTTTTATAATAACTATAGGCATATTACACATAAGGGAGTATTTCATCAATGTGCGACCATAACCATTACCATCATCATCCCGGAAGAGGGGGGTTTTCCGGCTGTCAATGTGGTAGCGGTCTGCCGGTAGAAAAATTTATGCAACCCTGTTTGTTGCTGTTGCTCAAGCAGCGCTCAGCCCACGGCTATGACCTGATCCAGATGCTACCTGAGTTTGGTTTTAGCGAAAGGTTGGATCCGGGTTCAGTTTATAGGAATTTACGCCGTTTGGAAGAGGAGGGTTATGTTACTTCCCGCTGGGATGTAGGCGAGGGAGGCCCGGCCAGACGTTTTTATGACCTTACCGATGAAGGTGAGGAAATGCTGCATGCCTGGGCAGTCCATGTCAGGCAACAACGCCAGAGAATGGATGATTTTCTGGAAAGTTATTACACCCTTTTTAAAACAAAAAATCAAGAAGGAAAGGAGGGAAAATAATGTGCTGCCATGATCATCGCCATCAAAATCGCCATCACGGGCCGGCTTCTCAATGCTGCTGTGGTGGGGGGGGAGGCTTGCAGCGGCGTTTTTTCACTAAGGAAGAAGAAATCGCCAGGCTGGAGGATTACTTAAATAATTTGCAGGCGGAAATAAAGGCTGTAGAGGCTAGAATTCAGGCTTTGAAGGAAGACTAAGGGCAGCCTAGTTAGGTAGGAAAGGTAAAATAAAAGCTAAAGGCACCACGTTGCTTTGCGGCAGGGTGCCTTTTAATATTGATCATAAACGTGGTTTTTGTTGCTGAAAACCTTGTTTTTCATAAATTATATGGCCATAGCTTATATAAAAAACCAGGGAATCATTATTTCCTGAATGTGGTATAATATGTATATAATAATATGTAGCCAGAGGTGTATGAATTGCCTGAAAACGTTATCAGTAATAATATGATGGAAGTATGTCGTGTTTTAGGTCGGGGAATATTTATGGACAAGTATTATCTTGCCGGTGGCACTTCTTTGGCTCTTCAGATTAAGCATCGTAAATCCATGGACCTTGATTTTTTCACCTGGGAAAAGAGCCATTGGTAGGAGAACATCTTTTAGGGACTATGTAGATATTTACTATCTTTTAAGCAGAAATATAACGTCTATTACTCGTATAATAAGTGAATGTGGCCAGAAATATATATTAGAAGGTGAAAAAATTTTTTCAGCCAAGCTGTTTTTGCAGCAGTTAAAATATACAGAAGATATTGGAGATAAGAAGGAAACAGAAACTTTTATTTTTGACAAAAAAGTTAATAGTAATGTTATCGAAAACTATTTAAAAACTGCAGTTAATCAGTATCTTCAAGAAAAATACACAGGGGGGAAAATAAATAGTGAAACTCCCTGAAAAATTGAAACCTTTATTTTGGAATTATGATCCTGAAACTCTGGATATGGGAAATTTTAAAAAAAATATTATACTCGAGGTTTTAGCAAGGGGTTCCCTAGAGGACGCAGATATTATCTTTCAATTTTACGGGAGGGACGCTATCGCAACTGTATTCAGGGAGGATTTCAATGGGCCCAGGACACTTCCTGCTCCTGCAGTATATCTTTGGGAGGGACTTTTTTTGACTGAAGCTGAATTCGAGGATTATAAAATGTGGCACAGGCATCCTCTCCGTAAATGGGAACAAAGAAGGGTAATCACTGCCAAACCCTGAGCTTATAATACATGAAAAATATAATAACCAATGAACGGCATTATCCTACTATTTGGAAAATAGCCCGATAGCAGTGTTAAGGTATTGCACTCACTTTTTTCCCCCCGGACCATATTATAAAGTAAGTTAAAATGGGGGGATTTTTTGATGCCAGGTAAACGACTAAAAGTGCTACCGGGTCTCTACCTTGGGAAAATGTGTATAAACCTTAGCAGATACACCAACTTTGGGGGGTCTACCTTACCTGGCAGGCTTGCTGCCGGCATATCCCCCCAGCTTCTCCCCATTCTTGCGGCCCAGCTTAAAGAAGGTTGTATCCTTATAACCGGGACAAACGGAAAAACGACTACAGCACACCTGCTGGCCCATATTTTATCCCAGGCTGGAAAAAAAGTAATCCATAACCGCAGTGGGGCCAATCTTCTTCCTGGTGTGACAACCTCTTTCATTGCCGAAAGTTCGTGGCTGGGAAAAATAAAGGCTGATCTGGGCATTATCGAGGTTGATGAGGTCTCCATGCCTGCCGTTGCCTCCCAGCTAAAGGTTAAAGCAGCCCTGGTCACAAATTTATTCCCGGATCAGCTTGATCGTTTTGGGGAACCGAAACAGATCCTCAAATTAATTATTAAAGGGCTCCAGGGGATCCAAGGGGAGGACGGTTTTCTTCTCCTAAATGCCGATGACCCCTTGGTGTCAAGCATTATTAAAGAAGATTTGCAGACTATCTACTATGGCATAGACGATACAAAAGATGTTTTGCAGGGGATAAGTCAGGCCACCGATTTGAAAACTTGCACTCGTTGTGGGAAAAAACTAACATACCTGCATACCCATTTTGCACATCTGGGGCTCTACCATTGTATAGGATGCGGGGTGAAACGTCCCCTGCCTCAGTACTCCATCGTTTCCCACCACAAAAAACCTGCCCAGGGGACAGCGGTTGCCATTAAAACACCAACCGGCATTTTTTATGTTAAATTAAATACCCCCGGATTTTATAACCTCTACAATTTCCTTGCTGCAATCTCTTGTGCCCTGGCCCTGGGTGTGGAAGAAGGGGTGATTAATAGTAGTCTTCACCATTTTACCTCCTGTTTTGGCCGCATGGAAACACTGCTTATAGAAAAGAGGTTCGTGGAACTCATTCTCATTAAAAATCCTGTTGGTGCCAACGAAGTTTTGCGTACCTTGGCCGAAGCAGGGCGGGAGATGACTTTGATGATCGCTATTAATGATCAATATGCTGATGGCCTGGATGTTTCCTGGCTCTGGGATGTGGACTTTGAAAAGTTGGTTTCTCTGGAAAATAAGATCACGGGCATCTTTTGTTCCGGCACCAGGAGAAAGGAGATCTCTTTAAGGCTGAAGTATGCCGGTATCGATACCGCAATTATTAAAGGTGAAGAAAGGCTAAGCAAAACTTTTAGGGATAGTTTAAATAGTACGCCGGCAGGGGGGAAATTGCAGGTACTCGTAACATATACAGCCATGCTGGAACTAAGGAAAGCAATTAATAAAATGGGTTATGGGAAAAAGTTTTGGGAGGAATAGGCTATGGGCGGGTTAAAACTGCAGTTTGTGCATTTATATCCCGACTTAATGAACTTTTATGGTGACAGGGGAAATATGATAGCTCTGGTCATGCGGGCAAAATGGAGGGGTTTTTCAGTAGATGTTCTTGACGTTTCTGTGGGAGATAAAAAAAAGATAACGCAGGCCGACTGTATTGTGATGGGGGGCGGCCAAAATGTGGAGGAAAGGAGGCTCGTCCACCAGGATATACTAAGGAAAAGCCCAGAAATTCATGAAAGTGCTGAAAAAGGGATCCCTATTTTAGCAATTTGTGGAAGCTTCCAGCTTTTAGGGGAATATTACCAAACAGCCCAGGGGGAAAAAATGGAAGGGATCGGCTTGCTGGATCTCTGGACTATTGCAGGCAAAAAACGAATGGTTGGTAATATTGTTCTAAGTGCCGGCCTGGGCAAAGTAGAAAAAACTATTGTGGGTTTTGAAAACCACATTGGGAAAACCTTTTTGGGGGCAAAAACAGAGCCTTTTGGCAGGGTCCTAAAGGGCTATGGAAATAATGGGCGGGATGGTAAGGAGGGGGCAATTTATAAAAATGTGCTGGGGACTTATCTGCATGGGCCCCTGCTGCCTAAAAACCCGTGGTTAACCGATTACATATTGGAAAAGGCTGTTAATAATCGATATCCCGGAATGAAACTTAAAATGCTCAATAGCAAGTTTGAAAAAATGGCTCACCAGATAATGTTAAAAAGGTTGGGAATAAAACCTGGAAGGGAGAGTCGGAATGAAAGGTATTATTAAAGTGCCCTTGACCAACGTTTATTGTGCGGAAAAATCGGAGGTGGTAACCCAGGCTATCTTTGCTACAGAGGTAGATATTTTGGGGGAAAAGGAAGGTTGGTGTGAAATCCGGATACCTGTTCAACAGGATTATTTGGGATGGGTAGAAAAGGAAAACATTTTCTATGGATACCCGCCGGAAACCTTTTTGGGGAAGGTTATTGTTCAAAAACACCTGGCAGAATTAAAAAAAATTCCCTTGAAAAATGGACCCCGGATTATGGAGCTAGCACTCAACACACGCCTGTGGATAATTGAAAGGCAACAACGCTGGTATAAAGTTTGGCTTCCAGGGGGAGGAGTTGCCTGGATTAAAGCAGGGGACGTATCCTGGGAAAAACCCCCTGCTGCCAGAGAAAAAATTACAGGGGAGCGAATACTTAACCTGGCAAGATCATTTTTAGGGGTTCCCTACCTCTGGGGGGGGATTACTCCTGAAGGCCTGGATTGTTCCGGTTTGGTCTATACAATCTATGCCTTATGTGAAGTCTACCTGCACCGGGATTGCCATTTACAGTTTAAATACGATGGCTTCCCGGTGAAGTTCGACGAAATCCTCCCCGGGGATCTTATCTACTTTTATGAGGATCTGCCGGAAAAACCAACACACGTAGGGATCTACGAGGCCGATCACATTTTCATCAATGCCTCCAGCAGGCAAGGGAGCGTAGTCAGGTACAGCTTATTGGAAAATAATTGGCATCAAAAAATTTCCGGGATAAAGCGGGTTGAAAGGTGATAAAGGGACAGTTCGAGACCACTGAAAAAGTCTCGAACCCACGCCATTCTGAATGAACGAAGTTAATGAAGAATCAATAAAAAGCTTTAGGGCCAAGATCCTTCGCTATCGCTCAGGATGACAATAGCGGTGGTTTTCTGTCACTTTTTTTTGATGACAATGGCGGCTGGTTTTTTCTGTCACTTTTTTTTGATGACAATGGCAGGTTTTCTGTCACCTTTTTTTCACCGAAGGTATTCAACTATTCCGTTACAAATAGCTTCGGCTAATTTTTTTCTATAGCTGTGGGTAGCCAGCAATTTTTTGTCGGTGGCGTTGGTAATGAAACCTAATTCAGCTATCACGCCGGGGATGGTTGCATTATTCAAAAGATAAAGATCCCCTTCTTTAATATTTTTATGGACGTATTCCCCGGTTTGCAGGTTTGCTGAGGTAATCTTGTTCAGGTGATTTTGGATTATTGTTGCTAAAATCAGGCTTTCTTCATTGTCCTTGCTATAAAAAACGATTGCCCCCCTGGTAAAAGGATCCTCTACACAGGCATTTATGTGGATGCTTACAAATAAATCCCCGTTGCTTTCGTTTATAAACTTGCCCCGGCCATGGACGTCCCTGCGGTGGCGTTCCTGCGGGCCATTGGGAAGAAGGTGGCTAAGGTCCGTATCCGTTTCCCTGGTCGTTAAAACATTGCAACCCTTTTTTTCCAGCATTGCTTTTAGCAGCTTTGCTATTTTAAGCGTGATCTCTTTTTCGATCATTTCGCCGCGGCTGACTCCCCCGTCAATACCGCCATGCCCGGGGTCAATGACTACAGTTGCTTCTCTTAAAACCTTTGTTTGGAAAACAGCGAGATAATTACTGGGCCATGTTAAAAACATGAATAGGAAGATTAGGGCAAGGGCTATAACAGCACCGGCCCTAATCTTCTTTTGGGGAAGCAATAAAATGATCCATATTCTTTTTTTCAATTTCTTGTTTCCTTTACAATAATTTATTACCTTTAAAATTTATGTGAGAAGGAGCAAAAATATACTATATTGCTTGTTGCTGTCTGTCTTTAATCTGTCCATGGCTTTCATCCACTAAAAGAAAAATAATTAGTATAATTCTAGGGTTCAACCAAATTAATATGCTATAATGTTCTTAACGCTTGTCAATAAAGGCTTTCAATGAGGGGGTGTTATTATGGAATACCATAGGAAAAA
>JBMNNS010000022.1:0-22502 GCA_050942625.1 Dethiobacteria bacterium
TCTTCCCCACTGCCAAAGACCGCAATTTTTCCGGGGCAAGGGTAGACATCACCGGGATGCGTAACGGTAAAAAAACCAGGGTTACCTATGCAACAGTAGATCGGATGAAAAGGTTGACCGGGGTTCCCCTGAGCATCGGTGCTTATATGATGGGCCAGGGAAAGATTAAACGCCGTGGTGTTTTCGGGCCGGAGGCAGAGGGGGCGATTAATGCCGGCGACTTTTTGCAGGAACTGGCCCGCCGGGATATCCGGGTGGAACGTTGGGAAACAGAGCCCTAAGTAGTGAGGTTTACCCTGTCAGTAAAAAGTAGCGTTCAACTCTGTCTTCTAGTAGTTTGCTCGTAACTTTCCCTTGAAATTTCATATATTGTAAATGGGCCAGCGTTTCTGCCAGGGCCATCCACTGCAATTGTGTGGTGAATTGTTCCCAGGGTTGGGGAATGTTCCAGCTCACTTCAGAAGCGATCCCATAAGCATTCTTGCCGTTTTTTCCATAAAATTTAAGTATTGTTTCAATTTCATGTTCCCTCCGGTAGTGGTGCTTTTTTAATTCCGAAATCCGTCCCTGGTGTTCCCGAAAAGTTTTGCGGTGTCCGGGTAGGACGAGATCAACATCGAGCTTGGATACTTTATCAAGGCTTTCTAAAAATTCCTGGAGGGGATTGCGGTTTTCCCCCGGCCAGAGAAAAATACCCGGTGTAATTGTCTCCAAAATGTGATCGCCGGAGAAAAGCAGTTTTTTCTCCGGCTCATAGAGGCAAAGATGCCCGCTGGTGTGCCCGGGTGTCATGATGCACTGCAGGGAATATTCCCCCACATTCAAAACCTCGCCATCGCCAATTATCTTGATGCGCCCGCCTGGGGACTTTTGCCCCGTATATGCGTTTGCGGCATTTTTCATTTCTTCCAGGGGTAGAATTGTTAAAAACTCAGGCGTTTCCCGGCTTAAACTCTCCACTCCCTCCTCCGGAAAACCATTTTTCCTGCCGTGTTCAAAGTTTTCCGACCATTCGCTAAAAGAACCCCAAAAGATCGTCTCCGGGGCGTTAAGGTAGATCGTGGAGCCGTTGGGGGCCATCTCCGGAGCCAGCCCAAAGTGGTCTTCATGGAGGTGGGTAGTAAAAAAATCGGTTTCTTCCAGATTTACCTCCAATTCATAAAGAACTTTGGCCAAAGCTTCCCTGCATTCCTTCTTATTTATCCCCGAATCTATAATCAGGTTGCGTTCTTTGCCTTTGAGCAGGTAAGTGTTAACTGTCTCCAGCGAGGAATCCGGCATAGGCAACTCAATTCTGAAAATCCCAGGCATTATTTTTTCAATCATAAGCTATCACCCAGCTTTCAAACAGCCATTTTATAGCAATCATCTGATTTTTGTCTGCATTAAGTAGTTACTATTATTACTATTTATTGTAACATTTGGGCTTGCAAACGGCAAGATGGACAAAAAGGCTCAAAAGCTATTTTGACAACAGCTCCGGCAAGAAAGTGGCAATTTGGGGAAATATCGTTAAAATGATCAGTGCCGCAACGAGAGCGTACAGGAAAGGCCAGATCCCTTTAAATATCGTTTCCAGGGGGATATCTTTTGCCACCCCTTTGATAATATAGACGTTCATCCCTACCGGAGGGGTGATAACGCCCATGGCCACTGCCATGACGGTGATTACCCCAAACCAGATAGGATCATAGCCCAGTATATCGACCATGATCGGAAAAAATATCGGTGTAGTAAGTAGCACGAGAGCCAGTGCATCGATGAAACAACCCAGGATAAAATAGATAACTAGTATAATCCCTACAATTACAAACGGTGGGTAGGGCAGACTTCCAGCCCAATTTGCCAGCTCGAAGGGGACCCTGCTGACGGCCATGAAGCGGCCGAAAATAATAGCACCACTGACAAGGAACATAATCATGGCTGTGGTTCTTGTTGTTTCGGAAAGGGATTTTTTAAAGTTTTCCCAGGTAAGCTGTTTTTCAAGGAGCGAAATTACAAGAACGCTGGCAGCGCCGATGGCACCGGCCTCTGAAGGTGTAAACCAGCCTAAAAAAAGGCCGCTCAGGGAGATTGTAAAAACAACGAAAACCTCCAGAAGACCTCCCTTAAGTTCATAAAGCCTGGCTTTCCAGGTTTCTTTGGGACCTGGGGGGCCAAGTAGAGGGTTCCTGGAAACTTGAACGTAAATAGCCAGCATATACAAAAACATTAATAATAACCCAGGCAAAATGCCGGCTAAAAACAGTTTGCCAATGGATTGTTCCGCCGCTATTCCATAAACAATAAAAATGACGCTGGGGGGGATGAGGACCCCCAATGCTCCGCCCGCAGCCACGCTGGCTGTTGAAAGCGAATCATTATAGGAATATTTTTCCATCTCCGGCAGGGCAATCGCTCCTATTGTTGCTGCCGTTGCAGTGTTAGAGCCACAAACTGCACCGAACAAGGCGCATGTGGCTTGTGTTGCTACACAAAGCCCGCCGGGGAGGTGGCCTAACAATTTATAACAAAAAACATACAACTTGGAGCCTATTCCCGAATAGTAGGCCAGAAAGCCCATCCAGACAAAGAGGGGGATCACGCTCAGGGAATAGGAAGAGAAAGTGGTGTATATTTCCACGGATAACATCCGAAAGGCTGCCGAAGGTGAAACAAGAATACTAAAGCCTGCAAAACCAACCAGGAGCATGGCATAAGCGATCGGCATTCTAAACATAATCAAGAAAAAAAAGAGCAGGACTCCTGCAATACCTGTGAGAAAAGGGTTCAATTTTGTCTCACCGTCCTTAAGTCCTCAATGAAGCGGACCGATACTGTTAAGCAAAGCAAAAAGAGTCCGAATGCGACAAGAGAAATAAAGAGGTAAAAAGGGGCTTCTGTAGTCGGAGAAACAGAACCACTTTGAAAAATGGCCCGGGCATATTCCCCCATGTGGTAGGAGATCAGGCCCATAAAGACCAGAATTACTGTATTAAGAACCAGATCGATGCAAGCCTGAATTTTAGGGGGCAGGCTTTGGGTTAAAAATTCGATAGCGATATGCCCCTTTTGGATACCGCAATTAGCCAGAGAAAGGCCGATGATCGTTGCTGTGAGGAACCCCACATATTCATAGGTGCCCAGAAGAGGGGCTTTGAAAATGCCCCTCAGCAGAACATTGCCGACCACCAGGAACATGACGGCGACTAAAACGAACCCCGCTGCTTTATCCATTATCCTGCTAAGCCGGGTGACCATAGCTATATACCAATCCATGATGAAACCTCCAAACGTTGTGGAATGTAGACAATCTGCCTGGCCAGGTACTTATTTATAGATTTCATTATAATAGGAAGCCAGCTCTTTAACCTTGTTCAGGATATCTTCACCTTGCAGCCCCTGTTTTTCCAGTTTATCCACGAATTCATCCTGGATAGGCTGGAGCAGGGAAATCCACTTCTCCGTTTCTTCTTCTGAAAGGGTGAAAATTTCCATTCCCATTTTTTCTACCGACCACTGAAGGGCTTCCTCGTTTTGCATATCCCAGAGGCCACAGGCCAACTTCTCATGGTACTCCTCATTAATATCTTCAATAATTTCCTGCAAGTCTGCGGGTAGGGAGTTCCAGGTCTCAAGATTCATTGTAATAAAAAAGAGCGTATTATAAAGGAAGGGCGTTAAAGTCAGGTAATCGGTGACTTCGGCATGTTTCCAGCCCTGCAGGACTTCGACGGGGGCAAGGTTGCCTGTGATGATTCCCTTGGATAATGATTCGTAGGCCTCCGGCTGGGACATGGCCACAGGGATGGCACCCAGCATTTCCAGTGTTTTAGCACTGAGCCCGGTGGCCCTTATCTCTACCCCTTGCAGATCGTTTAATTCACGGATGGGTTTCTTTGTAAACAAGTCGCCGGGGCCGGTAGCTAAGACCATCATTAGTTTGGTATCCTTTAATTCCTGAGGATCGAGCTCTTTTATCCCTTCCCAGGCTACTTTGCTGGCTACTTTTGAATTATTATAGGTTATACCGGGGAGTTCAAAAGCCTCTGTCACGGGAAAACGCCCCCTGGTATAGGAAAAACAAGAAAGGCCCAGGTCGGCAATCCCTGTCACCACCCCATCATAAATTTCGGAGGCTTTGGATAATGTTTCACCCGGGTAGCTTGTGATTATCACCCGGCCGGCGGTGGCCTCTTCAATTGCTTCAGTCCATTGTTTGAGCAGTACTTTTTCTACAGGGTGTGAGGCGGGGAAAAAATGGGCCAGACTAAGCTTAAATACCTGTGTTGCTTCTCCATCCTTATTGGCCGGTTCTCCATTGGATACTGCCGGGGATGTACAGCCGGCCATTAACACCATGAACACCATTACCAGTAACAGGCTCACCCAAAAAACAAAACTCCTCTTCAAAATAAAAACCTCCTCTGAATTAATAAAGCACTCCAATAGGAGTGCCGGCAGAGGCAGAGAAATAGAAAATAAAAATAAATATATTCTATTTGCTACCATGCTGCCGTCCTACTAGAAAAAACAAAAACAAAACAAAATAAAAACTAAAACAAACAACCATCCTACCAATTCTACACTTCAGGCCATCCTACCACGCTACGCTGCCCTGAGAACAGGGAACAATTTACTACAACTACTTACTACTACATTATTACTACATCCATTATTATTACGTTCTTTCTAAAAACCAAAATTCCTTCTTAAAAAGGCCGGTGCCTAAAATTTTATTTTTGTGAAAAACTATGTTATAATTTGCGCATAATCTGTGTTTAACAGGGGCTTGAGTAGATGGAACTTGAACAAAATTATGATGTTATTGTCATTGGTGCAGGGCATGCCGGCTGCGAAGCTGCGCTTGCAGCCGCCCGGATGGGCTGCAGGACGTTGCTGATTTCCACCAATATCGATCACCCGGCGCTGATGGCTTGCAATCCTTCGCTGGGGGGGCCTGGCAAAGGTCATCTGATTAAGGAAATAGATGCCCTGGGGGGGATCATGGGCAGGAACGGAGATGAGCATGCCCTGCAGATGCGCAGGCTGAATACCAGCAAGGGGCCGGCAGTGCAGGCTTTGCGAGCCCAAATCGATAAAAACGCTTACCAGAGGGGAATGAGGTCCTATCTGGACGGGCAGCCGCTCTTGTTTTTGCGGGAGGCAGCCGTCAGGGGTTTTTTAGTTGAGGATGGCGTTATTAAAGGAGTTACAACGCGCCAGGGCAGCACTTACTTATCCCAGGCGGTGGTTCTTGCCACGGGCGTATTTTTAAGAAGTGAAATATTCGTCGGGGAAGACCATTACCCTGGCGCCCCGGGGAACCAGTTACCTTCTACAGAACTGTCGGAAAATATCGTGTCCCTGGGTTTCCAGGTAGAGCGTTTTAGAACAGGGACTCCACCCCGGGTGTATAGAAGTAGTATTAACTTTGAAAACCTGCAGTTGGTGGAGGGGGAACCCGGGGCGGGCACTTTTTCTTATGTCACGGAAACTGAAATACAGGAACAAGTCCCCTGCCACCTGACCTACACAACGGCACAAACACACCGCCTGATTATAGATCATATTCAATATGCACCCTCTTACTCCGGTTTAATGAAGGGGAGCGGGCCCAGGTATTGTCCTTCCATTGAAGATAAAGTAGTCAGATTCCCAGACCGGAAAAGACATCCTGTTTTTATTGAGCCGGAGGGCAGAGATTCCGTGGAAATGTACCTGCAGGGTATTTCCACCGGCCTGCCGGAAGAATTACAAAGGGCTTTCCTGCGGACCATTCCCGGGCTGGAGGAAGTCATCATTACGCGCCCGGCCTATGAAATCGAATATGATTTTTGTCTTCCTACCCAGCTTAAAGCCAGCCTGGAAACAAAGCTTGTCAAAGGGCTATTCTTTGCCGGTCAGGTCAATGGCACGACCGGCTATGAGGAAGCGGCTGCCCAGGGCCTTATGGCCGGGATAAATGCCGCCCTCTTTTGTCGCGGGGAACCTGCTTTTATTTTAACGAGAACAGATGCTTACATCGGTGTGCTGATTGACGACCTTGTTACCAAAGGCGTCAGCGAACCGTACCGCATGTTTACTTCCCGCTGTGAGTACCGCTTGCTTTTACGGCATGAAAATGCCGACCTTCGCTTAACGGAGAAAGGATTCCAGTTGGGGCTAATCAGTAAGGAGCGCCATGATCTTTTTGAAGAGAAAAAACGGACTTTGGCCGCGGAAAAAAAGAAACTGTCCACCCTGCGGCTTTTCCCTTCCGAACGAATCAACGGGGCTTTACTTGCACTGGGCTCTACCAAACTGACGAAACCCCAAACCCTGGCCGAACTGTTAAAAAGGCCGGAAATTACTTATAATAGTCTTAGGAAATTGGACGAAAAGCAGGAATTTTCCCTGACGGATAAAGAAGGGATCGCCAGTGAGGTAGAAACCCAGATTAAATATGAGGGTTATATCGCCAAACAGGAAGCAAACGTAAAGCAGACAGCCAAACTTGAGGAAAAGGTAATCCCAGCTGACTTTTGCTACAATGATCTGAACAACCTTTCAACGGAGGCCAAACAAAAACTTAATGCCATCAGGCCCCGTACCCTTGGTCAGGCTTCCCGTATTGACGGGGTTTCACCCGCGGACCTTTCCTACCTGGCAATGTGCCTGGAAAGGAAGTCACGATCCCGGAAAACTAATTGAATAATCTAAAAAGATTGCATACTTGACAAAAAAACCGTAATAAAGTAAATTTTTAAAAGAAATAAGCTCGGGAGAGGCTAAGTCAGGAGGATGAGTTTCGTTTGAAAAAGAGGCTCTATTTGCTAGTTAAGGGCGTAGGAATTGACCTTATTCGTATAAAAAGGATCGCCAGGGTCTACCGCAAACGCCCTGAGCGCTTTTTGAAAAAGATCTTTACTTCTCAGGAAATTGAAGAACTTTTAAAAAAAGGCAATTCCCTGCAATCGATTGCAGCCCGTTTCGCGGCAAAGGAGGCTGTTGCCAAAGCCCTTGGATGTGGTATCGGGGTCATTCGCTGGTGTGAAATGGAAATTCTTTCTGGGGCTAGGGGTAAACCGATCGTCTTCCTCAAGGGAGAAGCGGCACGCTGGGCGGCGAAATACGGTATTAAAGGCGTAAAAGTATCAATGTCTCATGACGGGCCCTTTGCCATTGCAAAAGCGATTGCATATGGTGACTGATTAATATACAGGACTAATTATCTCTTTCGGAAAGAAGGCATTGCTTATGAAGAGGATCTATATGGATCATGGAGCTACTACCCCCCTGCGGGAAGAAGTGTTGGAGGCTATGCTACCTTTTTTGCAGCCTGTACCATCAAATCCCTCCAGCTTGCACTTTTTTGGCAGGGAAGCCCGCCAGGCCTTGAATGAATCCAGGGAAAAGGTAGCCCTTGCTCTTGGTGCTTTACCAGAGGAAATTATCTTTACTTCCGGGGGCACGGAAGCCAATAATTTGGCAATCCAGGGCACTGCCAGGGCGCTTTCCTCCAGGGGGAAGCATATTATTACAAGCGCTATTGAGCATCCTGCTGTGCTTAATACTGTTAAATACCTTGCCCAAATTGGGTTTGATTGTACTATCTTGCCCGTTGATCAATACGGGATGGTTGACCCCGACGAACTAAGGAAGGCCATTACCGGGCAAACAATTTTGGTCACTATTATGACTGCCAATAACGAAATAGGCACGATACAGCCCATCGATGAAATAGGAAAAATATGCAGGGAAAAAGAGGTCTATTTCCATACCGATGCCGTTCAGGCTATTGGACATAGGCCTTTTAATTTAAAAGAGGACCCTATTGATATGCTTTCTGTTTCCGCCCACAAATTTTATGGCCCCAAGGGTATCGGCTTTCTTTATATCCGCAAAGGTTTGAAGATGAAACAGGTCTTTTGGGGTGGGGGACAGGAACATAAACTCAGGCCAGGAACAGAAAACCTGCCCGGAATAGTCGGGCTTGCCAGGGCAATTGAGCTTGCCACGCAAAATTTGGCCGAAGAAAGTACAAAACTAACCCGCTTAAGGGATAAATTGATCAAGGGTTTGCTGGAGGTAGAGGATGTTCGCCTCAATGGTCACCCTACAAAAAGGTTGCCTGGAAATGTGAATGTGAGTGTTTATTATGCAGAGGGCGAATCAATATTGCTGAGCCTTGACCTGAAGGGGATTGCTGTTTCAAGTGGTTCGGCTTGTAGCTCTGGTGCCCTGGAACCCTCTCATGTCCTCATGGCCCTTGGCCTCGATCCCCAGGCTGCCCACGGCTCTCTCCGTTTTACCCTGGGTAAGGATAATACTGAAGAAGAAGTTAACTATACAATCGGGGTCTTTCAGGAAATTGTTAATAGACTGCGAAAAATGTCCCCCGTTATGAAAGGGTAGCTATTCTAAATCTAGCAATAGTGATAAAATGGTGGATATAAGGACGAGGGAGGGGAATCTTTAATGTATAATGAAAAGGTTATGGACCATTTTCAAAACCCCCGCAATGCCGGGGAAATGTTGGATCCCAGTGGCGTAGGTGAAGTGGGAAACATGACGTGTGGGGATATAATGAAGATATTTATTAAGGTTGAGGATGAGATTATTAAAGATATTAAATTTTTAACATTTGGCTGTGGGGCCGCCATCGCCAGTAGCAGCGCTTTGACCGAAATGGTCAAAGGGAAAAAGATTGAGGATGCCCTGAAAGTAACCAACAAGGATGTTGCTGCAGAACTGGGGGGCCTTCCCTGTCAAAAAATGCATTGTTCCAATTTAGCCGCCGATGCTTTCCGCAAGGCCGTTGAGGATTATCGCAATAAAGCTTAGATAACAGGCATATTCTGTAACCCCCTTCTCATATGTATATAAATACGCTTCTTGGGAAGGGGGATTATTATGTCTTTTAAAACCTTCAAAAAATCCCGTTACCATACCTTCAAAATTCATAAAAAAAGGAGAAATGGAGAAAAAAAGTTCCTCATTATCCCCTTAATCCTTTTTTTATTCTTACTTGCAGGGCTGGTCATACCCCCTCTGGCAAGATCTGCTGGCTGTTTTATTTCCCAAACATGGTTAAGTATTAAAGCTGAGCAAAATTACCCCTTTACTTTTTTACTGCGTTGGACCTTGCCCGGCATGGGAAAAAGTAACAAAGCTATAAATATGGAGCCGCTCCCGGATTACCGCAGCCTGTTACTAAGCAGCCAGCTGGTTGGTTTTCCGGCCCGGTATTCTGTTCCACAGAAAAATGACACCGGGGAGGCTAGCCTTACAGGGGACGCAGAAGAGACAGGAAATGCTGAAAATATGGAGAAAGGGGGACCTCCCCCCAGGGAAGTAGTTTCCTATTTGGGGGAGGCAGAACCCCAAAACCCCAAAGAACGCCCCCTGCAGCTTAAAGAAGGCGGCCCCCTGGTCCTTATCTACCACACACATGCAACAGAATCTTTTGTGCCGGATTCGGGTTCTGCATTTACGAAAGATACCAGCCGGACGGTAGTCGCCCTTGGGAGCCTGCTGGCACGGACATTGGAAAACAAGCACGGTATCCCTGTCCTGCATCACAAAGGGGTATTTGATATTCCCCGGAGTTATGCCTATGAAAAAGCACGCCCCGAAATCGAGCGCCTGTTAAAGGAAAACCCGCAGATCAAGGTCGTTTTAGACCTTCACCGTGATGGCGTTTCCCGCCGGGTGACTACGACAACCCTGAACGGACTGCAAACCGGCAGGTTGCTCTTCGTCCTGGGCACCCGCCATCAGGGTTGGCAAAACAATTTGCGTTTTTATTATTACCTGCAAGGGTTCCTGGAAGAAAAATACCCGGGCCTATCGCGGGGCGTTTTAAAAAACAACTTTGTTTATAACCAGCACCTTCATGAGCGCAGCCTTATTGTAGAAATAGGGGGACATGAAAACAGTTTGGAGGAGGCCAGAAGGAGCATACCCCTCTTGGCGGAGGCAGTAGCCCACGTTTTTGAATAACTTTTGGTTTGAATAATTTTGGTATAATGGGTTTTTATATTGTTAAAAATAGAAGTTAAAGGTTATGGAAGAGGTGCAAACCTTGCAGGCAAGGCCTTTGACTTCTTATTTTTTAGCTATTATAATCGTAATATTATTGCTTTATTTTGGCCTTAATGCCGTTGAAAGGGGGATCCGGGAAATTTCCGTCCCCCCTGAACAGGGCCAGGTTTTGCATATTACCCGGGAGGGGGAAGGAATAACAATTACCTTTGCAGGCGACCACTACCATATTCCTTGCGGGCGTTACTTCCAAAAGCTATGGCCTGACTGACTTTAATCTTGACAAATTAGCACCTCAGTGTTATTGTAAAAAAAGGAGGTTAGCACTCTTAATGGTAGAGTGCTAATTTTTGAAAATCTTTGGAAGGGAGTATGCGGAATGGGGCTTAGCATGCGTAAGCAAAATATTTTAAGGGCAGTTGTGACCGATTATGTGAAATCTGCCCAACCTATAGGTTCAAGAACCCTGGCCAGGTGTTATAACATAAACCTAAGCCCTGCCACTATACGGAATGAAATGTCTGATTTGGAAGATATGGGTTACCTTACCCAACCCCATACTTCTGCCGGCAGGATTCCCTCCCAAAAAGGCTATCGTTTTTACGTTGATAGCCTTATGGAAATAAAGGAGCTCAGTTTTGAAGAAAAAGAGAGGATAAATAAAGCGTTAGAGATAGAGAAGTTTAGGGAAATTGAGGGGATAATAAACCATACGTCTAAGCTCCTGGCCTCCCTTACAAATTATACCACGTTGATTTTGGGCCCCCATCTGCGGAAATGCGCCTTTAAAAAACTGCAGATCATGCCCATTGACGCACAACGGGGGGTTCTTGTCCTTGTGGCAGATACCGGTTTTGTAAAAAGCAAAATTATTAATCTACCTAAAACACTTTCCCTTGATGAGCTGAACCGCATCGTTTTTTATCTTAACAGGCGTCTTGACGGCCTTACCATAGACAAAATTACCTCAGAGCTAATCGTGGAACTGCGCCGGGAGCTATACAACCATATTACCTTCCTGGAAGAAGCCTTAACCTTAATGGAAAAAATTCTGCTCGAAGACGAAAGACGTGTGTATTTAAGTGGGACAACGAACATTTTAAACCAGCCCGAGTTTGAAAATATAGAAAAAATAAAGGCGCTGCTTTCCCTCTTTGAGCAACGCTCACTGCTGGTGACTTTGCTTACCAGGCCGGTTGCCGGTGTGGAGGGCGTTGTGATCAGGATTGGCAGCGAAAATGTGCTGGAAGAGGTTCAGGAATGTAGTTTGGTAATGGCCACTTATTGTTTGGGCAAGGATATAATAGGTACAATTGGGATCCTTGGCCCAACCCGCATGCATTATCCCAGGGCAGTATCAGTATTACAGCATGTTGTCAACAGACTGGCCAAATTATATTTTTAGAAAAGGGGTGGCGAAAACTTGACTGGTGAAAACAATACATCTCCTTCCTCAGCAAATGAACGATTATCTGAAGAAGAAAAATTAGAGGAGACCTCCACCCCCGAAAATGGAGGGGAAGGGGAAGAGGTTACGTTGGAAACCCTGCAGCAGAAGATTGCTGAAATGGCCCTCGAAAAAGAAGAACTTACCAACAGGTTATTGAGGTTACAAGCTGACTTTGAAAATTACCGTAAGCGGGTGCGGGCGGAAAAGGAAGAACTGATCCAATATGCAATTTTTAATTTTGTGGAGAAAATACTGCCGGTTATAGATAACCTGGAAAGAGCCTGTGCAGTAGAACAGGGAAATGATGAAGGTATGGTTGAAGGAGTAAAAATGATCTTAAAACAGCTCCTCGATGTTTTAGAAAGCGAAGGGATAACCCCCATAGAATCTTTGGGAAAACCCTTTGATCCCAATTACCATGAAGCAATGCTCAGGGATGAAAATTCCTCTTACCCTGCCAATACTGTTGTAGAGGAATTTCAAAAAGGTTACATGATGCATGAGAGGGTATTGCGCCCAAGTATGGTCAAAGTAGCTATGGATTAATCATTCTCGTGGTTAATTTTTGATTAATATTTTGAAGTAATAATACATTAAAACTATCCATTAAAGGAGGTCAAATGATGTCGAAAGTTGTTGGCATTGATCTGGGAACGACTAACTCTGCTGTAGCCGTGCTCGAGGGTGGGGAACCTCAAATAATTCCCAATGCCGAAGGAAGCAGGTTAACTCCTTCAGTTGTTGCTTTTACCAAAGAAGGGGAGAGAATAGTAGGACAGGTAGCCAAACGTCAGGCCATTACCAACCCTGAGCGAACCATTGAATCTGTTAAAAGAGAAATGGGGACGAATTTTAAAGCAACTATTGAAGGTAAAAACTATACGCCGCAGGAAATCTCGGCCATGATTTTACAAAAATTGAAAACCGATGCCGAAAGCTATCTTGGTGAAAAGGTAGAAAAGGCTGTGATCACCGTTCCTGCCTATTTTAGCGATAGTCAGAGGCAGGCTACAAAAGATGCCGGCAGGATAGCAGGGCTTGAAGTTTTACGCATTATTAATGAGCCTACCGCTGCATCCCTTGCTTATGGTTTGGATAAAGACGAAGGGGATACTCATACTATACTCGTCTACGATCTTGGTGGCGGCACCTTTGATGTTTCCATCCTGGAGCTTGGGGATGGTGTTTTTGAGGTCAAGGCCACCAGTGGTAATAACCGCCTTGGTGGCGACGATTTTGACCAAAGGATTGTAGATTTTTTAATAGCCGAATTCAAGAAAGAAACCGGTGTTGATCTTAGCAGCGATCGCATGGCAATACAGCGCTTAAAGGATGCGGCGGAAAAGGCAAAGGTGGAGCTTTCCAGCGTAACCAACACCAACATTAACCTCCCCTTCATTACGGCAACGTCCGATGGCCCCAAGCACCTTGACATCAGCCTGACGAGGGCGAAATTTGAGGACCTCGTGGGGGATCTGGTGCAGAAAACTGTAGGGCCTATCCGCCAGGCGCTTTCTGACGCAAACCTGGATGCTAAGGACATTGATAAAATCATACTTGTAGGGGGTTCGACCAGGGTTCCTTTGGTCCAAAAGGTGATTAAAGATGTGCTGGGCAAGGAGCCGCATAAAGGTGTTAACCCGGATGAGGTGGTAGCCCTTGGTGCAGCAATCCAGGCTGGGGTCCTGGCCGGGGAGGTAAAGGACGTTCTGCTTTTGGATGTAACGCCCCTCTCCTTGGGCATTGAAACCCTTGGCGGGGTGTTTACTAAAATTATAGAGCGTAATACCACTATCCCTACCTCTGAAAAACAGATCTTTTCTACGGCTGCCGACAACCAAACCAGTGTTGAAATACATGTTCTCCAGGGCGAACGCCCCATGGCAGCCGGTAATAAAACGCTGGGCCGCTTTATGCTCGACGGTATACCACCGGCACCCCGTGGTTTACCACAAATAGAAGTAACTTTTGATATAGACGCTAATGGTATAGTGAACGTTTCCGCAAAGGATTTGGGAACCGGAAAAGAACAAAAAATTACCATTACTGCTTCGTCAGGACTGAATGATGAGGAAATTAATGAAATGATAAATGAGGCTAAGAAATATGCCAAGGAAGACAAAAAGCGTCAAGAACTGGCAGAGGCACGTAACAAGGCTGACTCCCTGATCTACTCCACAGAAAAAACCGTGCGCGAGCTTGGTGACAAAATAGACGCGGATAATAAGGAAAAAATAGAAAAGGCTATCAAGGAATTAAAAGATGTTCTTTCTGAAGAAGATGTAGGGAAAATTAATGCCGCTGTTGAGAAGCTAAACAGCACTCTCCATGAACTTTCCTCCAAGATTTATGAGCAGGTTCGCCAGGAGCAGCAAACCCAGGGGGAAGGAGTCCATGGAGACCAGGCTGGGGGAGCCGGGGATGCCGGGCAGGAGGACGTTGTTGACGCTGATTATGAAGTCATTGATGAGGATGACAAAAACTAAAAGCTTCTCTTAGTCTAGAAGGAGCTGACGATAAATGGCTAAAAGGGATTATTATGAGGTATTAGAATTAAATAAAAATGCCAGCCAGGAGGAAGTTAAAAAGGCTTACCGAAGATTAGCCCGTAAGTACCACCCTGATGTCAATCCGGGGGATCAGGAAGCCGAAACAAAATTTAAGGAAGTTAAGGAAGCTTATGATGTTTTAAGCGATCCCCAAAAAAGGGAACGCTATGATCGTTTTGGCCACCAGAATGATGCTTTTCGGGGTGGAGGGTTTGGTGACTTTAATTTTTCCAGCGGCTTTGAGGATATTTTTGATGCTTTTTTCGGGGGCGGTTTTTCCACCGGGAGGCGTCAGGAAACCTCCCGCCGCGGCGCCGACCTGCGTTATGATCTTGAAATAACCTTAGAGGATGCTTTTAAAGGTTTGGAAACCCATATTAAAATACCCCGGACAGAAAATTGTCCAGACTGTGGCGGAAGTGGAGCTAAAAAAGGTACCTCCCCTATAAAATGTCCGCTTTGTGGCGGGACCGGGCAGCGTGAAGTGGTCAGAAAAACCGCCCTGGGCAGTTTCGTGAGTATTAGTACCTGTGAGAGGTGCCAGGGAAAAGGGACCATTATTAAGGATCCCTGTCCAAAATGCCGCGGTCAGGGACGTGTAACACGAGAGAAAAAAATTGAAATTAAAATTCCTGCCGGTGTGGACACCGGTTCCAGGGTCCGTATTTCGGGTGAAGGAGAGGCTGGAACAAGGGGAGGCCCGCCAGGCGACTTATATATCTTCATTCATGTCCGCCCACATGAAATATTTAAACGGCAGGATAATGATCTCCACTATGAGCTTCCCCTGGATTTTGTTCATGCAGCTCTGGGGACGGAAATAGAGGTCCCAACGATGGAAGGCAAGGCCAAGCTGCGGATTCCGGAAGGGACCCAGCCAGGTGCCGTTTTCCGCTTACGCGGGAAGGGCATACCCAACGTCAGGGGCTTTGGCAGAGGGGACCAGCTTGTTAAAATAAAAATTGAAGTGCCACGCAAACTCAATACCCGCCAAAAAACCATTTTGCGGGAATTTGCCAAAGCCGGCGGTTTAGAGGTTAAAGAAGAAGAGAAGGGCTTTTTTGACCGGGTAAAAGATACCCTGGGCGGCGGCAGGTAACCGTTTGCGATTGACAATGATTTGTAGGGCAGGGTGGAACCCTGCCCATTTCAATTATTCTAGCAATACACAGTGGAGCTGAAAATGTCATATTACTTTTTTGTTTCCGGCGAGGAACTGCAGCAGGAAGTGGTCTTTCTCAAAGATAAAAACAGGCAGCATTTAAAATCCTTGCGCCTGGCGGAAGGGGACCTAATTGTCCTTTCCGACGGGGAGGGAAAAGCCTGTACAGCCCGAATTGTCAGCATTGATCCCAGGGCTGCCGAAGCTAAAATTATTGGGGAATTGGAGACCGAAACAGAACCACCCCTTTCCGTAAACCTCTTTGTGGCCATCCCCAAGGCCGACAAAATGGAGAGGATAGTCCGCCATGCTGTGGAACTCGGCGTAAATAAAATTTATCCTGTCATTAGTGACCGGACAATAGTGCGGATACCAAAAGGAAAAGGCCGGGAGAAAAGCGAAAGATGGCAAAGAATTGCCCTATCTGCCGCCGCCCAGTGCCGGCGCAGTTACATACCTGCAGTAAGCGAGCCCCTTCATTTTGCGCAAATGCTTCCGGTCCTGGAAGGGGAAGAACTAATCATCATCCCTTATGAGGAAGAAAAGGAACAATTCATTAGGCCGCTGCTGGACGGTTTCAAGGGCCGCCCGGCTTCGGTGGCTGTGTTTACCGGCCCTGAAGGTGGAATCTCCCCTTTAGAAATGGAAAAACTAAAAGAAATCCCGGGAGCCTATCCAGTTAGCCTGGGAAACCGCATCCTCAGAGCCGAAACAGCCCCGTTGGCTGTGCTTAGTATTTTAATGTTTCGCTGGGGGGACCTGGGGAACAAGAGAGGTTGTTGTCACCATTGCCTTTAAAAGTAGCTTTCCACACCTTAGGGTGCAAAGTAAATTATTTCGAGAGCGAGGCCCTCAAGGGTAAGTTCCGCCGGGAGGGTTTTGAAATAGTAGATTTCAGCGAAGAAGCCGACGCCTATGTAATCAATACCTGTACCGTGACAAATATGGCGGCCGGCAAGTCCAGGCAGATGATCCGCAGGGCAAAAAGGCGCAATCCTGATGCGGTAATTGCCGTAGTAGGCTGCTATCCACAGGTTGAACCGGAAAAAGTTGCCTCCCTTCCGGAAGTGGATCTGGCTTTAGGAACGGATAACCGGCTTCGGTTGCCGGACCTGATCAAAAGGAAGATCTACGGCGAGGACGTTACCTCCGGAATCGATCCTTATGGCAAAAAGGCCTCCTTTGAACGGATGCCCTGGGTGCCGGAACAGGGAAGGACGAGGGCTTTTTTAAAGATCCAGGATGGTTGCAACCAGTATTGCAGCTACTGCATTATCCCCTTTGCCAGGGGCCCCCTGCGCAGTCTTTCCCCGGAGAAAGGGCTGGCATACCTGCATGAAATAAAGGACCATGGCTACAAGGAAGTCGTTCTGACGGGCATTCATCTGGGCCTTTATGGTGTAGACCTGGACCCGCCTGCTAACCTGTCTTCTTTTTTACAAAAGGCTGTTTTGGTTCCCGGAATAGAAAGGATCAGGCTTAGTTCCATAGAGCCTTCCGACTTTGATGATCAGCTCCTTACAGTGCTTAAAGAAAACCAAAAGATCTGCCGCCATCTCCATATACCCTTGCAAAGCGGGGATGATCTTATTTTAAAAAGGATGGGTCGCCCTTATGATACCGCTTTTTTTGCCGGGCTCCTGGAAAAATTGCACCACTCCCTGCCCGATCTGGCTGTAAGCACGGATATTATAGTAGGGTTTCCCGGTGAAGAAGAAGAGCATTTCCAAAGAAGCTATAACTTTGTCCAAGAATTTGCCTTCAGCCGCTTGCATGTTTTTAAATATTCACCCCGCCGTGGGACCAGGGCCGCTGAAATGAAAAATCAGGTTCCCAACCGGGTAAAAGAAGAGCGCAGCAGGAAAATGATTGCTTTAGGAGAACAGCTTTCCCAGAATTATCAGGAAAAATTTGTAGGGCGTGTTCTCCCCGTCTTACTTGAAACGGTAGTTGATAAACCCGGCAAAGAAAACCAGGTAAGCGAGGAAGGCATTGTCCATTGCCTGGAAGGCCTGACCACCAATTACCTGCACGTCCGCCTCCCGGGGCCGCTGCACTGGAGGGGAAGCATACAGAATGCCTATCTTGAAAAAAATTGCCGCGGGTACTTACAGGGTATAAAACCCACTATTCAACTGTCATAACAAATCCCTCCCCTGCATATAATCATGAAAGAGATATGTTTGCAGGGGGGAAAAGTATGAAAAAGAAACGAAATTTTTTTGTGATTGAAGCGCGTCGCCTTATCCCGCTGTTGTTTTTATTGCTGTTATTGATAGGTCTTACGGTTTACGATAATTTTTTCCGTGTAGAAACTGTTGGCCCGGCAGAAACTACCCATGAACGGGATCTCACCTTTACAACAACCGACTGGGGTGTCCTGTCCTCGCCCGTGTCTTTTAACCTGGTTTCGGATTATGAGGAATGGGCCCGGGTATCTCAAGAATTGGGTTTATCGCTCCCCGATTATCCCTTTAATGCTGCCGACGAAATAGCCCTCTTTGCCGTCAACAGCGAGGTCAAGGGCATGGAGTTGTTGCCCGTCCTGGGTGAAATGCAGATCAGGGTCCTGGTTGAACCAAAGGAAAACTATTATCACGTTGTCACCGTTGACCGCCAGTCCGTGGACTATGAAGGGGCAGTATGGAAATTCGTAGACAACAACCAGCAGGTTTTAAGCAGGGTAACCCTCTTTAGCAGCGAAAACGATGACAACGAGGGCGAAAACGACAATGATGATGAAGTCAATGTTAATGATGAAAACGAAGACAAGGAAGTGTTGAAATAGACACTTTCCTTTATTAGAACATTTGGGACAAAACCTGCCCCACCTTAGCTGAGAATGGGGCAGCTTAGCTGAGAATGGGGCAGGTTGTTTTCCTGTTAACTACCATTCAGCCATCGGAAGTTATTCAGCCATAGAAAGCGGGTCCTCCGGAGGCATTGGAGAAGGGCCAAGGTCCTCCATAGCCTTGCTGATAATATTTTGCACATCGATTAGCATGATGCTGAACCTGTATTCTGCCTCCATGTATTCCCTTGCGGCCTTGTTAAGATTAACAATCTCCAACATTTGGGAAAGCCGCTTTTCCTGCTCTGGAGCTACTTCCAGGCCGGCAACTCTTTGTTTTTGCAGTTCTATCTGTGCTTTGCTCAAGTCTTCAAGCATTTCCTTGGCACTTTTGTCCTTTCTAAGTTCCTCGCCCGCTTTTTGAAATTTAAGGTACTCAGGGGAGGTTTTGATTGCTTTAGCTAAAGCATGAGCACAATCATAGATGTTCATTTTTATACCCCTTTCTAATTCTTTTAAATTATAGTATTTTTAATGCGGTATCAACAACTGCCTTTCAATCTTCTCCCGAATAAAAGCTTCTATTATTTGGGCTGCTTTACGTGGGTCACTACTATCTACAGTGAATACAAAATCAGTCTTCCCGGGTTTTGACTCGCTGTAAAGGCGATCATAATAGAAGCTACAGAGGGAACTGACAAGCCCCTTATAATCCTCATCCTCCAAAAGGGAAAGGAGCTCCTTTGTCCGAGTTTTACCCACGTATTTTTCGATGGTTAAGATAGCTTTTTCGACCTCTTTTTTCTCCGTTTCGCCGGCAGGGATATACTCCCTCAACAACCGTTCAACACGGTTTTCAAGCGGTGCCGTCAAGAGGATATGCTCCCCCTTTTGCAGTGCCGCAAAAAGAAAATCGGGCTGGTAGACCATGCCGATCCTTTTCCCTTCCCCTTCGAAAATAAGGTAGTCTTTATCTTTTAATTCTTCCAAACGGTTCCAGAGCAGGGCATCAAACTGTTTTTGACAGGGTGTTTTCTTGATCCCCAGGTGACCGAAAAGTGAACCCCTGTGGCAGGCCAGGCCCTCCAGGTCAACGGTAGGGCAGCCCATTTCCGCCAGGATATGCAGGACCTCTGTTTTACCGACGCCCGTCAGCCCATTGAGCACAAAAACAGGTTTCCGGAGCTGGTAAGAACCCAGTTGGTCGAGAATAAAACGCCTGTAAGCCTTATACCCCCCCAGCAGGCGGTAGGACTCTATCCCCAAACTATCTAAAAGGAAATGAAGGCTTTTACTGCGCATACCGCCCCTCCAACAATAGAGGACAAGGTTATTATTCCCCTTTAATCCTTCAATTCCCTTTATTATATTAGCAATCTTACCAAAAGCAAAATCAATCCCCTTCAGGCGGGCCCTTGACCTGTCATTTTTATAAATGGTCCCGATAATCTCCCGTTCCTCGTTATCAAAAAGGGGTATATTAACAGCCCCCGGTATGAACCCCTTAGCAAATTCCTCGGGCGAACGAACATCAATGAAAAGGGCCCCCGGAAGCTCCAGAGCTTCTTGAACAGATAAAGCTTTAAGCAAAAAAATCACCATTTTTAAATTATTTTGAAACTAAACACTTGCATAGAATAAATTAGCTTAGAACAAAACGAGACCACTGAAAAAGCCGGTTTTATAAAATACTGCTGCTATTGTCATCGCTATTTGTCATCCTGATTCTGCTATTGTCATCGCTATTGTCATCGCTATTGTCATCGCTATTGTCATCGCTATTGTCATCGCTATTGTCATCCTGATTCTGCTATTGTCATCGCTATTTGTCATCCTGATTCTGCTATTGTCATCGCTATTTGTCATCCTGATTCTGCTATTGTCATCGCTATTTGTCATCCTGATTCTGCTATTGTCATCCTGAGCGATAGCGAAGGATCTTATTTTTAACTATTTCAAAGCTTCATTTCCCTTAGTATGTCCACTCCTTTTTATTATTTTAGCATATTTTCGCCCTGCCGGGAGGGAAATAACCCCTAAGGCTACCAAACAGAAACTAAATATTAGGCCAGAAATAATTAAAAATTTAAACAAGGTACTTAATACTTTCCCTTAAACGTCGATAATATATTTGAGCAAAGGCTTTCAAGCCAAGGCTAAATATAATATGTCAATGCGGCCGGTTGACTTATTATATAAAAGGTGGACAAGGATGTCCATAGAACAAAGACCAAGGGAGGTCATATTAAATGAGAATCAATACCAATATCAGTGCCATGAACGCGCACAGGCAGTTGGGTATTAATCAAACCAACAGTAGCAAGTCCATGGAGAGACTCTCCAGCGGTATGAGAATCAACCGTGCTGGTGACGATGCTGCTGGTCTTGCAATCTCTGAAAAAATGAGAGGTCAGATTCGTGGTCTGAAGCAGGCACAAAGAAATGCTCAAGATGGTATTTCGTTGATTCAAACTGCAGAAGGTGCACTAAACGAAACTCATGCAATTCTGCAAAGAATGCGGGAGCTAGCTACCCAAGCTTCGAATGGTACAAACACTGAGACAGACCGTGCTGAGATCCAAAAAGAAATGAATCAGTTAACTTCTGAAATCAATAGAATTGGTAATACCACTGAGTTTAATACCCAGAAGTTACTAGATGGTGGAAAGCAAATTGATGCTAATGCAGCTGTTTCAGGAAAAGCACTGATCGGTGGATTAGACGCTGGTGTAACAAATGCGACTGCTACAGAGTATAGTACTGGTGTTGATCAAGTACTTGGAAGCTTAACATCTGGGGATATCACTTTGTCCACAACAGATACGAGTGATTCTAGTATAGCTATAGGTGATATAACAGTTTATATCACGTGGAATGAGACTGCAGGCGAACATGCCGCTGGTAATGTAACCAATGTAAATGGTTCAGAGGGGACTGTGGATCTTGTTATCGACAGGAGCAAAAGCCAAGCGAATGCTGCATCAGCAATTGCTGCTGCACTTCAAGCGGTTGTGGATGATTCGGCCTACGCAGGGGTTTTGGCAGGAGCAACATTTTCACAAGATGAAAATGCTGTTGACGTAACATTAGGAGCTGGAATTGATGCGACGACAGCTAACGCATTAAAATTTGAATTGACCCAAGGCACAGCAAGCGATTTTGCAATAGCACAGAATGGTAAAGATATCACAGATCAGGTTAATGCTAGCGTAGCAGGTGCAGTGCTTGATGTTGATGCAGTGGCAGCAAATGGAAACATCACTTTTTCGGGCGTGGCTGCAGAGGGTACGAATATCACTATAGCCGATAAAAAAATCGCTTTTTACGATAGTGCTTCAGGTAATTTTGCTGATGCTGATGCGGCGAAATCAGCCTTAACTGCAGATATGGTTGTAGATATCAATGGAATTACAAGTGCTGAAGGAATGGCTCAGGCAGTAGTTCAGGCTGTAAACAACAGTCCGATAGCAGGATTCACTGTAGCTGTGGACGGTTCAACGCCAGCTCAGATCAATGTTGACGCAGTCGATGAAGGAGCCTTTGGTGGAACAACATTTTTGAGTAAAACCGATGTTGCTTCCGATGTTGCGGCAACAGGTAGTGTGACTTTCTCCTCTGTTCCAACTGAGGATGCACAGCTTTCAATCGGCGATACTAGTATTGGATTTTTTGATAGCTCTTCTGGGACGTATTCGAGTGCTGAAGCAGCTAAAGAGGCTCTAGGCACCGACTTTATCATTGATACTAATGGAATGAAAACTGCCAATGATGTCAAAAATGCCGTTATGGCGTTAGACCCGCAGATTACTAGTGTGAGCATGGCTTCAGGCGGTGTAGGAAAGATTGACATTACTGCTTCGACTGCAGGGGCAGCTGGTAACACAATCGCATTAGATGCTTCTGACAATGATACTAGTGGGTTCACCGCTAAGTTCCAAATTGGTGCTAATACAGGTCAGAGCATGACTATTGAAGTTAATGACATGAGATCTGCAGCACTAGGAATTAGCACCACTGATAGCACAGAAGAGAAAACTGTTACAGTAGATGGAAAAGACTACGGTGTAGCATGGACCACTACTAATGATGTTACTAATGGCACTGATAATCAAGGAGTCGAGCATGCTCTTGATGTCTCAACTCATGAAAATGCGACTGCTGCTGTTAAGGTGTTAGATGACGCTATTAATACAGTGTCAGCTGAACGCTCAAAACTTGGTGCTTTCCAAAACCGTCTTGAACACACCATCAGCAACCTAGGCACTTCTGCGGAGAACCTGCAAGCTGCTGAATCTCGTATCCGTGACCTAGACATGGCTGAAGAGATGATGGCATTCACCAAGAATAACATTCTCCAACAAGCTGCAACTGCCATGTTGGCTCAAGCTAATATGGCTCCTCAATCTGTACTGCAGTTGCTTGGATAAGATCTTAAGTGGTAAGTTAATAAGGAGGGCTCCTAACGGGGCCTTTCCTTTTTTGAAAGGCAGTGACTGAAAAGAGGGATAACATGGAGGTGAATAAGATGCCCGAAGAAAAAGGGAT
>JBMNNS010000108.1:0-4390 GCA_050942625.1 Dethiobacteria bacterium
ATCCTATCACGGAAATTGACTTACCAGATGGCCAAGAGGGTGAACTGGTTTGTAAGGGGCCGCAAGTATTCCAAGGTTATTATAAGACCAGCAGGGTAGGGTTGTATACCAAGGACGGCTATCTACACACCGGGGATCTTGCCATAATGGATGAAAAAGGGTTTATTAGAATAACCGGCCGTATTAAAGATGTGATCAACCGCGGTGGGGAAATGATCAGCGCACGTGAAATTGAAGAAATAATGATGACCCATCCCAACGTTATTGAGGCAGCAGTGATTGCAATGCCTGACCCTGACCTTGGTGAACGGGTCTGCCTATATGTTAAACCGAGGGAAGGAACTACTATTTCCCTTGAAGAGGCTCAGAAACAATGCGAAGCTGCCGGCCTGGCAAGGTTCCAGTGGCCTGAACGTGTTGAAAATGTACCTGATCTGCCATTGACGAACGTTGGTAAACCCGATAAAAAAGCGATGCGCGATATGATTAGCGAAAAATTAAAAGAAGAAGGAAAAATTTAGAATAATTTAAGTGTTTTTTCACAAAGCTCAGATCATAAATTAATATAAAAAGGCAAGGGACAGTACATTTTAATTGTCCTTTGCCTTCCTCCTTGTATGCCCTAGAACTTCTTGAAAGATATTTAAGAAATAAACAGGGCAGACAGTGTCTTTATTATTGAAAAAGGTACCCCTGGTTTTTCCTTTGGCAAAAAAGAAAAAAAATTGGGCATCCGTTCTTCCGCCACCTGTGAGCTAGAAGCGGCCCGCCTTCTCACCTACCAGGCTGCATTTCTAGAAGGTGAGGGAAAGCCTTATTCCAAAGAATCAGCTATGTCTAAACTATATGCATCTGACGTTGCTATGGAGGTAACCACCAATGTCGTTCAGATCTTCGGTGGTTACGGTTACAGCCGCGAATATCCCGTAGAAAGGTTTATGAGGGATGCCAAAATTACCCAGATATATGAGGGAACAAATGAAATGCAGAAGTTGGTTATTTCCCGGCATCTCCTAAGGTAATGTCACCATCAAAATGTTTAGGTTAAGCTTATCACTTATCTTTGTATTTCTTTGTACGAGAACGTGAAAAGGCGTTTTCTTTTAGCGATGTTTCAAACCACTGCTTAAATTTTTCCAGGCAGTGGTTTTAAACATTAACGAGGCCCCACGGAAAAACAAAATATTAGAATCAATAATACACCGGGACCACTTTTTAGCCAGGGGTATTATAAATTTTTAATTAAATTGTAAAGTCTAAAGTTTGGACACTGACCAAAACTTGACCATTCTTAAGATTTGAACTCTTAGGATAATTATAAAAATGGCAGTTTTTAATCAGTTTTTTTGCTTAATGGCAAATCAAAAAAATTCAAATGGTTTTGGCACCTTAATTGCACAGGGTAGTTATAGAAGAGGCGGTTATAAGTGTAAGGCTTATTTAATTATATTACAAGTAATATTATTCGGAGGTGTTAAAGAATGAGATATGGGGCAACAGGTTATAGTTTAGAAATTGACTTATCAATAGGAGATATTAAAAAAGTGGAAGCCGACCCAAAACTAACAGAGGATTATCTAGGGGGACTAGGCACTGCTGCAAAAATACACTGGGATAGGGTTCCTCCCGAGGTGCAACCTTTTTCACCCGACAATTTGTTGATATTTGATACGGGACTTTTAGTTGGTACACCTGCCATTTCTGCCAGCCGAGCCATTGTAACTGCAATATCCCCCCAAACTTTGCTGATGGCATATTCAATGATGGGGGGGTTTTGGCCTGCAGAATTAAAGTTATCAGGTTACGATAGGATTATAATCCGTGGAAAATCCCCTGAATGGGTTTATTTATGGATCAACAATGGCAAAGTTGAATTACGTGATGCTTCCCATCTGTTAGGGAAAGGAACCTATGAGACTATGGAGTCTATCAAAAAGGAGCTTGGGGAGCCAAGAGCTGAAGTAGCTGCAATTGGCTTGGCCGGGGAAAATAAAGTTTATCATGCTTCTATAGAAGCTAACAGGGGGAGCGCCGGACGGTTGGGTTTGGGGGCCATCATGGGTGACAAAAAGTTGAAGGCCATTGCTGTACGTGGGACACAGGATATTAATATTGCAAAACCTGCTGAATTTATTGAACTTTGCAATGAGGTTCAAAACTATATTATAAACCGGGTAAATAATCCAATAAAAGGTGTGGACCCAACATATTTTGGAATATTGGGAACAGTGCCGGTAAATTGGCCGGATGAGGCCTGGCATTTTAACAACTTTGCCTGGGGTAATGCCCGCCAACGACGGAAGGGCTTTTGGACTAAAGAATATGGAGAATATTATGAAAGCGTTTTGCAAAAACGTATTAAACGTATGTTCGGCTGCTATAACTGTCCACTTGCATGTGGGGCACTAATTGAGCTACCGGATTCCCAGTTATATCCCCTGAAATGTTGGGGGAAAATGGGTTGGAACTTTGCCGCCTATATTGAAGATATTGACTGGGGGCTTAATATAGCAGGCCGTGCCTTAAGTTATGGAGTTGACGCTTTTGGAATGCCACAAGTTGTTGCCTTTGGCCTTGAACTTTATGAGGCCGGTATTTTAACGGATAAGGATTTTGAAGGAATGCCCGCTGATAAAGGGGATGCTTTTGTCTGGCTGCTGGATAAAATCGTAAGGCGTGAGGGAATCGGGGATGTTTTGGCCAACGGTACTTACTGGGCTTCCCGGCAAATTGGTAAAGGGGCAGAAGAATATGCTCATAACACTAATAGGAAACACGAACAAATACCCATAAAGTTGGGTATGTTGAGCCCTATTTTCTTTTTATGGTTCTGCACTGATGAAAAACAAACCATCAGTCAAATAGAGGGGCAGGTTCCCCAGGCACCCCTTCCCAAAGAGCACAGGGAAGAATTTGTAAAGGATTGGATCCAAATACCTACTGGAAAGGAAGAAATGTTTAAAAAATATATGCTCGAGTGGGGGGATCCACATACTGCACCACCCTACTGGCCACCTATTGAGGTGGTTACCGAAATTTGTAATTGGTCCGAAGTCATTCGTTATATCGACAACACTACTGGGATTTGCAGTGGCTTATCCGGTTTTCATTATAAACCTCCTTTTCATATCCATAATTATCCTCTTTTTATTACTGCTGCAACTGGAATGGATATTGATGAAGAGGGGTTATGGCAAACATCAAGAAGAGTCCGCAATTTGGTCAGATGTATAAATATTAGAAGAGGACTAAGAAGAAAGGATGAAGCCCCTCCAGCAGATCATTGGAAGAAAAGATTTCCTGAATATGAAGAAAAACTTTTGGATGAATATTACAAACTTAAGGGTTGGAATGAGGAGGGTATCCCCACGAAGGAAACCTTTCTTGAACTAGGTTTAGATTATGTATACGAAGATTTCGTAAAAAGGGGAATATTGGAAGAAGTAAAATCCGGTATAGTATAGGTTTCCTAAATTATTAATTATTAAACATGGAGGGAGTGTCAATTATGGAAAAGAAAAAAGTCAAAGCAATTAAGATCGATATTAATAAGTGTACCGGCTGCAGAAGTTGTGAAATAATCTGCTCGGCATCCCATGCCACCCCAAAATATAGCTCTGTAAATCCTGCCAGATCCCGGATCCGGATAATTAAAAGCGAGTTGGAAAATATTTTCATCCCTGTCATAGCCAGCCACTATACCAATGCAGAATGTAATGGTAGGAATATCTATAAACAGAACAATTATTTGACTGAAAAACAGTGGGATGTACTTGCAAATAAAAAAGAGCATGCCAAGGAGGGGACTGAATTTGGAGATTGCGCCTTTTGTGGTGCCTCCTGTCCATCCAGGGACCTTTTCAAAGAACCGGATTCAGGCCTCCCGCTTAGATGCGATCTTTGTGAAGGTGAAGCGCCAGGAGAAGAACCTTTGTGTGTTCGTTGGTGCATGATAGGTGCCCTAACCTATGAAGAAAGGGAAGAAGAAATAAAAGAAGGGGTGGAATTGGATGAAATGGAGATAGGGTTACAAGCATTGGTAGATAAATATGGACTGCTGAAGGTGGCGGATAACGTTTCCCGCATGTTAGAGAAGGACTAAATATTTAAGTGCTGGAAGTTTGGAAGCTTAAGTGAAGGAAGTGATAAAAAGTTATGGAAACTGAAGCCCCTTTCAAAGATATAATAGAGGACATAAAAACATATGGTGGTGACGCCGTTAAGTACTGTTACCAGTGTGGAAAATGTGATTCCGTTTGCCCCTGGAACAGAGTTACAGATTTTAGTATGCGAAAACTTATCCGTGAATCCACATTTGGTTTCCCCGAAGTGGAACTTGAGGACGTTTGGCGTTGTACTACCTGTGGTAAATGCGTTCAGGAATGTCCCA
>JBMNNS010000109.1:0-4378 GCA_050942625.1 Dethiobacteria bacterium
GTGTACCTCCCGTAATGTATCTTAAACCCTAATCTCTTTCCTGAAGATACAACCAGGTCTTGAAATGCCCGATTATAGGGGTCGTGTGCGCCTGAGCTACCATTTATACATTCGTCAAGCCATTTTTTTATTTGTTCCGTGGTCCATTTTTCCTGCTCAACAAATTCCCTAAACCTTCCTACTTGCTCACTATCGTCCTTTAATTCTTTACCCAGTAGATTTAATACATCTTTTATTTCTAACATTTTCCCACTCCTTAAACTTTCTTAGCAGGGTTTATGGAAACGGTTTCCCTTTTTAATTACTAGCGGCAGGCAACTGTTGCATTTTTACATAGAAGCTCCACAGGATTATTTAAAGCTTTAGAACACTTCTCTTCCTCTGCTCTTACCAAAGCCCTTTACTTTATATCCTCTCGTTGTTAGTTATAGAATAACACATCCAGGTTTTATTCTCTTTAATTTCCTGAAAATCATAGCAGCTGTTATGCTGCCTTTTTGAATTAGACTAGTCCTTCAATTTTACTAAAACGCCTAATTGTTCAGAACACAGACTCAAAGCCTCGGCCCAATCGGGTATGTCAAAACTAATAGCAGTGGTACGAGTAAAACCGGGACCTATCCACGCTTTTGGGTCACCATACCCTTTCGTTTCAGCAAATGCCTCGGCTACATCAAAGCCATGGGAAAGATAACCTGAAATGGATATGAAGTCGTAGCAGATTCCGAGAAATTACTGCACCTTGCGAAAAATGTTGTTTGTTATTTAGCATTTTATCTGCTCTAAAAAGAAACAGTTTAAATCAAGATAAAGCAGCGTTAACTATCTTTTACCCTCCTATAATTTGATATAATTTAAGCAAATTACAGGAGGTAGAAAGAACATGCAAATAACCCATAACTTTGATATATTCCCCAGAGAGTATTATGAAAGAGGTACGCAATATTTGCTCCTGTTGCTCGTATCCGAAATTAATTAGCCATAAAATTGCGGTTGAAATGATCACAGAACCATGTTCTGTTGAGCACGGAATTTTTTCTGGTTTGCAATTGAGCCGAAAACATCGGACTTCTAATCCGTTCAATTTATGGTATAATTTTTTTGGGTGAGGCTATGGAAAAGGATCCATTGGTTGCCCCGGTTGTGAAGTGGGTTGGTGGAAAACGACAATTATTACAAGATATTTTAAAACATGTGCCAGATAAATTTTCTACTTATTACGAACCTTTTCTGGGCGGCGGTGCAGTATTATTTGCTCTTCAGCCCTGCCGGGCTGTGGTTAATGATATTAACGAAGAATTAATTAATGTATACACTGTTATACGTGATAATGTTGAGGACCTAATTGAGGATTTAAAAAGACACGAAAACAGGGCCGATTATTTTTATGAAATAAGAGAAAAAGATAGGAATAAAGAGATCTATGGCAAAATGAATAATATCGAAAAAGCATCAAGGATTCTTTATCTTAACAAAACTTGCTATAATGGCCTATTCAGGGTAAATCAACAGGGAGAATTTAACACTCCTTTCGGACGATATAAAAATCCAAACATTGCGAATGAGGCAACACTAAGGGCAGTCAGTAACTACTTCAATAAAGCAAAAATTACCTTCAGGTGTGAAGACTTTAAAGAAGCGGTAAAGGATGTTAGAAAGGGTAGTTTCGTTTATTTTGACCCACCCTATGACCCAGTTTCAGAAAGCGCAAATTTCACTGGTTATGATAGGGGTGGTTTTGATAGGAGTGAACAGGTTAGGCTCAAAAAGCTATGTGATGAGTTAAGCAAAAAAAGCGTAAAATTTCTACTGTCCAATTCAGCTACAGATTTTATTCTTGAACTATACAAGGATTATAATATTGTTATTGTTCAAGCTAATAGGTTTGTTAATTCCAGGGGGGATAAAAGGGGTAAGGTTGAGGAAGTACTTGTGAAAAACTATGAGTGATCCAAAAATGGCGCTGGGTGGGAAAAGTTTTTCTCATAAAATTCACCACAATCCTTAAGTTTCTGGTAAGATAACCAAAATAAAATGAAGGTTTGGTTTTCTTAGCATATTTTATTAGAAAGTTCGTAAAGAATATTCAAAATACTATTAACATTAAAAAGATTATATGTTATAATAAGAAAAAGAAGGGAAAAGATAGGGAAGGAGGGTTGGAAGCATGGATCGCTACAAAGCCGAGAAATTGTACCATATGATTCATTATTTTGCCAAGTGGTATGTTCCTGCTTACTATACTGTACCCGAAGTAGCCCGTTTGTTAAGGGTTACGCCGGAATCCGTTACAAATTACATTATTGCAGGGGAAATGAAAGCGGAGAAGGTTGGCGGCAATTACCGTGTCACCGTTGATAACCTTAAAAACTTTTTAAAATTAAAATCAGGGAAAAAATTGTCTAAAACCAAGCGGCGTTACAACGTGTATGTTGTCTAGGGTTTCCGGTCTGAAAAACCAAAAACCTATAAATAGCAAAATACGATTTTTTGCTTAGTCCGTGGGACTCTGTAGACTTTCGCCCGCAAAGGGGCTTTTTTTTTTGTTGTTGCAGGAAACCAAAAGAGGATTATTCCCGTCTTGTTTGTTAGGGACGAAAACCTTATCAATTAGACAAGGGGGAAAATATTGGTGCGAGGAAAGGAAAAAGTTATTGTGTCATTAATCTGCCTGTTTTTTCTGCTTATTGCAGCAGCAGGTTGCGGCGGAGGCCCCGGACAAAGGGAGTTGGATAGCGGGGAGAAAAAGGCGGCCCTGCCGCTGGATGTGGACGTGGAGTTTGCTGCTTACCAGGAGGAGGCAGTTAATTGTACCCCGGCGGTACAGCCTTACACGGTCAAACCGGGGTTGGGCAATATTATTAATAAAGAAATGTTTGATCTTTCCCCGGAGGCAGAAAGGTTGCTTGTAGAAAACGGTTTTGTGGTGGTGCCTAACCAGAACCACCGGGAGTTTTTTATGCTCTATGAAATGAATAGCTATGAACCGGTGCCCAGTTTTATTACTACCGACTCTATGCTACATAATTACCATTTATTTTTCAGTCACCTGCTGCGAGTGACGGAAAAGGAAAAGCTGATTCCGGTGTTAAAGGATCTTACTGCGGCCATGCTTGCTGAGTCTGAAAAGCAGTATAACGCCCTTAGGGATACTGACTGGGAGGATGCTGCCAAAAGGAATATGGCCTTTTTTGCTGTGGCGGCAAGGCTTCAGGACCTGGAAGTGTCCGTTCCTGAAGCGGTAAAAAAAGTAGTGGAAGAAGAGCTGACGCTGATTAAAAATTGTTCCGGTATTCAAGTATCCCCCCTTATGAATATGGGGCAGGATCTAGGGGCCTTGGAAGTCCTACAGGAGGACTATTCCCAATACAAGCCCCGTGGACACTATGATAGGGAAGAGGCCTTGCAGTCATATTTTAAAACTATGATGTGGTACGGGAGGATGACCTTCCGGCTAAAAAGTGAGGATGAAACCAGATCGGCTGTTTTGATCTCCCTGGCCCTTGGGGCGGACAATAACGAACAAAAATGGGATCAAATTTACCAACCCACCAGCTTTTTTGTGGGAAAAAGTGACGATCTTTCCCATTTAGAGTACCGGGAGTTGCTCGAAAGTATCTATGGTAAAGAAATAAAACTTGAAGATCTGCTTTCCAATGAAGAAAAATGGAAGGCTTTCAGAGAGGCAGCAGCAGAACTTGAGCCCCCGTCCATCAATTCTGTTCCCATCTTTGAGGAGGGGATACAGCCCGATCGGCTAAGTGAAATACAGGGTTTTCGTTTTATGGGACAGCGCTTTACCCTTGACGCTTCTATTTTTCAGCGATTGGTTTACCGCGAAGTAAAAGAAAATAGCAGTAATGAAAGGAGAATGTTGCCCAAAGCACTTGATATCCCCGCGGCCATGGGTTCTGAGGAAGCCTATGCTATACTGGAGGCTGAAGGGGAAACCGATTATGCTAATTATGCAGGTAATATGGGGAAACTGCGAGAATTTATTAACGGCCTGAAGAAAGAAAACTGGGTCCAGAACCTGTACTGGGGATGGCTTTATACTCTTGATACCCTGCTGGGGGAGAAGGCGGAAGGTTACCCCTCTTTTATGCAAGGCAAAGCCTGGGCAAGGAAAGATTTAAACACCTTTCTGGGTAGCTGGACTGAACTAAAACACGATACCATCCTTTATGCCAAACAAGTTTACGCTGAAATGGGCGGTGGTATGGTCGGAGTGGATGATCGAGGCTATGTGGAGCCAAACCCACATTTATATGCCCGTTTAGCAGCGCTGGTAAAGATGACGCGGGAGGGGCTTTCGTCCCGGGATTTGTTGGGTGAAAGGGAACGTGAAAGCCTGGAGCGGTTGGAGCAATTAGCTCTT
>JBMNNS010000110.1:0-4348 GCA_050942625.1 Dethiobacteria bacterium
GCTTCTGCACCAACCATGTAGGCTTCCTCTGCATCGGTACGGGAAGCAAGGTGCATGGCTGAGCGCTGGGTAGTACCCGGAATATTACACCTTGCCTTGATGCCGGTTTCTTTTTCTACAAGTTCTTTCAGGGTGCCGGCAAGGCCTCCCAGTTGAACATGCCCGAAGGAATCCCTGCTGCTGCCTGTATTAACAACATAATTACCATTTTCATCCTTAATACCTTCTGAAGCCACCACATAGACATAGCCCAGTTCCCGGTAAATTCTTTCCACATCTTCAAGGAACTTGTCTTTATAAAATGGGACCTCCGGCAGGTAGATCAGGTGGGGGACATCGGCTTGATCCTTTTTTGCCAGGGCGGTGGCTGCTGCCAACCATCCGGCGTTTCTACCCATAACCTCTAAAATTGTAACCCGCCTGTTCGTAATCAGTCCTTTTAAATCTATACCGGTTTCCATGACAGTAGCGGCCAAATATTTGGCCGTGCTGCCATAACCGGGGCAGTGATCCGTATAGGGCAGATCATTATCAATGGTTTTTGGAACGCCAATTACTATTAAAGGGTAATTTTCTCTTAAAGCGAGCCGGTGGACCCGATCTGCGGTATCCATAGAATCATTACCGCCGATATAGAAAAAGTAGCGGATATTTCTTTTTTGGAAAACTTGTAACAGCCTGTGGTAATCCTCCTCCTGCAGTTTATACCGGCTGGAACCAAGGGCTGCACCAGGGGTATATCTGAGCCCCTTTATTTTTTCTTGCGGCAGGGAGGACAATTCAAGCAAATCTTCCCCCAAAATACCTTTGATGCCATGAATGCCGCCATAAAGAATGCCACCCTTGCTGCTTTTTTTTATCCATTCCTCAGTAACACCACAAACACTATTATTAATAACAGCGGTTGGACCGCCGGATTGCGCAACTATACCATTCCCTTGTAGTTTCATTTTTGCTTCAACTCCTTTTAAAATTAAAGTATTAAAGCTATGTACCCTGACAACGGAAACTACAAGAGGTTGTTTACATAACATATTGTTGCATATAATAATCTTTCTTGCAACCTTTTATGTAAACCTTTTTTAGCCAAAAAAAAACACCGCATGGTAAAATGCAGTGTTTGGTTATTGTACATGAGCAAGCTTATAAGCCGAGTTCTGTGCCTTCTTTTCAGAAGCGGCAGCCATCTATCTTGGGCACCAGTTGCCTAATGCCTCCAGCGACTTATACCCGGGGGATTCGGCGGACAACGTCATCTCCCCCCTATTTAGTCTTGCTCCGGGTGGGGTTTACCTAGCCGGCCGGTCTCCCGTCCGCTGGTGCGCTCTTACCGCACCGTTGCACCCTTACCTTTTCTGGGGATCGTCCCCATAAAGGCGGTTTATTTCTGTGGCACTTTCCTTAGGGTTGCCCCCACTGGGTGTTACCCAGCACCCTGTCCTGCGGAGCTCGGACTTTCCTCGAAGGTAAATACTATACCCCCGCGACTGCCCAGCTTACTCATATATTTTCTTTTTTCTGATAATATTTTAACATCAAACCAGCTTTTTGTCAAAAAAAGTTTGCTCACATTAATAAAGGGTTTGTATCCAGAAAACAAAAATCTGTTAAAATATAAAGGAAAGCTGTCTTGAGCAGGACGCTTACCAACCGTTAGAGGGGGGATCGGCCCTTGCCGGAGGTAGTCGGGATAGTTGTAGAGTATAATCCTTTTCATAACGGGCACCTATACCAGATTCAAAAGGCAAAGGAGCTTGTTCCCGGCGCTTATATTCTTGGCGTTATGAGCGGAAACTGGACCCAAAGGGGGGAGCCTGCCATTATTAACAAATGGGCCAGGACAGCTTCCGCCCTGCAGTCCGGTGTGGATATCATTATTGAACTTCCTGTGGTTTTTAGTTTGCAAAGTGCTGAAGGCTTTGCCATGGGGGCCATACGCTGCCTTGCTGCAACGGGTATTGTAAACTATCTTTGTTTTGGCAGTGAGCTGGGGGAATTAAAGCCCCTGCAGGACCTGGCAGCATTGCTGGAATCTGAACCGCCAGAGTTTAAAAAAACATTACAGTTAATGCTCAAAAAGGGCCTTTCCTATCCTGCAGCATTACAACAAGCTGTGGAGGCTGCCCAAACTACCGCTCCCTGCTTTTCCTTTAGTATAATAAATAACCTCTTCCGGCCCAACAATATTTTAGCGGTTGAATACCTGAAAGCCCTTCAAAAAACGAAGGCGCATATTACTCCTTTGACCATCCGCCGCCAGGGAACAGGCTATAATGATGAGGCAGTAAAGGGCTCCTTTGCCGGTGCTACGGCTGTGAGGAAGATCATCATACAAAAGAAATTAAATGTCCTCAAAAAGACTGTCCCACCACCTTCCTTTCAGATACTCCTGGAAGAGATGAAGGCCGGGAGGGCTCCCGTGACAGGGGAAAGTTTTGGAGAACTGTTCATAGCTTTGCTGAGGCGTAGCAGTCCTTCAGAGCTTACCCAAATCCCCAACGTTGTAGAGGGTATGGAATTTAGGCTAAAAAGGGCAGCTGCTTCCGGAAGCTTTGCCCTCCTTCTGGATACACTCAAAACAAAACGATACACCCGGACACGCTTGCAAAGGATCCTGGTTAACTTGATTCTTGGGCTTACAAAAGAAAAAATACATTATTTTAATCAGGAAGGACCTTGCTACCTTCGCCTCCTTGGATTTTCCAAACGGGGAAAATTGCTTTTATATAAAATGAAACAAAACAGCTCCCTGCCGCTTGTTACCAGGCCGGCACCCTTTTTAAAAGGTATTAACACAGCACCCGGAGCTAAAGAAATGTTAAAATATGATATCCTGGCCACCGATCTTTATACCCTGGGTTATCCTTTGGAGGCCCAGAGAAAAGCAGGTGAGGATTTCCAGAAATCTGTAGTGTTATTGTAGGAAATTTTTTTGTTTACCCCTAAACCTTCCAAAAAGGTTAGTGCATCCCTTAATTCCCCTACAGGAACAACCTTAATATTACGTGCAACCTCTTTAGCTTCCTCATAATTTTCCCAGGGTACTAGAAAATATTCAATGCCGGCTTTTTCTGCTGTAATTACCTTCTGTTTCACGCCCCCAATGCTGCCCACCCGTTCATTGATGGTAATTGTTCCCGTCCCGGCAATACTATGGCCGCCGGTTAGGTTTTCAGGGGTCACTCTATCCAATATTTCCAGCACGAACATTAATCCCGCCGAGGGGCCTATTACCGGCCCTGTGTTGATATCAATTTCAAGCGGCAGCAGGGGTTGCCAGTTTAAGGTACGTACATAAATTTTCAGGGCGGCTTGCTGAGGTTCATCCATATGTGAAGTTGTCCGGAGTTCATATTCCTTTAATTCCCCATTTCTTTGGACTGTAAGCCGTACCATTTCACCAATTCCTTTTTGTTGTATTTGCTGGACCACTTCCTCGGCAAGGTTTATTTTCCTGTTTCCGATCGCCTTTATAATATCCCCCGGTAACAAAATACCCTCGGCAGGGCTGCCGGGGATGATCTCAACAACCTCTACCCCATCGCTGGTAATGGGAACCTCATATCCTGCCCTCCGCAGGGCAATGATCTGGGCCAGGTATTTGCTGTCCAGCATCCAACTTTGCATAATTTTATTATATTCCTCATTGGACATGTCAGGTGGTAAAACCTTTGATATTGGACAAATGTCAATGGCAGGATCTAAATAGGCATATATTAGGCCCCAGAGATTAGCCTGCTGCTGGGCAACTGTAACCATAAAAAAATTTCCTGTTTCTTCCCTGCCCTTTCCTTCAACCTGGATCATTGCACTTAACTCTTCAGCAGTACCGGGTCGTATCAAATAATAATCCAGTTGTACTAGAAAACTGAGAAATAAGAACGCAATCACAATCAATACTGTGGTTAGATTTAAATATTTACGCAAAACATCCCAACTTTCATAGAACGAAATAACAGGTTTTTCTTAATTCTACCACAATAAATATAAAAAATTAAAGGATATTCATCCTTATGGTTGCTTTTTTAATTATAGACCAATCACAACAGCCGATCCTAGTTGCCAGGCAACCGCAGTTGCCCCTGCATTGATCCAGCCTTAGGGACTGCGATTTAAAGATTGGGGTAAGCAGCAACCTTCGAGACCACTGAAAAAGCCGGTTTATGAAGAATCTATTAAGCAGCTTAAAACTAAGATCCTTCGCTATCGCTCAGGATGACAAAAGTAGTGGCTTCAGAACGACAAAATGGATTCAGAACAACAAAATGGATTCAGAACAACAAAATGGATTCAGAACAACAAAGTGGATTCAGAACAACAAAATGGATTCAGAACAACAAAGTGGATT
>JBMNNS010000111.1:0-4308 GCA_050942625.1 Dethiobacteria bacterium
TATCCTCAAAGATTAAATTAGGAAGTGAGCCTGTTTTTACCTGCTTTTCCAGATGCAGGTGGCCTACTTTTCGTGGCCATTTATGCCGATTTTATCATGGCCGTTAACACAAGTTAATTAATAAGTGAAACCTGATTGAAATTGATTCATTTAACAAATAAATCTTTGGCCAGAGGAAAGAAGGGGTTGCATAATGAGATTAACAAGTAACTATGATAGTATCATGTCAATTTCGAAAAGCGATTTGCTGGAAGCATCGAAGGCTCTGACCAAGGAGGATATTCAAGAGCTTATCGTGCCGAGAACGTAAAATGGGATACTGAAAACATGATGGAAGATACTATTGACGAATACCTGACGCTGCTTAACGATGAAAAGCCCATAACGATACGCCAATGTATTCAAGCGTTGGGGAAAATTGCTTCGGCAAAGCCGGGCTTAAATGACAAAATAGCCTCCAGATTAATTTCCTTTGACCTCATGGCTGTTAAAGAAACCATGCGAAAATCCATACTGCTGGATATACTGAATGTCTTGTTCATTATTAGAAAACGCTATAAAACCGATGAAATAGAAAGCTTCATCTCAAATGCGCTATCGGGTGAAATATTAGATAAAAAATCAAAGAAGCAAATAGAAGCTCTTTTATAGCGGATTTGATGGTTTTTCTGGAAGGGGGAAGAAATCTTCGATAAGGTCTTCCTGATGAGGAAGAAAACGGAAGAAGCCGTTAGGAGGATGGTGGGTCATGCAAATTAACGTGTTAAAAATAAAAAACGAACTGCAGCAGTATGCGGATCCCGAAAAAGCTGAGTTTCTTCCCCGGTTTTTCAAGGCTGCGCCTGGAGGCTACGGGGAAGGAGATCTGTTCTTGGGGGTAAAAGTTCCCTTTCAGCGAAAGATTTCCCGGAAATACTACAAGGAGATCTCCTTGCAGGAAGTGGAAAAACTGCTGCAGGACTCTTTTCACGAGTGTCGCCTCACTGCCCTTATTATCCTTTGCCTGCGTTTTGCAAAGGCCCGCGGGGAGGATGATAAAACGGAAATAGTGAACCTTTACCTGCGGAACCTGCATCATGTCAATAACTGGGACCTGGTGGATTCATCGGCAGATAAAATATTGGGTCCGTTTTTGATGGATAAAAAGAAAGACCTGCTCTATGAGTTGGTCCAATCCGGGGACTTTTGGAAACAGAGAATAGCCATTATGACGACTTTTTACTTTATCCGCAACAGTCGCTATACTGAGACCCTGGAGCTTGCGGAAAGATTTCTGCAACATGAACATGACCTCATCCATAAGGCAGTGGGCTGGATGCTGCGGGAAATTGGTAAACGAAATTTTTCAGTGGAATATGAGTTTCTGAAAAAGCACTACCATAAGATGCCCCGGACAATGCTTCGCTACGCTATTGAGAAATTCGAGCCCGAGCTAAGGGAGAAATTTATGAAAGGTACCTTATAAAACCGACGTCTTGCTGAAAACTCAGGGTCTGCGGAATTGTAAATATCGTAACCAGGCTTATTGTTTAAATGTTTTCTTGTAATCCCCGGCAGAAATTATATAATCTGCGTGATAAGTATTATTTTTGTATGAGACGCTTGAATTTTTGCTATTAAAAAATTAAAAAACTGCTATCGATTGAGTTTAACCACAATGTATGGTAAGATAAAACTAAGTAATTATTTATTGAGGTGTTAAATGAGGAAAGTGTTTTTTAACTAGTCAACTTAATGATTTCTAAAAAGTGCTGACTAATGCTTCAGACTATTCAAGGTATGAGGTTGCTGGAGCGTAAGGTTGGACATTGTACTTTTTAGGGATGACAGTTAATTAACACTTCCATGAAAAATAATATTAAGGTTGTTTAAAGTTATTCTAAGAGTTTAATAGCTCATGTTTTTTTGTTCTCTTTCTGCAGTAGACACACGGGAGTGTTTGCTGCAGATTTTCTTTTTTAGGAGATGATCTTATGCAGTTACGTTTTTTTGGTATTAGTAAGAGCTATAATGGTAAAACAGTGCTGGAAAATATAAGCGGTGTGATTCACGCCGGTGATAAAATTGGCCTGGTAGGCCGCAATGGAATCGGCAAAACGACCCTGGTCAGGATATTGTCCGGCCGGGAGCAATGTGATGCCGGTAAAGTAGAGTGTTTGCCTCCTTCAGGCATTATTTATTACCTGGAACAGTACCCCAATTTTGCAGAAAACGATTCTGTTTACGGGGTAACTTTAAAGGCCGCTCAAAATAATTACAGGATAAATGATCCTGAAACAGTGGTGAAAAAAAACCTCAATCTGCTCGGGATTGATGAGAGCGTGTGGGGGCAGCGGGCCAACAGCTTGAGCGGCGGGGAGAAGACAAAACTTGCTCTCTGCCGTGTTGCTGTAAGCGACTTTGATTTGCTTATCCTGGATGAGCCCACGAACCACCTTGATCTGGAAAACTGCGCTTGGTTGGAGAACTTTGTGGGCAACCTCGATAAACCGATGGTAGTCATATCCCACGACCGTTTTTTTCTCGACCGGGTGGTATCGGGAATCTGGGAGTTAACATCCCGGGAATTAAAATATTATGAAGGAAATTATTCCGACTACAAAATACAGAAGGAAATCGAGCAAAAAAGCACCTGGCGGGAATATCAAAAGCAGCAGTTAAAAATACAGCAACTTAAACAGGTTATCGGGGAAAGAAAAAACTGGTACAACAGAGCCCATAGCGCAGCCGGGCAAAATGATTTTTACAGGAGCAAGGCAAAAAAACATGCCGGTATCGTTAAAGCCAAGAAAAGGGAACTGGAGAGGCTGGAAAAGAGGAAGATAGAAAAGCCAAAAAAAGCAAAAGCCCCTCTTTTTGAGCTAATCAATAAAAATATACCGGAAAAAAAGAGTGCCCCGTTTCTTATCCGGGGAGAAAATGTGGGGAAAGGTTATGCTCAAAAGTTGCTTTTCCAGAGTGCCTCTTTCAACATCAAGCGCGGGGATAAAATTGTGCTGCTGGGGGCTAACGGTGCTGGAAAGACGACTCTATTGGAGATCATCGCCGGCCTGGTTAATGACTATAGCGGCAAAGTAACAGTCAATCCTGCTGTTAAAATCGGGTATTTCGCCCAGGAGCTGGAGAACCTGAATAGTTCTGCCACCGTACTTGACGAGGCGTTGACCGCGGGAGGCAGTATCGAAGAAGCCCGGCTGCTTTTGGCCTCATTGCTGTTTCGCGGGGATGAGGTTTTTAAGAAGATTGCCGGTTTAAGCATGGGAGAAAAGGGCAGGGTTGCCTTTGCAAAAATCATCCTGAGTGGCGCCAATTTGCTGGTGCTCGACGAGCCGACAAACTATATGGATATCGAATCCAGGGAGAAGATTGAGGAAGTGCTGGCCGGGTTTAAAGGCAGCCTCATCTTTGTCACCCATGACAGGTATTTTATGCGATTGGCGAACAGGGTTTTTGTAATAGCTGACGGGAGGCTGAACTGTTACGAAGGGGATTACGCATACTATTTGAAAAAAGAAAAGGAAGGCGGGGGGGAAGCCGGGGTAAAGGGGATAAGCGGCCTTGAATATCAGGATTTAACAGATAACATTAACCGCCTGGAATGTGAGCTGGCTTTCTTAAGCGGCAGGTTAAATGAAACCAGGGATGAGAAAGAGAAGGAAGAACTGCAGGAAAAGTTCTTTCAGATCGCCAGAGAGCTTAATCATTACAAGGAATTCAAAAAGAGGTAGTCTCTTGTATGAATATGAAATTTACATTACCCTGTTTTTAAGGAACCGTAATGGTACCCTGGCCTGGTGAAACCACCTGGATTATTCCTCCCCAATTGCACATCAACTTGGAGTTTTGGTTTAGTGCTGGTAAATTGGCGACTAAAACAGTGGGTGAACCTGGTACCCAGGGGGCAACGATTGCTGGGATACAGGGCTGTGGCTTTAGCACGCCCGGAGGCGGTGCAGCCGTTGCTGCGGCCACTGCTGGGTTAGCTGGCGAACTGCACAAACCGAAGGGTAAGATATTTACCATCGGTTTATTGTCCATTATGTTGGCTATCGGCTGGGCTGATATGACACGGTTAGCAGGTAGGATTATCAGCGTAGATGGCGCAGCACCGAAACTGCATTGCAGCATGGCGCCGCCGCATACAATTAAAGCCATAACATAACCTCCAAAAAATAAATCGTTGATACATTTCCGTGATAATTCGTATATATTTTCTTCTTTTCAACAAAGAATCCCTTTTTTAGTAGAAGTTTTTCCAACTTTTTTCGAATGACCTTTCAATTATCAATTAAAGGAGGATGCGAAATG
>JBMNNS010000113.1:0-4305 GCA_050942625.1 Dethiobacteria bacterium
CCTCCTTTTCAGGAAAAATGAAAAGGAAGAAGAAAGTTTATTTGCTTTCCGTGAATCAGGTAAAGTATTTGTTTACGATAAATAGGTATTGAGCAATTACATAACTGAAAAACAACCTTCTCTTTTTTCAATTTCTTAACTTTAATATAAAGAATTTTTCAATAAAGAAGGAAATAATTAAATACTGGAGAATAGTATAAATATAAAAAATAATTGTTTACCTGAAGGAGGTACATACAATTAATGGAAATATTAAAGGTTTCAGCAAAATCCAATCCTAACTCTGTGGCTGGGGCTCTAGCAGGTGTTTTACGAGAACGGGGTGGGGCCGAAATCCAGGCGATTGGAGCAGGAGCATTAAACCAGGCTGTCAAGGCGGTTGCAATAGCAAGGGGATTTGTTGCTCCAAGCGGTATGGATCTGATTTGCATTCCTGCTTTTACTGATATTGAAATTGATGGAGAAGAAAGGACTGCAATAAAGTTGCTTATTCAACCTCGCTAATAATACCTAGCAAAATCTGACAAGAATCTATAGAAAATTAACAAACCAATAAGTTATCTAAATTGCAATAATACACCCTTAAATAAAAGGTGTATTTTTTTATTTATTTGTATGAAAGGGCACCATTTTAGCCTCCATTGTAATAGTAGTCATCTTCTTACATTTTTGATATAATCAAAACAGTGGCTTGGATGGGAGGCAATTTGTTGTCTAAAAACAATGGTAAAAAGGCGCAAGCGAAAGAAATACATTTTAAATATGGTGTAGTAGATTCACATTGTGACACGGTCCATTATTTTACAGGAGAAAAGGGTGATTATGACTTTGTCCAAAGAAATTCTATTGCCCACCTGGATTTACCCCGCATGGAAGAAGGGGGTATTAAGATTCAATTTTTTGCCCTTTTTATAGAGCCGGAATATAAACCTTTTGGCTCTTTAAAAAGATGTTTACACCTTTTGAATTTTTATTACAAGACTGTCGAACCATGTCATGATAGGTTGGAGACAATTTACAACATAGATGATCTTGAGCGCATTAACAATCAGGATAAAATGGCTGCCCTGATTACAATAGAGGGTGGGGAGGCCCTGGAGGGTGACATTGGGGTCCTTAGAATGCTTTTTCGCCTTGGTATCAGGGGGGTAGGCCTTACCTGGAACCAAAGGAATAATATAGCAGATGGTATTGGAGAAAGAGAGGCAAATGGTGGGTTGACACTTTTTGGTAAAAAGGTGATCCGAGAAATGAATGAACTAGGGATGATTGTAGATCTGGCTCATATTTCAGAAAAGGGTTTTCATGATGTTTTGGCCCTTACTGATAGTCCCGTGATCGTTTCCCATGCAAATTCCAGGGCGCTTTGTGGACACCCACGGAATTTAACAGATCAACAACTTAAACTTCTTAAGCAAAATGGAGGTATAATTGGGTTATCTTTTTACCCCACTTTTATTGATGAAAAAGCACCTTCCTTCGAAAAACTGCTTGATCACTTTGAACATGTTGCCCATGTGATCGGTGTGGAACACCTGGGGATAGGTTCAGATTATGATGGAATAAAAAGTGCTGTGGAAGGCCTCAATGATGTTTCTTTTTTACCAGCACTAACGGAAGGCCTTTTGTCCAGGGGTTTTAAAGAAAAGGAAATTGGGAAAATATTATATGGAAATTATTATAGATTGATAAAGGAAGTATTTAGCAAAAATAACACAGGGGTGTGAATATGCCGGCATGTTTATCCTGTTTTTATTTAATCCCGAAGTAGTTGAAGGAAAAAATTAAAATGGCCTGCGTAGATTTACACATACATACTACAGCATCTGATGGCGCCCTAACCCCCTCTGAAGTTGTTGCCGGGGCAAAAAAGGCCGGGATCGCTGCAATTAGTATTACAGATCATGATACCATGCAGGGTTTGGCAGAAGCTGAGTCAGCAGGGAAAAAATACGATGTAGAAATAGTACCCGGGGTTGAGCTTAGTACTAACCACAAAGAGAAAGAAATCCATATTCTTGCTTATTATTGCGATCCCAACAACCCCTTTTTAAAGCAAAAACTACTATCTTTTAAAACCAACCGCTATGATAGAATGGAATCAATGATCAAGAAATTAAATAAACTTGGTGTTAATATTGAACTGGCTGATGTCCTAAAAGTAGTGAAAGGGCAAATGCTGGGTAGGCCCCATCTTGCTCTTGCCCTTATGGAAAAAGGATATATTCAAGAACCTGCTGAAGCTTTCGAAAAATATATTGGCCCAAGCTGCCCGGCATACGTGAAACGACCCAAGTTTACCCCCTTTGAAGCTATTTCCATGATTCGCAGTGCCGGGGGTATTCCTGTACTGGCACATCCAATCCTCTATAATGAAGATAGCCTTATTCCCTCACTGGTTGGTGCAGGGCTTTTGGGGATTGAGGTCTTCCATCTGGAACAAGGGGCCGTCTCTAACCAAAGATATTTAAAAATTGCACGCAAGTATAACCTGTTAGTTACCGGTGGTTCCGACTACCATGGAACAGAAAATCATCCTGTTCCAGCTATAGGCACCGTTACTATCAAATACTCATATTTAAAAAAAATGAAAGAGGTTAAAAAAGCCATTAACAAGGGGGTTTTAAAATATTTTAATTAGAAGGAAAGAAGGGTTTTACATCCCAATAAAGAATATAAAGATCATCTACAAACAACATAATTGTATCATAAAGCTTTACAAAAAAGGGGGGGAAGGTATAGAAGTACAATTAGGGTTGAGGAGGTGAAACCGGTATAATAACCAGTATAAAGAGAATTAAGGGTAGGAGGTGGAGGATTGGAAAATCTTGGTTTTATTTTTGAAGTTGTAATCATTGGTTTTGTAGTAGTATTAGTAGCACTTTTTTCTATGGCCTTAATATTAATGGCTTTAAATAAGGTGGTAGGAAGTTGGGAACGGAAAACAAAACCCACTGCTGCTCCTGTTCAAGTACCAGTTCATGATGAAGAAGTAGATGAGGAAGAATACCAAGAAACTGAGGAGTATCAGGAAACAATAGAGCAGCAAGAGGTTGCTTTTGAATCCGGGCCCGTCCAACCTGAAGTAGCGGCAGCCATTTCAGGAGTATTTCAATGTATGAATAGACCGGAAATCGTTGCTGCAGCGATGGGAGCGTTGTTTTATATTACAGAGCCACCTGGTGCTTCAAAACCTGGTTATTTACAACCTCAGAATGCTACTGGGCTGCAACCGCATCAAGGACTTTGGGAAGATGCTGGTAGGACAAGTTCAGTTAATTTGAGACAAGATCATTCATTACTTAGAAGGGGGAAATTGTAGATGAGAAAATTTATAGTATATGTAAATGGCCAACCATTTGAGGTATTAGTTGAAGAAGCTGGAGGTCAGGTGCCTTCATTCACACCTGCCTATACCCCAACCTATGTTCCACAACAACCAGTCCAGGCACCGGCACCACCTCCCGTAGTCCGGCAAGCACCTGCCGCTGCCCCTGCACCCCGGGCTGCTGCTCCGGCCCCGGCTGCTCCGGCCCCGGCTAAGCCTAAACCCAAGCCAGAAGTTAAGGTGGAGGGCGGTGCTTCTGTGACTGCACCTATGCCTGGTTCTGTGATGGAGGTTAAGGTCAAGGTTGGCGACAATGTAAAGGATGGAGATGTTTTGGTGGTCCTCGAGGCAATGAAAATGGAAAATGAGATTACTGCCCCGTCTTCAGGAAAAATTAAATCTATAAACGTAAAAAAAGGTGATACTGTTAATACTGGTGATCTTATGATGGTTATTGGATAAAGGGAGGAGGGTATTAATGTTTGCAGAATTATTGACTTCAACAGGTTTTGCCCACCTCACTCTTTCCCAAATTTTAATGATAGTAATTGCCTGTATACTTTTGTATCTGGGCATTGTAAAGCAATATGAACCACTGTTATTGGTTCCTATTAGTTTTGGGATGCTTCTTGTAAACTTGCCTTTAGGCGGTTTAATGAATCCCCCTTCGGGGGGAGAGGCGGGTGGGTTACTATATTATCTATACCAGGGTATAGACCTTGGCATCTACCCCCCCCTGATCTTCCTTGGAGTTGGAGCCATGACCGATTTTGGTCCACTCATTGCCAATCCAATAACTCTATTATTGGGGGCTGCTGCCCAGCTTGGTATCTTTTTAACCTTCCTTGGAGCCATTTTCCTTGGCTTTACACCTGCCCAGGCAGGCTCTATCGGTATTATTGGTGGAGCCGATGGTCCAACGGCCATTTATTTGACGTCAAGGCTGGCGCCCGAATTGCTTGGAGCCATAGCGATTG
>JBMNNS010000112.1:0-4305 GCA_050942625.1 Dethiobacteria bacterium
AAACATCCCCAAACAGGTTATGAAATAGCCAGAGAAAGGGACCTTTTGGATACATCTTCAGCCCTTGTCATTCAACAACATCACGAAAGGATTAATGGAAAAGGTTATCCAAATGGTTTAAAAGAAGAAGAGATCCATAAATATTCTAAAATAACTGCTTTAGTAGATGTATACGATTCCCTGGTCGCAGATCGGCCATACAGGGCAGCTCTCCAACCTTGTGAAGCATTAGAAATTATTGAAACAAACGAAAATGAATTTGACCACGATGTTTTAATAGCATTCGTAAAACATATAGCAGTGTACCCCATTGGGACAATCGTAGGTTTAAGCAATGGCCTTATAGGGGTTGTTGTTTATAATACAGTTGGTTTTCCAACCAGGCCAAAGGTAAGGGTTTTTTGCGATAAGGAATACTGTCAAACAAATATTTATGAAATTGATCTTATGGATGTGTTGAATATTGTGGTAGAAAAAGTATTTACCGAAAATGAAATCCCCGAACATTTTTTTAAAAAACCACTTTTAGGTACACTGTGTTGTTAGCTTACAGGACAGGGCAAAGCTATTTCCCTATGTTTAGTGCATAGAAACTAGACCGCCTGGATAGGCGGTCTAAACCCGTTTAGGACTAGCCGCCTGAGCAAAAGCGGCAACTCCCTTAATAACATACATAAAAATATTGTCAATGAAGTTCTGGCTATTATGAAGACCTTATTATGACGGTGGTTGAAAATATTTTAATTATTCTCGTCACCCTGGCGGCCGGTCGGCAGAAGATCGGGCAGAACTTTGCCCTTAACAGTAAAACCGGCAGAAACCTTCATTCTTGCAAATGCCGAGTTTCTGCCGGTTTGTTATGGTGCACCTGGCAGGGATCGAACCTGCGACACCCGGATTAGGAATCCGGTGCTCTGTCCTCTGAGCTACAGGTGCATGTGGAATAATTATATCACAAAAAGTTAAAAACTCAAGGGCGTTGTTTTAAAATTTGTAGAACCGGGCAACAATAGATGCATTATTTAAAGCATCTATTGTTATTTTTTTTATAAAATTTTGCAAAACACAGGATAAAAATTTTTACAGTAGGTTATGTTATTAACCAGACATTATAGAATACTTAGCAAAGAAGTTAGGAGGGACAGTATGACTGAGGTAAGATGCACTGTTGACAGTTGTAAGTATTGGGGTGAAGGCCAGGTATGCAGAGCGGAAACAATCTGGGTTAAAAATAATTTTTCCGGTGAGGAGGATATAGATGGGGATTTGACAGGGGATTTGGACATGGACGATGACCTGCTTTTTTCCTTAGATGTGGAATTTGCCGATGAAACGGAAGATCTGCTGGAATATGAGGGTTTGGAGGAGGACGGCATAACAGGGCTGGGTTCGGCAAGGGTTTCCAGTCAGACCTGTTGTCATACCATGCGTCCCAGGGAGCACTGGTAAAAAGGTTACCCCTTAATTAAAAGGGTGCTTTAACCGGGTTTTTTAAACAGGTTGGCACCCTTTAATGGACAACATCAAATTATAGATCGCACCTCGAAAAAAAGTCGTAATAAAGGACGACCCCTTTTCGAGCCGTCCCAAGCTATATCTGGTACGCCCGCAGGGATTCGAACCCCGACTTCAGGCTCCGGAGGCCTGCGTGATATCCCTTTCACCACGGGCGCCTGTTGCATAACGATAGTAACATTTTGGGCTGGGAAAGTCAAATTACATAAATAGATTTTTTTCCGGGAAATATATAGATATGTTAAGGAAAAAAATACTCTATGTAGCCCGGCCCCAAACAGGCGGTATGTCCTGGCATATCCGGACACTTGTTAACCATTTTTCACAGGTTTCAGGATGCTGGGATATTTCTCTGGCTATTCCAAATGAATTGCCTGCAAATATAAGACGGGAAACTATAAAATATTTTCGTTTGCCCCTGCGAGGACATGCGTCTCCTTTTCATGACTTTGGTGTATTTACCAGGTTGCTAAGGATTTGTTGGGGAGAAAAGGTAGATCTCGTGCATATCCACGGTTACAAAGCTGCGCTGGTGGCCTTGCCAGCAGCTAAAATTTGGGGTTGCCCTGTGTTGGTAACGGTACATAATTCCTTAGCTTATCCCAGGGTAAGCTTGTTGCCGGATAAATACTATCACTATGCTTTGAAAGGGTTAGATTTATTAACCACAAGCTATATTACAGTATCCCATGCCCTCAGAAATGAACTTCTGGCCAGGGGTGTACAGGATTCTAAGGTTGTTACTATTTATAATGGGATCGATACCGCAAAATTTAAGCCTAAAAGAAAAGGGCTGGTGACAGGTAAGACGAAAGACAATGCCCTGGGAGTGCTGCTGGCCTGCAGAGGGCTAAGGGTAGGAACCGCTGGGAGGCTTGTTGTCCAGAAGGGAATGGATATATTTATAAAGGCAGCTGCCAGGGTTTCCACACGTTTCCCTGGGGTTTATTTTTTTATTGCTGGTGAAGGGCCCGAAAGGGGAAAGCTGGAGAACCTCAGGGATTCATTAAAAATGCGAGGCAAAATTTTTTTGCTGGGTAACGTGGACGATATTGCAGCATTTTTTTCTTTATTGGACATCTTTGTTTTGGCTTCACGAAGCGAAGGATTGTCTGTTAGTTTACTGGAGGCCGGAGCAGCGGGCCTTCCCCGGGTGGCCGCTGCTACAGGAGGTATCCCGGAAGTGATTAAGAATGGGAAAACGGGGCTTCTGTTTCCTTCTGGGGATAGTGCTGCTTTGGAGCAGGTTTTATGCCGGTTACTTTTGTCGCCTCAGGAAAGAGAGATGTTAGGTCTTTCTGCAGAAGGGGATGTCAGGCGACGGTTTTCAAAAAAAAGAATGTTGGAGGAGACGGAAAAGATCTACTCAGAAATTCTGGTTAACAACATTCCCAGAGCAGGAGTTTGCAGATGAACAGGGAAATAGTTTCAATCGCTACAGCAGTTTTTTGGGGGCAAAAGGTCAAATTTTGTTCTGTTATTCCAGGCTGGAGGGTTGCTTCGAGGTGGCTGCGCTTGTCGTTGGTTTTTGTTATAACATGTTTCGTATTCTTTTTTACGACTTCGGGGGTGCAGGCCCATTTTCAGGTCCAATTAAATAATAACGATGAAGCTTTGGAGGAAATAGGGGAAAGGGTTACCCCGCAGGTAATTATGATCATGCTTGATAAGATAACGCTACAGGATCTGGAGCTCTATGCGGGCCCCTTCCTGGCTTCCATCATAGAGCAAAGCGGTATAGCTTTGATGAATGTTAACACGGCCGGTTCCCTGGGGACTGAGGGCGGATATCTAAGTATTGGTTCTGGGGCGCGCCTGTTGGGGAATAGTTTAGCACGTGTTGCCTTCAACAGAGATGAAAGCTACCTGGGCTACCCGGTGGAGGAAATTTATCGCCGGCATATGGGCCGGGATGAACTGCCGGATGGGGAAATACTGCATCTCTATCCTGAAACCCTTGCCCAATTGAACGGGAATTTACTTTATCCTTCCCTTCTAGGGGCCCTGGGTGAATCCTTAAAGGCCGGAGGTTACCATACTGCAGTGTTGGGTAATGCCGATACAGATCGTGAAGGCAGGCAGGCTGTCACAGTGGCAATGGATGCAGAAGGAGCGGTTACCTATGGCAACGTGGGATCCAATTTGCTGCGGGAAGATGGGGGTTTTCCTTTTGGTCACCGCAGTGATGCAGGGGCTTATCTGGAGGCCTTTGAAGTTGTCTGCAAAAAGGCTTCGCTAATAGTAGTTGAATGGGGGGATACGGCCCGCCTGGAGTCTTACCTGGGTAGACTCCCAGAACAACGAAGGGGAGAGCTGTTGGAATCCTCCCTGAGGGAACTTGATATTTTTCTTTCTGGTCTCAAACCTTATTTTCACCGGGGTGTTAAACTTTTTTTTGTAGTCCCTTCCCCTGCCAACCAGGCTTATACAAGAGGACAGCGGCTTACTCCGTTAATTATTTATGAACCGGGGTTAAAGCAAAAAGGCTTGCTTATTTCTTCAAGCACGAGAAGGCCTGGCATTACAACCAATATTGATCTTGTTCCTACTATCTTGGAGCACCTTAAAGTCAGTTCTCCGGTTTTTCTTTGGGGGGCGCCCCTGAAGGTTGTCCCTACAGCCAATCACCTGTTAAAAATGTCACAGCTCTCCGAACGCACGGTCCTGATTTATAGCCAGCGCCCTAGAATAGTCAAGGCTTATATAACCTACCAGATTATCGCATTGTTGGTAGGCCTTGTTATGGTGCTCTTTCGTTTAAAATTTGTCCAAAAAATACGTTTTGCCTAC
>JBMNNS010000023.1:0-22025 GCA_050942625.1 Dethiobacteria bacterium
CCGCCTCAAAAGTATCTTCTATGGAATAAAGATGTCTTGCTTTGCGGTTTTGGGCCAGGACTTTTGTTCCTGCTTGCACAGCTTTTTTTATCCCCCTTAGGATAATATAACCCCACCAATATACACCAAAATGTGGTAGGGCCTACTACTTGCATTATTATTTATCAAGGTCTACAAAACTTTGTCTGCTGGGGAACTACCTAGATTATAACATACTTTTATAAAAACGGAAAGTACTTTATTCCCAGCAATTTTACTAACCTAATTTGGTATGGTGACAAAGCCGGGAAATAAACCCATCAAGGAAATCCAGGGTTATTAAGGTCTGATTCAATATTGAAAGCTATTGGCAAAGCTGCAAACATCAGGGCAACCTTGAAATCAGCAACTATACCAATTATTATTATAGGGAATACCCTCATAACAAGTAATTATTATGACAAAGTCGACCATTTAAAAAAAAATTGGGCTTATTCAAGGATTTTAGGGCGGCTTATAAAGATAAGGCTAAAGAATTTTTAAGATTAATAGGAGGGTAACTATGCATACTGCAGCTTCTAAAAGAAAAGGAACAAAGACAAGTACCTTTGGTACACCAGGAAGGATTAATCATGACTCATCAGATTTTTATAACAGCAATTTATACAAGGAGCAAAATAGATCTAGAAAAAGTGTTAAGTACTTAGAAAATAAAATTGACCCGGAAAATCTTAATCAAATTTATTGCAAAACAAGTGAGCTGATGGATGAAATACCTGATTACAGTATACATTTAATGGTCACCTCACCGCCATATAATGCCAACAAAGAATATGACAAGGATCTACCCTGGAAGAATACCGTGCCCTGTTAAAAAGAGTATTTAAAGAAACATTTAAAAAATTAGTTACCGGTGGGAGGGCCTGTATTAATAATGGACAAAAAGCGTCTGGACTTTTCCTGCTGTAAGTGCCAAATCCATTGGACATCCGGCACCATTTCCAGAGGAGTTGCCAAGCCGCCTAATACAATTATATACTTTTAAGGAAGAAGTTGTCCTGGATCCATTTTGTGGCAGCGGGACTACTTGTATTGCTGCGCTTAGAAATGGCAGGTATTACCTTGGATATGAAATAAACCCGGATTATATAGCCCTGGCTCATAAACGCATCAGGGGAAACATCGGGCAGCTAAGTTTAATAGATAGCTAGTGCTATAAACCCCCGGGCGGCAGAGAACCGAACCACAGAAAAAGTCAAACCCTGCCATTCTGAGCTTATTACTCTATGGGGATAAAGCTGATGGTTCTTTGATCTTTATCTACCCTGGTGAGTTTAACCTTGATTGGATCCCCTAGTTGATATTTTTTTTGCTTTCTTTCCCCTGTAAGGCAGTACCTTTTTTCGTCAAAGTAATAATAATCATCTACCAGATCTGTAACGTGAACCAGTCCTTCTATGGTGTTATTCAGTTCTACAAAAAATCCAAAAGAGGTTACCCCGCTAATCGTGCCCTCATATTCTGTGCCTTCTTTACCTTCCATATACTCCACTTTTTTGAGATCGAGGCATTCCCTTTCGGCTTCCATAGCAATGCGTTCCTGCTTGGAAGCATGTTCAGCCAAATGGGGAAGTATCGAAGCCAATTTCTGTTTTTCGGATTCTGGCATTGCACCCTTCATACTGGCACGCATTATCCGGTGTGCCAGGAGATCCGGATATCGTCGAATGGGGGCGGTAAAATGGGAATAGTACAGCGTTGCAAGGCCGAAATGGCCCAGGGGCCGTTCACTATAAAAGGCTTGGGGCAGGGAGCGCAACAAGGCATAGTTAACTATTTTTTCAGCTGGGCTGCCTTGTACTTCATTCATAATCTTTTGGAATTGCCGGGCTGTAATTTTACCAAATTCCCCCTTTAGCTTGAGGTTAAAAAGGCCCAGGAAGTCACGCAACATTAAGAGCTTATCCATTTTAGGACTTTCGTGCACCCTGTAAACAAAGGGTACCCCCAGGCCATAGAAATGGGTAGCGACAACTGTGTTGCAAAACAACATAAACTCTTCAATTATAGATCCGGCCTGCCCATCAGTTCTTAGTGTGATTTCCAGGGGCTTGCCCATCTGATCAAGCTCTACCCTTGCTTCAGGAAAGCTAAAATCAAGCGCTCCCCGGTCTATTCTTTTCTTTTTCAAAATTTCGGCAAGCCTTGCCATATCCTCAAACATTGTTACCAGCTCTGCATACCTTGCTTTTAAATGTTCATCGCCATCTAAGATCCCGTTTACTTCCTCGTAGGTCATGCGTTGATCAGTACAGATCACACTGGGACCAAACTGGTAATCCAATAAATCGCCATCGGCGTTTAGTTCCATAAAGACGCTCATGGCAAGACGTTCTGTATGGGGGTTCAGGCTGCATACATCATTAGAAAGTTCCGGTGGCAGCATGGGTATAACCCGATCGGGAAGATACACGCTTGTACCTCTTTTTGCTGCTTCCTTGTCCAGGGCGCTTCCCTCCCTGACATAATAGCTCACATCGGCAATATGAACTCCTAAACGATAGCCGCCCCCTTTTGTTCTTTCCAGCGAAACAGCATCATCAAGGTCCTTTGCATCAGCGTTGTCAATTGTAACCATCTGCAAAGATTGTAATTTGAAACGCTCTTCTTCTTGAAGAATTTTTTCAATATCCTTTTCATAAACCTTAGAGGCCTCTTCCAAAACTTCCTCCGGGAAGGAAGTGGGAAGTCCATATTTAATTTGAATTGAGGTTATATCAACTCCCGGCTCCCCTGGAGAACCAATCACCTCCACAATTTCACCATGCAAATCATTTTGGGAACTATCCGGCCAACGTGTAATTTTTACCAGGACTTTATCCCCTTCTTTAACCGGTGGTTTTTCTTCCCTGATCCTTATAACCCTGGGTATATGGCGATCATCCGGCAATACAAAATCCTGATGGTGATTACAACGGTAAGTTCCTACCATAATTTCATTGCCCCGCTCCAGGATACGGACTACTTCCCCTTTAGACCGCCGCCCCCCTGATAATCCACTTGTGAGACGTACCATTACTTTATCCTTGTGCAAGGCACCACCCATTTTTTCCGGCGGGATAAAGACATCCGTTTTTCCCGGGGTATCGGGAATCAAAAAAGCATAACCCTCAGCGTGTCCTTCAATTCTCCCCACTAAAAAATCCATACCGCTTAAAAGTCTATAGTGGCCCTGTTCAGTTTTAAGAAGGGAGCCGCTTTCCTCCAGGGCTTTAAGAAGTCTGTTCAATTCTCGTTTACCCTTCTTCGAACGCACCTTTAAAGCCCTTCTGAGTCCTTCAAAGTCCATAGGCTTATATTCTTTGCGAGATAAAAATTTTAAAAGTTTTTTTTTCTTAATGCTCATATTATATTTTATCCAACCTTACTGTACTTAAATATATTTAATAAAATAAAAGACCAACTCTCCCCCCGGGATCCGGGGGGATTGCAGGCCTATTACTTGCTCCCACATCCTGTGGGTGGAAGACCATTTATAATTCTGATATTCCTCTCCTTTTTTCTTACTTTTAGAAGAAAAGGGGTGCAAAAACAAGCGCTACAATGCTCATTAGCTTGATTAGTATGTTCATGGAGGGACCGGAGGTATCCTTGAAGGGGTCGCCTACCGTATCTCCCACTACGGCAGCCTTATGCGGTTCGCTGCCTTTGCCGCCCAACTGTCCGGTTTCAATCCATTTTTTAGCATTATCCCAGGCACCACCGGAGTTAGCCATGAAAATTGCCATGAGCACCCCAGTGATCAGGGCCCCGGCCAGCAGGCCCCCCAGGGCCTCCTTCCCAAAAATAAAACCAATGAGTAAAGGTACAATTACAGCTGTCAGTCCAGGTACTATCATTTCCTTGAGGGCTGCAGCAGTGCTTATGTCGACACAACGGGCGTATTCAGGCTTTGCTTTTCCTTCCATAAGGCCGGGAATCTCCCGGAATTGGCGACGTATTTCTTCAATCAAGTCAAAAGCAGCCCTGCCCACAGCTTCCATAGTTTTGGCAGAACAGAAGAAGATTACTACCCCGCCAAGGAAGAGGCCGACAATAACGTAGGGATTGTTAATATTAATAATATCAATTTGTGCTGCCTGTGTGTAAGCAGTAAAAAGGGCCAGTGCAGTAAGTGCGGCAGAACCGATTGCGAAACCTTTCCCGATGGCTGCTGTTGTGTTACCAACAGCGTCAAGCTCATCTGTAATTTCCCTAACCGATTCATCAAGCTCGGCCATTTCAGCAATACCACCGGCATTATCCGCTACCGGGCCATAAGCATCCACAGAAATCGTAGTAGCCACAGTAGACAGCATGCCTACAGCTGCAATCGCAATACCATAAACCCCAAAACCAGCACCATGATAAAACTCTGCAGCGGCATAGGCAACAATTATGCCAATAACAATGGTAATTAAGGGTAGTGTTGTGCTTTTCATCCCCAGCGCAAGACCGCTGATAATGTTGGTAGCGGAACCGGTTTGCGAAGCTTTTGCTATGTCCTGAACTGGTTTAAAAGAATATGAAGTATAGTAATCCGTAATTTTACCAATTATAACACCGGCCAGAAGCCCAGCAATAATTGACAAAAAGATACCGATCCCACCCAACATGCTGGTGGATAGGAAATAGGCAGCGATTATAACAATTATAGCGGATACTAGTGTAGCTCGTTCAAGGGCTGCTCCCAAACGTACCCCTTCCTTAGCTCTGACGAAGAAAAAGCCAATAATTGAGGCAATAATACCTACAGAAGCAACAAGGAGCGGCAACATTACCCATCCAAGATTGTTATTGTCATTGGCCGCTAAAAGAAAACCAACCGTCATGGTCGCGATGATTGCGCCTACATAGGATTCAAAAAGGTCGGCCCCCATGCCTGCTACGTCGCCCACGTTATCACCAACGTTGTCGGCGATTACGCCCGCATTACGAGGGTCATCCTCAGGTATGCCTGCCTCCACCTTACCCACGAGGTCGGCCCCTACGTCAGCAGCTTTTGTATAGATACCACCGCCAACACGGGCAAAAAGGGCAATGGAACTGGCACCCAGCGCATAACCGTTTACGATGGTAGGATCACGGAAAATAAAATAAAGAACGCCCACCCCTAGAAGTCCGACTCCAGCCACCATCATCCCCATAACTGAGCCGCTGGAGAAAGCAACATTGAGGGCCGCGCCAATCCCATGCCTGGCAGATGCTGCCGTACGCACGTTGGCTAAAGTAGCCACTTTCATGCCTACATAGCCGGCGGTGGCGGAAAAAATAGCACCAATAACAAAACAAATAGCTGTACGCCAGTCAATAAGAAAACCTAAAACAAAAAATAAAACTATAGCAAAAATAGCTAAAGAGCGGTATTCCCGGTTCAAAAAAGCCATAGCACCCTCCTGGATAGCTGCAGCAATTTCTTGCATACGCTTATTACCGGGATCTATTTTTCCAATCTTGCCCCACAAAAAAATGGCAAATATAATACCTAATATACCGGCAATGGGGGCCCATACAACAAGATCCATTTATTCATCTCCTCCTTTTTTTTACACTCTCCCCTAAGTAGATATTGTCCATTCCCCGAAATTACTTACAAAAACTACTTTCCTCCTTTCCTTTCCTTATAAAAAAACTGTTAAACTGTAAAACAATTTCCATTTTAACGCTATACAATATTTAAGATTATGGCTACAACCATAAAACCAATTGCTAAAATGGTAGTTATACGGCTTAACAGTTCATCCATACCCTTCTTCTTACCAAAAAGATCCTGCGCCCCACCGGCGATAGCACCTGATAGCCCTGCGCTACGCCCTGATTGCAATAAAACAGATGCAATTAGCGCCAGGCATAAGATGGAAAAAATGATAATGAGTGCGGTTTTGATAATCCTCACCCTCTTTCTTACGAATATACATCAAAGGTATTTTATCACATGAAGCAGTCAATGACAAGCAATTATTAAACTTTCGAAACTTTCAGGATAACATCTTCTTCCCTTGGAAATAAGCTGTTTTGCCCAGTTCTTCTTCTATACGTAGCAAACGATTATATTTTGCTACCCTTTCTGAACGTGCTGGTGCCCCAGCTTTCACAAAACCTGCATTCACAGCTACAGCTAAATCTGCCAAGGCGGTATCATCGGTTTCACCAGAACGGTGGGAAATAACACAACTATAACCATTTTGCACTGCTTTTTGTATGGTTTGCAGCGTTTCGGTTACAGTTCCAATCTGATTCATTTTAATTAGGATGGCATTGGCAACCCCTTTTTCGATTCCACGACCAAGGCGGTTGGAATTGGTTACAAAAATGTCATCCCCAACTAACATCACCTTACTGCCAAGGGCATCGGTAAGTTCCTTCCAACCCTGCCAGTCTTCTTCTGCCAGCCCATCCTCAATACTCATAATTGGATAATTGTCAATTAAGTTTCGGTAATATTTAATCATTTCAGGAGAGGTCATCTCCAAGCCCTCGCCCCTAAGTTGGTATTTACTGCCCTCATAAAGTTCTGTTGCTGCAACATCCAAGGCTAAAAAAATATCGCTGCCTGCTTTATAACCGCTGGCCTCAATTGCCTTCATAATGAACTGCAAAGAATCCTCGTTGGAAGTGAGGTTGGGGGCAAAACCGCCTTCATCACCTACGCCGGTACCCAATCCCGCCTCCTTCAAGACCTTTTTCAGGTTATGATACACTTCAGTACCCATCCTGAGCGCTTCGCTGAAAGTACCGGCACCAGCAGGGACAATCATGAACTCCTGAATATCCACATTGTTATCTGCATGCATGCCCCCGTTAAGGATATTCAGCATTGGTATAGGCAGGCAAAACCCGCCTACACCCCCAAGGTATCTATAAAGGGGAATGCCAAGTGCGTTTGCAGAAGCACGTGCAACTGCAAGAGAAACAGCTAAAATCGCATTAGCGCCCAATTTGTTTTTGTTTTCTGTGCCGTCCAGTTTAATGATGATGCGATCAATATCGCTTTGCTTCAGGGCATCCTGACCTTCTAGAACAGGAAATATTTTTTCGTTTATGTTATGTACTGCTGTTAAAACCCCCTTGCCCTGAAAACGCTTTTTATCCTTATCCCTTAATTCTACAGCCTCAAAAGTCCCTGTGGAGGCCCCGGAGGGAACGGAAGCTCTGCCGGTAGCACCGCATTCAAGCCTGACGTCAACCTCAACGGTTGGATTCCCCCTTGAATCAAGAATTTCCCTGCCTATTATAGTACGTATTGTTGTGGGCATCATAAATCACCTCAGTTTTTTTATATTTTATTGATGGCATAGTTTTCTTCAGTGCAACTAATTAGCATAGATCTCCCATTCATAGCCTGCGGTACCGGCAAGGATAAAAGCTGTAAAATAGTGGGGGCAACATCAGCCAGGCTCCCCTGGGGATACAGTTTGTACTTATTTTGGGGCGTAATAAGGAGAAAAGGGGTATCGTTTTTGGTATGAGCAGTATGTGGCTCCTGGTCTTCTGAAAGCATTTTTTCAGCATTTCCATGATCGGCTGTAATAATTACAGCACCTTCCTTTTCCAAAACTTTTTCAACAATAGTGCCCAGTTGTAAATCCACTGCCCTCACGGCCTTGATAGCAGCATCGAGCTTACCGGTATGCCCGACCATGTCTGCATTAGCATAATTGACAACGATAAAATTATAACTACCATCCCCTATTGCTTTCAAGACCTCATCTGTAACCCTGGAAGCGCTCATTTCAGGTACAAGATCATATGTAGCTGCTCCAGGGGAAGGCACAAGAATTCTATCCTCCCCCGGGAAGGGATCCTCCCTTCCACCGTTAAAAAAATAGGTTACATGGGCATATTTTTCTGTTTCAGCAACTCTTAGTTGTTTTAAACCTGCCCTGGAAATTACTTCACCAAGGGTATCGTTTAAATACTGGGGGGGGAAAACCACCGGTGCCGGGAAAAGGGGATCATACTCGGTTAAACAGACAAAGTTTGGGAATGGTGGGCAAGGCCCCCGATCAAAATTTTGAAAATTTTTCTCTACAAACGACCTGCTAATTTGTCTGGCCCTATCAGCGCGAAAATTATAAAACAGGAGGGCGTCTTTACTCTCTACGAGAGCAAGGGGGTTGCTGTCCGCGCCTGTAATTATGGTTGGCAAAACAAACTCATCGGTTTCCCCCCTTTGATATGCCATACTAAGGGCTTTGTCAATATTTGGCGACCTGGGGCCATCGCCATAAACATAAGCATAATAAGCTTTTTTTGTTCTTTCCCAACGCCGATCGCGATCCATAGAATAATAACGTCCAGAAATACTGGCTATATTGCCGAAGCCAAGTTCATTAATTTTATCCTCGAGTTCCTGAAGATATCCTGCCGCACTTGTAGGAGGAACATCCCTCCCATCAAGTATGGCATGAATATAAACACTGGTAAGGCCCAATTTACCGGCCATATCCAGTAAGGCATAAAGGTGGGTATTATGGCTATGTACCCCGCCATCGGATAAAAGGCCCATCAGGTGCAGGTTTGATTGCTGTTCCATTACCTCGTTCATTACTTTTAATAAAACTTTATTGTGGAAGAAACTGCCGTCCTCAATAGCCATACTGATCCGTACCATATCTTGCCAGACTATCCGGCCGGCACCCAAGTTTAGATGACCAACCTCTGAGTTACCCATCTGTCCTTCGGGCAACCCTACAGCCTGGCCGCTGGAAAAAAGACGGCTGGAGGGATAGAGACGATAAAACCTATCCATGTTGGGGGTGTCTGCCAAAAAAACAGCGTTTCCCTCCATGTTTTTTGTCAATCCCCAGCCATCTAAAATGACAAGGACCACAAGAGGCTTATTTTTACAGGACACCTTCTGATCCCCTTTCAAAAATCACAGCATTCACCAGTGCAAAAAAATCTGTTACTTTTAGGCTACTGCCGCCAACCAACGCACCATCTATCTCCTGAAGTTTTATAAAACTTGTTATGTTTTCCGGGTTTACACTTCCACCATAAAGAATCCTGATTTTTTGGGAAGGTTCACCCCATAATGCATTTAAGACTGCACGAATATAAGTTGCTGCAGACCGTGCATCCTCAGCTTCCGCAGGAGTACCTGTACCTATGGCCCACACCGGTTCATAGGCAATAACTAATTTTTGCATGATGTTTCCTTCCAGTTTCAAACCTTCTAAAGCACCATAAAGTTGTTCCTTAAGCAATGCTTCTGTTTTTTCCGCCCGGCGCTGTTCCAAATTTTCCCCAATACAAAGAATAGGAAGAAGACCATGAGCAAAAGCCGAAGCTATCTTTTTACAAACCACCTGGTTATTTTCATTAAAAAGCGTACGTCTTTCAGAATGCCCAATTATAACATACCTTACTCCTAATTCTTTTAACATTAGTGGCGATATCTCCCCTGTAAAAGCCCCCTCTTTTTCCCAATGCATATTTTGAGCACCAAGGGACAGTGGGGTTCCCGCCATCATTTTAGAAAGAGCAGACAGGGCAGTAAAGGGAGCACAAATAACAAGATCACTATCAATCCTTCCCGGCAGCTTTTCCTCCAGCATTGCGGACAACTGCTCCACAAATTTTTTTGCTTCCAAAAGGCTTTTGTTCATTTTCCAGTTGGCTATCATCATAGGTTGTCTCATTTTTTGAGCCCACCCCTCCCTCATTTAACTCCATGCTCTTGCATGCTGATCCTGCAATACTACAAGGCCAGGAAGCGGTTTACCCTCCCAAAATTCGAGAACAGCTCCCCCACCGGTAGAAAGATGGGTAATTTTTTGGGTGAGATTCATTTTTTGCAAAGCAGCTACAATATCGCCCCCCCCAACAATGGATTGAGCTGTTGAATCAGCAACTGCCCTGGCTATCATTTCCGTTCCCCTATGAAAGGGTGTATATTCATAGGCACCAAGAGGCCCATTCCAGAGAACCATTTTGGCCTTTGCAATATGATCCTGAAATATTTTTACTGTTTTAGTCCCTATATCTAAAGCCATCCACCCTTTCGGTATTGCCTCTATTCCTACTATTTTGTGAGGACTGTTTTCCTGCAGTCTTTCTGCAACAACCACATCAATAGGGAGAACAACCTCTGCCCGGCTTTCCTCTGCTTTGCGTAAAATATCAGCAGCTAAATCCACCTGATCTTGATCATAAAGGGAACTGCCCATATAATTCCCCTGGGCCTTTAAAAAGGTATTGGCCATTCCCCCGCCCAGCAATAAACTATCTACTTCCCCCAAAAAAGTATTGATAACCCCTATTTTATCGGCAATTTTTTTCCCACCCAGTATAGCAACCAGGGGACGGGGAGGATTTTTCTTAATCTTACTGAGGTAGGTGATTTCTTTTTCCATCAATAAACCTGCCGCTGCCGGCAGATAATCGGCTATACCAACATTTGAGGCGTGAGCCCGGTGTGCTGTGGCAAAAGCATCATTGACGAACAGATGGGCAAGTCGTGAATATGCGGCAGCCAGTCCTGGGTCATTATTTTGTTCACCTTCTTCAAACCTTACGTTTTCCAACAAAATAACAGAACCCGGAGGCAGGTTGTTGATTGTTTTTTCAACCTCTTCGCCAACTACCTGATCGCTTTTTTTAACTTCTCGTCCTAAAAGCTCCCTGAGGCGTTCTGCAACCGGGTCCATGCGCAGTTCATCAACGATTTTACCACCAGGGCGGCCAAGATGGGAGGCCAAGATTATTTTTCCTGCACCCTGTTCCAAAAGTTTCTGGAGTGTAGGTAAAGATGCACGAATTTTAGAATCGTCCAGTATCTTCCCCTTGAGATCGAGAGGGACATTGAAATCAACTCTTACAAAAATATTTTTCCCGGCAAGGGAAAAATCATCAAGCGTTAAGTAAGACAAATAAATACACCCCTATATCAACTTTTTATGTTTTTTTCTATAATCCTGCTTTAGCAAGAAAAACAGCCAGGTCTAAAACCCTTGTAGAATAGCCCCATTCATTATCATACCAGGCCAGAATTTTCGCCATTTTGTCACCGACAACCATTGTGGAAAGGGCATCGACAACTGCAGAATAACGGCTTTGCCTGTAGTCAATAGAAACAAGTGGTTCGTACGAAACATTGAGGTAAGCCTTCATTTCATTTTTACTGGCTTCCTCCAGAAGCTGGTTAATTTCTTTTTCATTAATCTCCTTTTCAAACTCCGCCACTAAGTCAACAAGGGACACAGCAAAGGTAGGAATCCTAACAGCTACTCCATTGATTTTACCCTCTAGTTCCGGTAGTACCAGCCCAACGTTTCTGGCAGCACCTGTTGTTGTCGGTATCATTGACACAGCAGCTGCCCTGGCACGCCTGTAGTCAGAATGGGTTATATCAAGCAGGCGCTGGTCGTTTGTGTAAGAGTGTATAGTAGTCATTAGGCCTTTTTTAATCCCTATTTTTTCATGTAATACCTTGCAGACCACCGCCAGACAATTGGTAGTACAAGAAGCATTAGAAACTATGTCATGTTTTGCGGGATCGTATTGATCTTCATTGACCCCCATGACAACAGTTAAATCCACATCGCTACCTGGTGCAGTGATTATTACTTTTTTAGCCCCGCCCTTAAAGTGCTGTGCGGCAGCCTCACGATTATTAAAACTACCGGTAGCCTCCAGAACAATTTCAACTCCTTTGTCCTCCCAGGAGAGCAAAGAAGGATCCCTTTCAGCAAGAATTTCTATGCGGTGTCCATTAACGATCAAGCTTTGCTCACGGGCTTCCACTTCGGCATCAAAAATACCGTAAACCGAATCATATTTTAACATATGTGCTAAAAAATCAGGCTTGCGTGTACTGTTAACAGCAACCACATCCACATCCCCATGCTCAAAAGAAGCACGCAAACAAGCTTTCGCCACCCTTCCAAAACCATTGATTCCAACCTTAACAGCCATAGTCCTGCCTCCTTCTTTGATCATTAATTATCACCTTTAGGCCGCATTTCCAAAAATATAGTGGTTTTTATAACTTTACTATGTGGAAAACCACCGAAAATATACTTCCATCAATAAATAAATTGATTTTTAAGATGACAAAACAAGGTTTTGATCTTTTACCTTTTTATAACAATAAGCACCTGAAACCAGCTTCTGTTCATAAAATTTTGTGTTTCGTGGAATGATAATGCTTTCCATATTAAACTATACTATAAAAAATAGGCCAAAAAAAGCCCAACAGGGAACTTTTTTGACCCATTTTATAAGTCTGGAGCTATATCTATGTAATTTCCTTAATATTTAAGTTAAACCCGGCGCCGTTTAAAAGAGGCTGAAATACCCATTTCCTCACGATATTTTGTCACGGTGCGGCGTGAAATCTTAATCCCCCATTCCCTCAGCAGTTCAACCAACCTTTGATCGCTTAACGGGGAATTGTCATCCTCCTTTTCAATCAGGTTTTTGAGATGGGATTTTATACTTAAAACAGAATGCATTTCTCCCCTTATCCCACTTATACCACCTGAAAAGAAATATTTTAAGGAAAAAAGGCCCCTGGGTGTTTGTACATATTTATTGGTGGTTGCCCGGCTTACAGTTGATTCATGAATACCGATCCGATCCGCTACCTCCTTTAAGGTTAAGGGTTTTAAGTAATGAATTCCCTTTTCAAAGTACGGCCTTTGTATTTTGACAATCTGTTCAGTTACCTTATAAAGGGTTACACGCCTTTGTTCTATGCTTTTGATCAACCACATAGCGCTGTCCATACGTTTCTTAATAAATTTACTAATATTTTCCTCTTTTTCCTGACGTAAAAGACTACGATAAAAGGGGCTTATTGTAAGTTGAGGAATATTATCATTAATGATGATCACAAAGTCGCCTTCTACCTTTTCTACAATAACATCCGGAACTATATATTTAACTTCATCGCCGCCACCAAGGTAGGCCCCGGGTTTGGGGTTGAGCGTCCTGATGAGGTCAACCGCTTTTTGAAGTTCCTTAGGACAAACCTTTAATTTTTCGGCAATATTGCGACATTTTCCCTTGGCTAAATCCGGCAAATAATTTTTAATTACTTCTTCGGCGAGGGGATAACTTTTCCCGAGTTGGCGAAGCTGGAGTAGCAAACATTCTTCAAGACTCCTGGCGCCAACGCCAACGGGATCAAAGCCTTGAACCAGTTGGAGGGCTTTATAAAATTCTTCCCTGGTAACATTTAAATAACTGATATGATCATCAACCTCACCCTGCAAATAGCCTGCAGCGTCAAGGTTCCCAATTATATATTCACCGATCGAATACTGCCGTCGATCCTCCGTTGACAACCTTAGTTGTGAAAGAAGATGTTCGGTTAAATTGGCTTCACGGCTTAAATAATAATCGTACGGTGGGGATCCCGCCTCATTGTTAGTAGCTAAAGAACCACGGTGATGGTAAGGTTCATAATCATTAAAATATTCCTCCCAATCAAAAGAACCCTCTTCCTTGAATTCTTCATTATTATTTTGCTCACGTTCATCTTCGGCAACATTACTTTCTTTCTCCTGGACGTCAAGGACAGGGTTATTGGTGATCTCCTCCTGAATATAGTCCATTAACTCCACAGCAGAAAACTGGAGAAGAGCAATAGCCTGCTGCAACTCCTGCGTCATAACCAATTTTTGAGCCTGTTCAATTTTTAATTCAAAATTCATGCCCATGCTCATAAGAACCTCTCTCCCGAGGGAGTATTTCATTTTAAGTAGTTATAACTACTATTTCGACATCTTTTTGAAAATTCCTTTTCTTCTCATGAAGGCTTGTCAACAAAATAGCAATTTTTTTCCTCAAACACCTGATCCACCTACTTCTTGATGCTACGGGCCAGAGCATTTAACCGTCTTAGACGGTGGTTTACACTCGACTTGCTCAACGGGGGGATAGCCTCTTCTCCTAATTCTTTAAGGGTTGCTTCCGGGAAACGGAGACGTAAGTTGGCAACCTCCCTTAAAGAGGGGGATATATTGTCCAACCCCAGAGTTTTTTCGATAAGTTTAATATTACTGATCTGCTCCTGGGAAGCAAATACTGTCCTGGTCAAATTTGCAGTTTCACAATTAACTAGACGGTTAATTTGATTCCTTACACTTTTCACAACCCTGATATTTTCAAATTTTAGAAGTGCATTGGAAGCCTCCATAACCCGCAATAATTCTCCGATCTTTTCAGCCCCCTTTAAATAAACTCTATATTTTTCTTTTTTTTCATAAAAGCGTGCTTCCAAATGGAAAGAGGCCATGACTTTTAGAATTTCCAGAGCGTAATCCTCATAGGGTACAGCGATTTCCAGGTGGTAATCCTTTCCAGGGTTAATTAATGAACCACTTGCTAAAAATGCACCTCTTAAATAAGCCCGCCGGCAGCATTGTTTAGACAGGCCATCTGCCCCTGCCTCTTGAAGGAAGGGGGGTATACAAGGGAAAGGGTTACTATCCCTGAAGGTAATTAACTCCAACTTCTGCAGTATTTTCAAAACTTCCCTTCTTCCTGAAACTTGAAGAAGAAAAACTTTCTTTTTTTGAAAACGTTTTTGTTGATAAAAAGACACCTCAGGAGTAATTACAAAACAATATTTAAATAAGGTGAATAACTTCCTTGCAACAGAGGCGATCTCTGTCTGCAGCCTAATCCTGGTCTGGTTTGAACCAATGATTAAACTGCCATTCATTTGTAAAAAAGCACGTAATTCCGAACAAGCACAGCAGTGTTCTTTCAAGTTACACCTTGCCAATTCATTTTTTACTTGCATGGCAAAAGAGAGCATAAAAGATCGCTACCTTTTTCTTATTAAATTCTTGTAATAGCTTTTTGTAAAAAACGTTCTAATTTTTTCTGGGTTTTTGAAAAAGGATTGTAGGAATAACCACCCATTTCCTTTCTATTGCGCCGAAAACGCCCGTTCAAACTTAAATGAGTATAGGCCCATAAACCTTCCAGTCCGGTTTCCCGCTCAATCATTGTTTCTATAATGATGGTGGCCAGCTTACGACCGTCATGTCTGACTAGGGGGGCCTGTTGGAGTAAATGGGCTTTGATAACCATGATTCCAAGTTGTGAGAGGGCCTCCATATCCACCTTTACAGGAACGGAGCCTTCCATTTGATATTTTTTAGCTAATTCCATGGAAAGGTGGGTATTGGTATTTACAATAATGCAATCAACCATGTCCCCGCAACCATGCCGTTCAAGGGCTCTAAGGTGTTGTGAAGCACTGTATCCGCTGGTTTCCCCTGCCTGAGTCATAATATTACATACATAAAAACAAAATGCCCCTGATTCTTTAATTGCTTCCTTAACACCAGGGACTAAAAGATTTGGCAATACACTAGTGTAAAGGCTCCCTGGGCCAAGGACGATAGCATCGGCCTTTTTGATTTCAGCTATTACCTCCGGAAGGGGTTTACAGTCAGAAGGCAAAAGGGAGAGTTTCTTTATAGACCTGTTTTTTTTAATAATATTCGTTTCCCCCACGGCCTTGGAACCATCGGAAAATTCGGCCTCCAGGACAACATGCTGCAACGTAACAGGCAGCACCTTTCCTTTTATGGCGAGGACGTTGCTAATTTCCTGGATAGCATGTTCAAAACCCACCATTTCTGTTAGTGCCGCAATGAAAAGATTTCCGAAATTATGGCCCTCCAAACTTTTGCTTCCCTGGAAACGATGTTGAAAAAGTCTTTCAAGAAGGGGCTCTGTGTCTGCCAACGAGAGCAAACAATTGCGTAAGTCACCAGGCGGGAGCATGCCCATCTCACTCCTGAGACGCCCTGAACTACCCCCGTCGTCGGTAACCGTCACAATAGCAGTAATGTTTGAAGTATATTCCTTTAGGCCCCTTAACAAAATAGATAACCCCGTACCACCTCCCAAAGCCACTATTCTAGGTCCTTTTTCCAGGTAACGCTTCAGATACAGTTCCTTAACAAGGTGCTTCCCGCGATGTGGGAGCAAAACACCTGCAATCGCATTACTTGTTTGCTGTAGTCCCCAAAGCAAAAGGCTGAAACCTAATAATATAATTGTAATGTTCCCTAAAATTGAAGGGGAAAATTTCCTCAGGGATGCCAAAAAAAGTATTTCATATTCCTCTACAACGGAACACCAGATCGAAAACAGTCCCAAACTTAAAATAATCAATCCCACCATAGTTACCAGAAGCCAACGCTTAATACCAAGGCCTGGGTAAAACCATTTAAACACTTCCTGCATCCTTTCCAGCCGGGTATTTTGCATAAAACATCACCTTAAACCTTATTTATATCACGGTGTTCTATTTTGACCCGATTGTTTTGAGCAGTAAGTAGACTGGCTAATTCTATAGTCAGGGCAACAGAGCGATGTTTACCACCTGTACAACCAATTGCAATAACCAAATGTGGTTTCCCTTCTTTAATATAACAAGGTATTAAAAATTCGATAATGTCTTGCATTTTTTGAAAAAAACGGTGTGTTATAGGCCATTTCCAGATATAGTCCTGAACCTCCTTGCTGTTTCCCTTACGGTGACGTAAAGAATCAACGTAGAAAGGATTGGGCAAAAAACGAACGTCAAAGACTAAGTCAGCATCAAGAGGAAGGCCGTACTTATAGCCAAAGGAGATCACTGTTATCAACATATTCTTTTCCCATTTATCCGGTTCATAAAGGCGGTAAATTTTTTCCTTCAGATCAGCCAAAGCCAGGCCGGAGGTATCTATAATTAAATCTGCTTTTCCCCTCATATCTTCCAGGAGCTTTTTTTCTTCTTTTATTGCCTCTATAATAGTACCCTTTTCCAAGAGGGGATGGCGGCGTCTTGTTTCCTTAAAGCGCCGCACCAGGACCTCCTCAGTAGCCTCCAAAAAAAGGATTTCATAATCAAAACCCATCCCCTCAAGTATGTCCAGTGCATCAAACAAACCGCCAAACAATTCCCCGCCCCTGATATCACATACCAGTGCTACCCGGTTAATTTTGCCCTCAGATTGAATACAAAGTTCGGCAAATTTGGGTATTAATGCTGGTGGCAAATTGTCGATGGCAAAAAAACCAAGATCCTCAAAACATTTCAGTGTCCCGCTTTTACCTGCCCCAGAAAAACCTGTAATCAACACAAACCTAATCTTAGACACTAACACACCATCTTTCCCGGTTGACAATAAAGACTGGGTAACCGCAATTTTTAGTATTAACCAAACAAAAAACCTAACAGAAGAAAACATTGGATAGTAGTTTGGAGACAGACTAACACAACCCCTGTGTGGGTAAATGAGGACAAAAATGATTGTACCCCCTGGGGAGCAAAGGTTCAACCCTGTCGCCAGAATATACAATTTTTAGGCCTTCAGAAGCTGGAAAGATCCTTCCAATAAAATGGAGCGGGGTACCGGTAGCCTTCATTATACTACGGGCAAGCCTTCTGGCCTTTAAAGGCGAACCTTTGCCACCAGATATCGTGATCACCAATTCATAGTCCTCCCCGCCATAGAGAGCCCAGTGGAGGGGATCAGTTTTTAGCTGCTGGGCCAAATAAGCAGTGGGCTTGTCAATGGGGATACGCTCAGCCCAAATATGCGCCCCACAACCACTGGCAAGGGCAATTTCATGCAGTTCCGAGGCTAGCCCATCACTAATATCATTAACAGCGCCCACAATTCCGCTTTTTACTAAAATAGAGGCCTCTTTTACACGGGGTGTAGGGGTCAAATGAGCCTTTAACAAGGAATCCTTCATTCCAGGATCAATATGCTCAATTTTTTTCTGCAGGCAGAGCAACCCTGCAGCCGAAGCCCCCAGGCTACCTGTCACAAGGATAATATCACCTTCCCTTGCCCCAGAACGGTAAACAACTTCTGCCCTGTGAGCTTCGCCTAAAATGCAAATATCCAGCACAAGACCTTCCGGTGAAGAACATGTATCCCCACCCACAATAATAATACCATATTTTTTTGCCAATTCGGCAATCCCGGCATAAATGTTTTCCAAAAAACCGATCTCCAAGTCCGGCCTGATTCCAAGTGTAACAAGGGCCCACCTTGGATTGCCACACATGGCCGCGATATCACTTAGACTAACTGCAAGGGCCTTCCAACCCAATTGTCTTGGTGAAATATAGGATAGATCAAAATGGATCCCCTCAATAAGCATGTCAGAGGTAGCCAGGAGCCTTGTACCAGGGGTTGGCTGCAAAACAGCAGCATCATCACCGATCCCCCTGATAACACCCTGGCCGGCACCCAGGCCAACAGAGCCCAATACCGCAGTCAACCGTTCTAAAAGTGCAAATTCACCAATATCCTGTACCAAGGTCCCTTTCTCCATCACGGCCTGCCTCCTGTTACTTGAATCCCAGATTTGTCTCTTGTCTCTTATGTATCTTGTCCTTGTCTTTTATTCTATATATTTTTTCCTGCTAAAAAATATTACAAAAATATTTAAAACTATCCAGAACACAACATAAACCTGTCATTGCAGCGGTTCTTAAAAATTATTAATTTTGAAAACGTTTTTTTCCCCTGGCCTTTAGGAAGTCTTTAACACGTCCCCAGTCAGTATTTATAATTTGTTCGGAGGAAAGGCCAGCATCCAGGGCCAATTTTAGAGCCCGCTCGTGGTTACCAACATCCTTAGCTATGTGTGCATCGCTATTTAAAGCTACAAGGCCATCATAACGTTGAACCAGGCGTGCAATATCAAGACACCTTGTTTTACTGCCACGCCTGATGATGAAGGAACTGTTGTTTATTTCCAGCAACTTGCCTTCTTTTTGGGCAGCCTGGACAACAGCTTCCTCATCAATGGAAAAATCAGGATTACCAGGATGCACAATGCCATCGACATAGGGGTTTTTAAGGGCATTCAATAAAGCCTCCGTATTTAGATCACGGCTGGCAGGCTGCAGGCAGGGAACATGGAGTCCTGCCCACACGATGTCCAACATTTCAAGGTAATAATCAGGCAGATCAAGGGTGCCGTCCCTGTCAATAATGTTTGCCTCTACGCCCTTTAAAATTTCTACATTTTTTTCCCTCTCCGGGATAACAAAAAGATTGCCGAAATAGTAGCGGTAAGGCCCTCCAGGCATGGATGGCCCGTGATCTGTCAAGGCCAGAGCCTCTAATCCCCTTTGTGAGGCTGCTTCTATGACTTCTGCAACCGTACTATAAGCATGACCACTTGCAATTGTATGAACATGTAAATCAGCAACAAGTTTTATATCTAGCAAAATAAGACCCGCCTCCGTTGATATTTTTCTCTTAAAGAAAATATTCTTCTAGAAAGGCCGCTACACCATCCTCAGTATTTAAGCCGGTAATTACATCAGCGGCTTTTTTAACCTCTTCCGGCGCATTGCCAACCGCTACCCCAAGCCCCGCAAATTCCAGCATGTCTATATCATTATAACTGTCACCAATAGCAATTATTTGTTCCGGCAAAATATTTTCTTTTTTGGCTAAAAAATTTAAGGCCTGACCTTTTGTAGCATCCCGATGGGTTATTTCTAAAAAATAAGGACGTGATTGCAAAATAGAAAGTTCGGGGTAAATACTCCGAAGTAAAGATTCTATCTCACTAAGGTATCCCTCTTTGTTTATGAAGGTAATTTTGGTAGGCTCTTGTTGTCTATTAAAAAGAAAAACGGATAAATCCCCCACCGGGTTAACAGGAATAGAGGCAATACTTTGATAGTAATGGGATTCAGTGCTTTCTTCTTCAATAAAAAGTCTATCATCAAGATAGAGATTTAAATGCAATTTGTTTTTCTCTCCAAAACGAATTATGCCTGCAGCCATTTCATAGGGGATAGTACAATGCCTGAGTATCTCCTCATTGCCTGCATTTTTGATCAAGGCACCATGGTAAGTGATCAAAGGTAGATCTACCCCTAACTGCCTGGCATAAGGAAGGGCTGAACAAAACATGCGGCCTGTTGCTATAACAGGCAAGATCCCTTTCTTAGCAACCTTCTGGATAGCTTCAATATTTCGTGCCGATATTATAAATTCATCATTTAGAAGGGTGTCATCGAGATCAAGGGCAAGAAGTTTATATTTCATAAATATTCACCTTTTCGCACAAAATAAAATTAATAGTCATATAAACAATACTAACGGGGAAGGAAAATCCTGTCAACAAGTTTAACGGAGGTTATCAAATGGAAATTTTGGTAAAAAGGGAAATTGAAATATCAGAACCTGTACAATGGGCAATTGATTTTTTAGAAAATATGATTGATTTCTACACTGAAGATGATGTGGAAGATCAGTACTGGGAAAAGCTGCTCAGGGAAAAGAAAAGGGAACTATTGGAAGATTTTTATGCCCTTGCACCCCAGTTATTATTTTCACATCATGGTCTCTGCTACTGCGAAGGATTAGAAGGGGGAAGGATGCTCGTCATGAGAATTTTAATGGATATTTTACCCCCCTGCTATGCCCCAGGTTACCACCATACAAAAGGTTTTCAGGGAATCACCTACCAACTAAAAACTTTTAGGGAGGTACTGGTTTATTTAAAGTCACTACACCTTAGTTATAAAGGCGATGAGGGACTCTGGAAAAATTCCTTTTTTTCAGCCGTAAAAATGCTGCTCAGCAGCAAATACTCCCCCTATCTTTTTCACCGGGGAGGACGGCCTGCTCTCATTGTAGCACCACCATACCGTGAAAATACAGCAGCCTGCTATCTTTATAACCCCCATGTCATTGTCCTCTACAGTTTTCCCGAAAAAAAGGTATCAAAAGGTATCTACCTTATTTTACATGAAATAGGGCATCTAATTTTCAAAAAATTTCTGGCCGGCAAACCCCTTCCCCAAACCTTCAGGATCCTCCTTGCCAATATGGATCCCGGGGACTACCCCGGACTACTTTGCCCTTCCTCCCAGGGTATTGAAGAACTCTTTGCCAACCTCTTCGCTATGGCCATTATGCATGAAAGCAAAGAAGGAAAAGAGCTCTTCCACCACTATTACGGTAAAATGGGAAGAATAATTCCTTTATTACAAAAATCCTTTCATCCCAGCTCTATTTTTCAAACCGCCGTAATGCTGTAAAAGATGAAGGGCAATTTTATAGCTGGGGAGAAGTGTATCTTCCAGCTCAACATTCGTAAAAAATACCTCCTGAGCAAAAAGACTGCTATTATACCAGCCCTCGATAAAACGGTATGTAACTTTCCGTTCAGGATGGGCAATTATGATCCTGCCACCAGGTTTTAAATTATTGTAAAAAATTTTTCCTAAAAAAGGGTTGAGCCTTGGATCATACAATATGTCTGAAGCAAGCAGGCAATCATACTGTTTGTTAGTGGAAAAAACACGCCAATCTTCTTGCAAGAGGGAAACATTAACCCCATTTTTGTGAGCATTTTCTTCTGCTAATTTTAAGGCAGTAGGGTTAAAATCCGAAAGTGTAACATTCGCCCCCTTAGCGGCACAAACCACCCCAGGCAAACCCATACCTGCCCCAAGTTCTAATACTTCCTCCCCTGGTTCAAAACGAAGATCCTGCCAGATATAGCGGGCCAGGCCATATGAGGCCGGCCAGATATCCGCCCAGCAAGGAACCTGATCCTCGTCTGCCACATCCAGAATCAAATCCTCAATATTTTCAACAACCCAAAATATAAATTTTTTACCAGGCAAATCAACCACTACTTCCTTTTTAATAATCTTATCCAGTTCGGAAAGATTACTTGCCTCCAATTATATACCTCCTTTTTTACTGGCCGAGCAATTTACAACCCTGCTTCATCGTGAAATTCCTTGTACAGGTTTCGGGCACTAAGCTCGTTCATACTGGGAACTGCTGTCAACTCTTCTAAGGAAGCCTTTCGCAACCGTTCCAGGCTACCAAAATGTTTAAGCAACGCCTTGGAACGGGTGGGTCCAATGCCTGGTACTTTCATCAGGATCGATGCCAGGCTATTTTTTACATTCAGGTCCCTGCTTAAAGAAAGGGCAAAACGATGGGCTTCATCACGAACCTGTTGAAGGATTTTAAGCGCGGGATCAGTAGCCG
>JBMNNS010000114.1:0-4218 GCA_050942625.1 Dethiobacteria bacterium
GCCATTTTCCTTGGCTTTACACCTGCCCAGGCAGGCTCTATCGGTATTATTGGTGGAGCCGATGGTCCAACGGCCATTTATTTGACGTCAAGGCTGGCGCCCGAATTGCTTGGAGCCATAGCGATTGCTGCCTATTCCTATATGGCCCTGGTCCCAATTATTCAACCTCCCATTATGGAAGCCTTAACGACCGAAAAGGAAAGAAAAATCGTTATGGAGCAGTTAAGGCCGGTTTCTAAAACGGAAAAAATCATTTTTCCCATTTTTGTTATCATTTTAACAGGCCTTTTATTGCCCGATGCTATCCCCCTTTTGGGAATGCTGATGTTCGGCAACCTTTTAAGGGAATGTGGGGTAACAGAACGCTTAAACTTAACTGCCCAGAATGAGCTGAATAATATTGTAGTTATTTTCTTAGGGCTTACTGTTGGTGCCAAAGCAAGCGCTGAATATTTTTTGACTCCACAGACGCTGATGATCATTGCTTTAGGGCTCATAGCTTTTGCCTTTGGTACTGCGGGCGGTGTTCTGATGGGTAAACTCATGTGTAAATTAACAAATGGTAAAGTAAATCCTTTAATAGGTTCTGCGGGCGTTTCAGCTGTTCCTATGGCAGCAAGGGTTTCCCAAACAGTTGGCAAAAAAGCTAATCCAAACAACTATCTTCTCATGCATGCTATGGGGCCAAACGTGGCCGGCGTCATTGGATCTGCTGTAGCCGCAGGAGTTTTTCTCGCCCTGCTTTAATAATAAAAAAGAAATCTTTTGTATTATTAATAATAATTTATCCTGTGGACTCCACAGGTTTTTTTTTGATATAAAGGCATTTCATGATACAATCCTATAGGTAAGTACAGGTTAAATAGGTATTTAGAGGTATAAAAACCATAATTTAAGGCAAACCTCCTTTAAGGCCTTATTTTTTCGGTCCATGAGTGTGGCATTAAAAACTGCAGGAATTTGGTTTTGTGAACAGAAATTATTAATTATTATATAAAAACAAATGGGGTGCTTTATTCATGAAAGAAATACGGGTTAGGTTTGCCCCCAGCCCAACGGGGGAACTTCATATCGGTGGGGCAAGGACAGCTTTATTTAACTGGCTTTTTGCCAGGCATAATAGGGGTAAAATGATCCTGCGCATTGATGATACTGACAGGGAACGCTCGAAAGAAGAACATCTTAAGTCCATTATTAATTCATTAAGTTGGCTGGGTTTGAATTGGGACGAAGGCCCGGGAAAGGAAGGGGAATATGGTCCCTATGTTCAATCAGAGCGGCTTGCCATATATAAGGAAGAAACTAAAAAACTATTGGAAGGAGGTAAGGCTTACCCCTGTTTTTGCACCGTGGAAGAGTTGGAAGAACAAAAGGAGATACTTCGAAAACAAGGTAAACCTCCCCGCTATAGCGGCAAATGCAGGCATTTAACAAAAGAAGAAAGAGAAAAAAGGGTGGCCGGCGGACAGAAATATGTAATAAGACTCCTGTTGCCGCCAGAAGAGGAAATTGTAGTTGAAGACCTTATTAGAGGGAGGGTAACCTTTGATTATAAAGTTTTTGACGACTTTATCATTACCAGATCAGACGGTTTACCCACCTATAACCTGGTTTCGGTAATTGATGATCACTTCATGAATATTACCCACGTCATCAGAGCGGAAGAACACCTGTCCAATACGCCCAGGCAGCAGTTAATTATCAAGCAATTGGGTTACAAGGTACCCGTTTATGCTCACGTGCCCATGATCTTAGCACCGGACCACAGCAAGCTAAGTAAAAGGCATGGAGCAACATCTGTAGAGGAATACAAAAACATGGGGATCATGCCGGAGGCCCTGGTCAACTACCTGGCGCTACTAGGTTGGTCTCCGGGCGAAGATAAAGAAATAATGAGTACAGAGGAGATGATAGAACTTTTTAACCTGGAAAAAGTCAGTAAAAACCCTGCCATCTATGATATTAAGAAACTTACCTGGCTCAATGGCTATTATATGAGAACCATGGATCTGGAGGCCCTCGTGGAGAAAACCATACCTTTTTTGACAAAAGAGGGTATTATACCGTCACAAATATCTTCAGCGGAAAGGGAAAGGGTTAAAAAGGTTATCGACCTTATCAGGGACAGGGTTAAAACCCTTGCAGAGGTAGGGGAGGCTTGTTTATACTTTTTTAAAGACGATTTCTCTTATGATGAAAAGGCAATGCGGAAGCATTTCCAACGGGATAAAACCGCCTTTATCCTGGGTGAGGTCGCCAAAACCTTTGAAAAAGTTGAACCTTTTACAGTTGAAAATGTTAAGGAAGGGCTGGGCATTTTAAGTAATGGCTTAGAGTTATCGCTTTCAAAAATAAACCCTGCCCTCAGGCTTGCCGTTACCGGTTGTACGATGGGGCCGGATCTATTTGAAATTATATCCTTCCTTGGCAAAGAAAAAACAATAAGTAGAATTCACAGGGCCGTAGCAATGGGAAACAAATATTCGTCAAAAGAATAGATTCTTGTCCAGGCCCTGGTCGATGCAGGCTTAAAAGGGGGGGGAACCTGTCCGAGGCCACTGAAAAAGCCGGTTTTTAAAAACTGCCATATTGTCATCCTGAGCGATAGCATTGTTATCCCAGCAATAGCATTGTCATCCTGAGCAATAGCATTGTCATCCCAGCAATAGCATTGTCATCCTGAGCGATAGCGAAGGATCTTAGCTGACAGAATTCGGAACTTTTTCAGTAGTCTCGACCTGTCCCCCTAGTTATGCATTATCTCCCTTATTTCCAGAGGCACCTCTTCCAGCCTCTGTAAATCACTAGCATTAAGGTTAAACATTTCCTGGTATGTATCCTTGCACGTTGGGCCAAGTACCGGAAGTATTTTATATTTGGATCTGCCATGTTCATAAAACTTGTACACCCAGGTAGGGTTGATCTCCAACAAGGACACGTGGTTGGAATTTTCCCGTGAATCATTCTCAATCTCAACTAAGACGACAACCCCACTATCGCAGTAGCGGGTGCGTTGATTTGAAATGAAATTACCTAGTGAATACAAAACTAAACCTTCATTATTGTCAGTTTTTATGTATTCTGCCGGTTGCACGACATGGGGGTGTCCGCCAATAATAAGGTCTACCCCCTGCTCAATTAAATACCTGGCCAATTCTCTTTGCTGTTCAGTTGGGTAACGCTGGTATTCATTACCCCAGTGCAGTCCAAAGATAATGACATCTGCTTCCAGTTCTTTTGCCCGGCGTATATCTGCTTCCATCTTTTCCTTAGAAATTAAGCTAACCAGGTAATCCTTTCCATCAGGGAACGGTATCCCGTTTGTCCCATAGGTATAAGCAAAAAAAGCAATTTTAAGTTCATTAATATGAAACATAGCAATTTTGTTTTTTTCTTCCTCATTTCGGGCAGTCCCTACAAAACTTAGGCCCGATTCTTCAATGTGCCGAATAGTATTTATTATGCCCTTTTCCCCCTTATCCAGGGAATGGTTGTTGGCTGTGAATAATAAATTAAAACCAGCTTCCTTTAAGGCGGAAACAATTTCCGGAGGGGAATTAAAAAGGGGGTATCCACTATAACCGTATTCCGGTCCGGCCAGGGTTGTTTCCAGGTTTGCGACAGCAAAATCAGCCTTCTGCAGGTATGGTGCAATATAAGTAAAATTGTCGTTAAAATCATACTTATCTTCCTCTGGAAGATAAGCCCCTTTAAACTGCGGACTATGTACCATGACATCCCCAGCTGCCGCCAGGATAACACTCCTCATATAATTTTCTATACAGTTGTCTTTTTGTACAATATCGGTATTCTTTAGGGTTATTATATCTTCGTCAGTATCTAATTCTGAGACTTTACCCATCCAGGGAATATTTATCCTTGGAACAGGGCTTGTAATAAATAAAACTAAAATAATTATAATCAGCGATAGCGAAGTAAACAAAAATATTCTTTTGAAAATATTTTTTAACATATAGTTAACTCCTTTATATAAACGTCCTAAGGTAAAGTTTAACATAGCCAGCATAATAAATAAAGAAATGTGACAGGTTACGGTTCGAGGCCACTGAAAAAGCCCCGAATTGTGTCATTCTGAATGAACGAAGTGCCCGAATTGTGTCAACTAAGATCCTTCGCTATCGCTCAGGATGACAATGCTTTTGCTCAGGATGACAATGCTTTTGCTCAGGATGACAATGCTTTCCTCAGGATGACAAT
>JBMNNS010000115.1:0-4212 GCA_050942625.1 Dethiobacteria bacterium
TTGCCCCGGCGTATTTCTGGTAATTGTGCAAGACACCAGCGGCAGCTAACCACGGCAATAAAGAGGGCCAGACAAATAGCGTTGCTGCCCTATAGTTCAGAATAAAATAACAGCGGTAGCTCTTAAGAGTTGCCGCTTCTTAGTATTAGGTATATTAATTTCCATAGCATTTAAGGCAGGAAATAATCTTGAAAAACAGAATGTTTTCCTGTAGAAGTGTACATCTAATCCAAGAAAGGGGCTATGTAATTATGGAGGTAATCTTAAAACAGGATATTGAAAAACTGGGCCAAAAGGGTGAAATAAAAACCGTATCCCCGGGGTATGCTCGAAACTATCTTATTCCAAAGGGGCTTGTGGAGGAGGCAACACCGGGCCGGCTTAAGGATAATAAAATGAAAAAAACTGCCAAAGCCAAAAAATTCATGAAGGAAAAAGAAAACGCCCAAACGCTTGCAAAGCTTCTTTCTGAAAAAACCATTATTTTTAAAACCAAGGCTGGGGAAGGAGGCAGACTCTTTGGTTCTGTTACTTCGGCCGATATAGCAGAAGCAATTGCAGCAGAAGGAATCAAGGTTGAGAAGAAAAAAATCCAACTAGAAGAGCCAATAAAGTCGCTGGGTAATTTTCAGGTGAAAGTTCGGCTTCATCAAGAAGTGGTTGCTTCAGTGAATGTTATTGTCGAAGAAGAATAGTCGAGATAGTATGTATGGAAGATGAAGGAGGGGCGGCACAAAATCTATCCTTTACTATAATATTTTGTGCGTTGATATGAGGAAAAAAATATCTATTTCTCAAAAGGATAGAAGGGAAGAATTTAAAAAAAGGGTCAGTGTTATTTATGATCTTTTAAGCAGCTTCTACGGGGCGGATAAACTTATTTTAAAAGCTGCCAAATTTGATTCCCTTACACTCCTCCGTTCACGTGGGGTGGAAAAAAAGGTACTAGGTTTGCAAAAGATATTTTATGAAGATCCTACCTTGGAAAAGGTGCCAAGCCTGAAGGAAATCCCTGATATTTTAGAGCAATTGGAAGATAAAATGGCTGAAATATTCGCCTTGCAGAAGGTGCATAATTCCATCGAGCAGAAAGTAAATAAAAAATTGCAAGAACGCCATGAACAATACCTGCTGGAACTGAAAAGCCAATTATTAAAAGAAGAGGGAGGGCCTGAAAACCCACAGACTTTAAAAAAATATGCATTGTTAGAGAGAATGTATTCTAAAGGTTTATCTCATTCTGCTATGGAATTTCTACGGCCTGCATCACTTGAAGAGGTTATAGGGCAGGAAAGAGGAATAAAAGCTTTAATGTCCAAATTAGCTTCTCCATTTCCTCAGCATATGATCATTTATGGTCCACCTGGTGTTGGTAAAACGGCAGCAGCACGCCTTGCTCTGGAAGCAGCAAGGAAGATGCCTTACACTCCATTTTCGGAGGATGCTCCTTTTGTGGAGGTGGATGCTACAACTTTGCGTTGGGATCCACGCGGAATTACCAATCCCTTAATAGGCTCGGTTCATGATCCCATTTACCAGGGTGCAAGAAGGGATTTGAGTGAAGGCGGGATTCCGGAACCTAAGCCGGGGTTGGTGACTGAAGCACATGCAGGAGTACTTTTTATTGATGAGATTGGCGAAATGGATCTGCACCTGCAGAGCAAACTACTTAAGGTGTTGGAGGATAAAAAGGTTTTTTTTGAATCTGCATATTATGATCCTTCTGACCCACTTGTCCCTAAATACATACGTAATTATTTTGACTACGGAGCACCTGCTGACTTTATACTTATCGGAGCTACAACCCGAACACCAGGACAAGTTTCATCTGCCTTGCGTTCGAGGTGCAGTGCAGTTTATTTTGAACCCCTGACTTCAGAAGATATTAAAATAATTGTGAAAAATGCTGCCCAAAAACTGAAAGTGGATATTACAGCAGAGGCGATAGCTTTAATCTCTCGTTATACAAGTGAAGGCAGGGGGGCAATAAGGATTTTAGCAGATGCTTTCGGTTTAGCCTTGTATAACACTGAAGGTGAAAATTATACAACCAGCAATCAAAATGGGAAAGAGAACGAAAGAAAAAAGCCTTTGAAAATTACAAAAGAATTGGTAAAGGAGGTTATTCTCAGCAACCGGCTTTCCCCTGTTGGTTTAGAAGTAGTTGATAAAAAGCCCCAGATAGGAAAGGTGCATGGACTTGCAGCTACAGGTTATCTTGGGGAAGTGCTGGAAATTGAAGCGGTATCTTTTCCGGCTTCACAGCCTGGAAAGGGAACAATACGTTTTAACGAAACAGCAGGAAGCATGGCACGGGACTCTGCTTTTAATGCTGCGTCGGTAATACGAAAAATTACTGGTTTGGACTTGGGGGAATTTGACCTTCATATCAATGTTGTGGGGGGTGCTAATATTAATGGGCCTTCTGCAGGCACAGCCTTATTTTTAGCACTTTATAGTACATTATTACAAAAACCTATTCGACAGGATATTGCTGTAAGCGGTGAACTTTCACTGCAGGGAGAAATTAAACCCGTAGGAGGGCTTATTGAAAAACTGTATGGTGCCCGGATGTCGGGGATTAGCACAGTTTTTTTACCCCGCAAAAACAAGCATGATCTTCCATTGGGTATGCAGGATGTTGAAATTATTTTTGTAGATTCTGTGAAGGATCTTCTTTCCCAGGCTCTTGTGGAGGGTATTGGAAATGGAAAATAACACCCATCGTTTACCGCCCCAGAATTTAGAAGCAGAACAATCTGTTCTTGGCTCTATGCTGATAGATAAGGATGCACTGTTGGAAGCAGCTGAAATCCTGCTTGCGGATGACTTTTATCGTGAAACCCACCAGATTATATTCCAATCTGTAGTGGAATTATCAAATAGAGGCGAACCGGTAGATCTGGTTACAATCTGTGAGGAATTGGAAAATAAGGGGTTACTTGGAAAAGTAGGCAATGCTGCTTATTTAGCAACAATTACTAATATGACTCCTACAGCTGCCCATGTTAAGTATTATGCAAATATAGTCAAGGAAAAGTCCTTGTTACGAAATTTAATAAGAGCAGCAACAGAAATTATAACTAAAAGTTATGGATATATTGAAAATGTAGAAGAAGTATTAGATGAAGCAGAACAAATGATTTTTAATGTAGCAAGGGCCAAAGAAAGTAAAAGTTTTATTCATATCAGGGATGCACTGGAGGAAACCCTTGAAAAGCTGGAAAGGCTCTATGAACAAAGAAGTGGTATTACAGGATTGTCAACTGGTTTCGTTGATCTAGACAATTCCACTTCTGGGTTACAGGATTCTGATCTGATTATTATCGCTGCACGTCCCAGCATGGGTAAAACTACACTGGCCCTAAATATTGCACAGCATATTGCAGTCGAGGATAATCTTCCGGTGGCCTTTTTTAGTCTTGAAATGTCCAAAGAGCAACTTGCCCAGAGGCTCCTTTGTGCACATGCTGAAATAGATGCTCAAAAATTGAGAAGGGGATTTCTTTCTTCCGAGGATTGGCCCCGTCTTACCCAGGCTGTAGGGCCGCTTTCGGAAGCACCTTTATACATAGATGATACGGCATCAATATCGGTGATGGAGATGAGAGCCAAGGCCCGCCGCCTAAAAATGGAAAAAGGGCTTTCTGCAATTTTTGTAGATTACCTGCAACTTATGCGCGGGAGTGAAAAGGCTGAAAATAGGCAACAGGAAATATCTAATATTTCACGTTCCTTAAAAGCACTTGCCAAAGAATTGGATTGCCCTGTTGTGGCCCTTTCTCAATTGAGCAGGGCAGTAGAACAACGTATAGATAAACGGCCTATTCTTAGTGACCTCCTGGAATCAGGGGGTATTGAAGCTAATGCAGATGTCGTCATGTTTATTTACAGGGAAGATTATTATAACCCGGATACTGATCGAAAACATATTACTGAAATTATTATAGCCAAGCAGAGAAACGGCCCCACCGGAAAAGCAGAGCTGTACTTTATGGATCGTTTTAATAAATTTGTAAATATTGCTTATCGGGATAATGCGGTACAGGAGGGATCATATTAATATTTGTTGCGATAAAATTTGCCTTTCTTGTTATTTTTTAAGACCTTTTAAAGGGGGAATTTCCCCCTTTTTTTCTATTTTTTAATATCCTGGCAGGAATTTTCCCCCTGAGGAAGAATTAATCTTTAATGTTATTGTTAAAGGTTTTT
>JBMNNS010000116.1:0-4138 GCA_050942625.1 Dethiobacteria bacterium
TCTATGGCCAGATCGGTTTCCCGGCCGGTACCGGTGATGGCTCCCTGGGTATGCACCGTATTAATAGAAGAGAGCTCCATCCCCAGGCCGACCTGTATGGGGTTGGTGCCCCCACGGCCCTGAAGGGATGCTGAGGCTCCTTTCAAGGTTTGGCTAAAAGAATCCTGGAAACGGGCTGCTTCATATTTGTAACTTACGGTATTAACATTGGCAATATTGTTACCGACTACGTCAAGCTTGGTCTGGTGGTTACGCATCCCTGAGATGGCAGCCGATAATGAACGTAACATCTAGAAATGACCTCCTTAGCTTCATGTTTCTAAATTTCTTTTCTTGGGGCTGTTTCAGTCGTTCCACAACCCGGAGGCCCCCTCATCAAGAGGTCCGGCCTTTACTTGATTACGACCGCACTATCAATATTGGTAAAAACATGTTCCTCCATGTTTTTGCTATCCAAAGCAGTAATTATTGTCCGGTTAGCTATACCGGCCACAAAAGCTATATCCCTGTAAAGCAGCAACGAAGAACGACAACCCTTTGCAGCAGCCTTATCAACCGCCTCTTCTAATTTACCAATTTCTCCAGGCCCAAGCGTAATATTTCTTGCTTCCATGCGCCGGCGGGCATGTGTTGAAAAATGAAGGTCCCCTTTTGTTCTATTTCTTTGAAGCACCTGGGCAAAACTTTCCCAGTTGCCTTCCTTCCCTTTGCCGGTAGGAAGGGGTTTTCTAGAACCAATCTTCCCGGGGGACAGCAGCGGGTGATGAGGGAAATGGACCCCATGCCCGGCCATTATAAACACCACCTTCCTAAACAGACATTATTCTGTTCCTTCAACAACGGTAACAGCCTTAAAAGAATACTCTTTTTCGCCTACCTTTAGTAAGGGCATGCCATTTTCAAAACGAACAGAGGTAACTTCACCCCTTGTTATATTCCCATGTTCATCCTGGACTTCTACGGTCCTGTTTAAAAGGTTGAGGGCCTGGTAGGGAGCCTGTGCAGCAGTATGTTCTTCCAACGTTTTTTGCAGGCTAAACACCCTCTCCAAAAGCGTAAATTGGGCTACCTGGCTCATAAAATCTTCCATATTCTGCCCCCCACTAAAAGGATCCTGATAACGCATCTGGGTCACCATCAGTTTTAAAAATGTGTCAGTACCAAGATCCATGGTGCCGTTTTTTGAAGCTATTTTAGCTTGTTCTGCAGAAGTCCGGGTACTATTTGCAGGGTTTACCTTCATCAAAATATCCCCCCCATAATCTGCTTAAACCAGACAATTTACCTTTCCCTCCGGTTCGATCCCAGAAAAATAAATATTCTTTTCTTCAGCCTTACCGTCCCTTGCTTTAAAAGGTAAAGCAAAATGCGGAGATTTATTAGCACCGGAACCGGAACCACCACCATTTTTACCTCCTAAACTAATGTTGAGATCTTCCAAGGACAAGTTCAACTCTTGAAAGCGCTGCCGCAAGTTCTCAAGGTTACCCTCCAACAATTCTTTTAATGCCAGGCTTTGTGTCACTATTTCTGCAGACAACAAGCCTTTAATGCGGCGCATTTTGATCAGTATTTCCCCCAAAAATTCTGGTTGTAGTTTCAAACGAAGTTCCTGTTCACCAGAACGTACCAGCAATTCCATTTTATCTGCAATCTGGGCAAAAACCTTTTGTGGCAAGGTGTCTGCTGTAGAAGTAACCTCTGGTTTTAAGGTTGTTCCCCCGGAATCTCCAATCACAGACAATGGTAATCCCTTATCCCCTTTTAATGACGCTATAACATTCTGGTTATCCTGATCAGATTGAAATACCCCCTCCTGAGGGATGGTATTATCGTTAAAAAGAACGTCTCCAAAAACTCGTTCAGAAAAATTGGCATCTACAGAAAACTGATTGTTATGGTACAAGGACTTACCGGCAGTCTGCAGGTTATGCAAGGTGTCCAGGCCAGGTTTACAGGCCTTTATTCCCAATAGCTTTCCATCGCTTTGGCCCTGAAGGGATTCCCGAGAACCAGCATCGTCTGCAAAATCCCGGGGAAAAAGCTCAGGGTCTTCTCCAAAAACCTGAAAAGGTAATTCTGGAAGAGATTCCTGAGGAAAAGTTTGCTCTTCGGAAAACTGGAAAAAAGATCCCGAAAGCAGACCCTGAGGGAAGGTGTTTTCACCAAAAGCCTGGAGAGGAAACGTCCCCTGTAGGAAACCCTGAAGGGATTCCTGAGAAGCAACACCTCCTTCCAAAATCTGGAAAAAAGATTCTGGGGGGAACGCCTGGAGAGTATTACTTTCTCCGTCAGTTGCTGGTCCTGCAGACATCTGGGAGAATTGCGGGTTATCTACAAGATCTGGAAGTGTTTCTGGTGTTGTAAGTACAGTTTCAGATATTGCTGCCTCTCCTATGTTTTGTTCCCCTTTTACTATATTCTGATCTGGCATAACCTCTAGCAAAAGTTCAGGTAACACCGGTACACTTCCAAACAGGGCCTCTTCTTCATTATCCTGTAAATATTCCTCGCATTCAGCTGCTCCAGCCGGTAAAGTGCAGGAAGTACTTGTAGCAAGAAGACCCTCAAATATTCCAGCAAATGAATCCTTGCCCTCACCCTGGTCCAGTAACTTTCGTGGAACATCACCCACTGGTACAGGAACTGTGGAAGATAAAACATCTATGTTCATCCTTTAAAATTCACCTCCTTTCCTTTTTAAAAGTCGTTTATTATAAAGAGAAAGAGAAATTTCATCATTGACAAATTGTTCCCGTTTTTTTTCTTCTTCCAAAAAACTTCGAAACTTTTTTACCTTTAGTTTTTCCAAAACCTGGCAACCCCGCCAGCATTCGACCAACATCTGGCGCTTTTCCTCTACCTGTTCCTGGCTACGAAGCAGTTCCTGCTGTTTTTGTTTAATAGTGTCCTTGAGGAAGAGGGCATACTTTTCAGTAGTTTTCAAGGTATTAATATTAAGCTGTTGCACCAGGTTTCCCCGTTGGAAATAAAGCAACTTTTGTTCCTCATCCTGAAGGCACCCCAGTTCCTGTTCAATTTTCAAAAGTTTCCGTAGGCACCTGGCCATTTCCTCTTCGGCCAACTTTTTTTGATCTTCACGGTAGTTCAAAACCTTTTGTAACCTGAACTTAAAGCTCATGGCCCCCCCTTTTTGCCCATTTTACTGCAGGCTAACTAAGAAACAAAAAGCTGCTGCAATAATTCCAGGCTTTGTTGCCAGGAAAAATGCTCATTAATATCCTGGCATAAAAAACGGTTTAGTTTTTCAGAATATGCAATAGCCCTATCAATTTTAGGGTTGGATCCATGTACATAAGCACCTATGTTAATCAAATCTTCGGCTTCTTTAAAAGTAGCCAGCAGTTCCCTAACCTGCATTGCCAGTTTCTTTTGTTTCTCGCTAACAAGATAGGGCATCAGCCTGCTGATACTGCCAAGCACATCTATAGCAGGATAATGATTTCGTGCTGCAAGTTCCCTGTTCAATATTATATGGCCATCCAGTATGCTCCTGACGGTATCTGAAACAGGCTCGTTCATGTCGTCCCCATCTACAAGGACAGTGTAAAAACCAGTTATGGATCCCTTATCAGAATTACCGGAGCGTTCCAAAAGCCGCGGCAGGGCTGCAAAAACTGAGGGTGTATACCCTCTTGTAGCAGGCGGTTCTCCAATAGCCAGGCCTATTTCTCTTAAGGCAGTTGCAAAACGGGTCACAGAATCCATCATCAAAATTACTTTTAAACCTTGTTCCCGAAAATATTCTGCCACTGCAGTAGCTACCAGGGCAGCCTTCACCCTTTCCAGAGCCGGGCGATCTGAGGTGGAAGCAATTACCACTGAGCGCCTTAATCCTTCTGGGCCAAGATCGTTGTCAAGAAAGTCGCCCACTTCCCGGCCCCGCTCTCCTACCAGGCCAATTATGTTTACATCTGCTTCGCTGTAACGGGCAATCATACCCATCAGGGTGCTTTTCCCTACCCCGCTACCAGAGAAAATACCAATCCTTTGACCCTGTCCACAAGTAATCAAAGTATCAATCGACTTAATCCCCGTCGCTAAAACCTTATCGATTGGCTTCCTTTCTAAAGGGTTGGGGGGGGACTTTTCTATGGGGTATTCCTCAAAGTTACCT
>JBMNNS010000024.1:0-21387 GCA_050942625.1 Dethiobacteria bacterium
GCCTGTCGATAAAGTCAATGTTGATAAGTTTTTAAAGTCAGAAACCGGTATCTTGCCGATGCCGTGTTTCTGCCTGTTTTTTGGTGGACCCGAGGGGGCTCGAACCCCTGGCCTCTAGAGTGCGATTCTAGCGCTCTCCCAAACTGAGCTACGGGCCCATGTTTTGCCGACGATCAACATTATACCAGCAGGGGCGTATAAAAACAAGCAGTTATTATCATTTGAAAAAAACAGGGGATTTTAACCGTCCCCAAAGTGTATACTGCAGGGGGGTTACTCCTGAAAAAGTCCCGAATTGTGTCATTCTGAATGAACGAAGTGAATGAAGAATCTATTAAGCAGCTTAAAACCAAGATCCTTCGCTATCGCTCAGGATGACAATAGCGGCAGTTTATTATAAAACCGGCTTTTTCAGTGGTCTCAAACCGTCTCCTTGACACCCCCACCCTTTGATACCCCTGTCTCTCTGACACCCCCTACTATTAAGGCGTTTTTGTCAAGCTGTTTTTGTCATTTGCTATAAAAAATACCGCAATGCTGCTACGCTGCCCATGCCGACGAGGACGGTTAAAAACATGTTTCTGGTTCTGATCGCAATTAAAAAAGAGGGGATTGCGGCCCAGAAAAAGGGGTTTAAGGTCGGCTGCAGGGCCAGTTTCCCTTCCGGCAGGAAGAGGACGGGACCCAAAAGGGCGGAAAGGACCGCTACGGGAACATAGGAAAGCCATCTTTCGAAAAGTGGCGGCAGTTTGCGCCGTGACAGCAAAAAGAGCGGCAGAAAGCGTGGCAGGTATGTTACAAGCGCCATCATGAAAATTAACAAAACGTGGTTTGCCGGGGAATATTGCATCTTAAGCCTGCCTTTCCGTGATGATCTTATCGAGGAGGACCCCTGCTGTAGCTGCCAGCAAAGTAGTAATGATGATATACCAGTGGCTGCTGAGCCGGTTGTAAAGCAGGATGGAAAGGCCGACTGCCAGAATGGCGATCAGGAACCGTTTTAAATCCTCTATTTGCAGGACTAACAGGGCTATAAACATGGCTGCCAGGGCATAATCCAGGCCCCACGCTTCCAGGTTAGTCAGCAGGGTACCGGCCCAGGCCCCTACAGTGGAGCTGCTGATCCAGCCCAGGTGAGCCGTAATATTGGTGGCAAAGATCCTGCGTTTGGGGGCTGTTTTTTCATTTCTGAAATCAATACTGTGAACGGCAAAGGTTTCATCGGTAAGTTGGCCGGAAAAAAGGGCCTGTTGCCAGCGGCTAAGGTGACCCAGGTAAGGCGCAAGTGAGGCGCTCATTAAAAGGTGACGCAAGTTGACTAAAAATGTTGTAATGGTAATGGTCAGGATCCCAATCTGGTTTTCCAGCATACCTGCTGCAATCAACTGCCCTGAACCGGCAAAAACAAGCGTTGACATTAACGTGGCATTAATTATGCTCATCCCGGCATTGGCAGCAAGAATGCCAAAGGCGAAACCAATGGGGCAGTAGCCCAGAAAAATAGGCAGGGCTTTCAGGATCCCCTGCTTATATTCTTCTTGAAAGGGGTTCCCAAACATGGCTTTAGCCTTTTCTCGTAAGAATACAACAGGCATGCAATACCTACCTTCTAACCTTTGTTTAGTATTAGTTTTTCGCCGTTAATTCTGTTTTTCCTTTTTCACCTTCACAATCTAATTTTTTTACCCAAAAGTAACCTTTTCTGCTTAATTTCGTTATACAAGGTCGAGGGAACTATCCAATAATGAAGGCTGGGGAGGAGGTTTATTTTCTTGAAAAGGTATCTGTTACTACTATTGATTATCACGATGTTTCTTCCGGTATCGTTAGCTTTGGCTCAAGAAAACATTGAAGAAAACAAGAAAATCCGGGTCTTTATAAACAAAGAGGAAGTTTTCTTTGATGTTGCTCCTCAGGTTTATCGTGGAAATGTGATGGTGCCGCTGTATTCTTTTTTTGAAAACCTGGGTGCTACTGTAAACAGTAATGAGGAAGATGGGACTATTATTATTAAAAAAGATAGTAATGTGATTATTTATTACCCGCATATTTCATATGTTGAAATAAACGATAGTGAAAAGAAGTTTTTTGCAGGCACTCCTTCTATGATTGTAAAGGGGACAACTATGGTGCCCCTCCATTTTTTCCTAAATTTCTGGAATTTTAGAATTGACTGGAATGAGGATTCAGGTGTGGTAGAAGTGGAAAGTAGCGACTTTGTTCCTTTTCAGCGGATTTCTGCTGAGGAACTCCATGCCCTCCCCGGTTCTATTGGCAGCTGGGTCGATAATGCCAGGAACAAGTTTAGCTTGCAAGCAAAAAGGGAAAAAGAAAAGTTATTTATCCTTGGTGCTTATGGTAAAAAACCAAGCGGCGGTTATGAAGTAGAAATTAAACAAATCACGAAGGGGCCGGAAATGTTAAAGGTAAGGGTTGAATTCAGGGAACCGCTGCCGGGCCAGCCGGCAATACAGGTTATCTCCAGACCTTTTGAACTAGTTTATATCGACTTGAATAATAGGAAAGAACTACAGGACATGATAGTAAAAGGAATTGAACCTGATGTCAATATAAAGGGTTTGAAAACAGGGCCACCCCCTGTTTTTCTGGAGTTAAGTTAAATAACTAACTTAGCCTGTTTTAAGGGAATTGGGGATGGAAAGCAATAGTTTTTCTTCAATTTGCCCTGAAAGGGTAACGATAGAACTTTCCTTTTTCCAGGTCAGGATAATAACCCCATCCTCTTGCCGGAAAAGTAAACCACTAAAAGGCCCCACCTGTTTGGGGTCGGCGACCCCATTACCTACTAAGGGAAAAGATTCTATTTCTTTTTTATCTAGAAAAAAATCTTGTGTTAGGGTAAGTATATTGCCCTCTTCGTTGATATATTGATGGGTAATTTGAAAAAGAAAATTTTCGGTTTTAACAACTGAGCCCTCAAGAAAGCTGAATCCCTCTGGGGGCTCATTTATGATCCAGATTTTTTCGGGGGCAAGATCTTTTAATTTATCTAGCGCTAATACAAAATCCGACTGTTTATCCCATGCCAGTTTTTCTTTTGTAGTTTGGACAGAAAAATGTTCGTTTTTAAAAACTATGTTCTCTTCATTTTCAGTAATTCCTTCGGTTTCAGCCTTCATCATATCTTTCTGTGCTGCTTTATTGCTGCCTGCTAATGGAGTTTTTTCTTCTTCTGCCATCATTATTCTCGTTTCTTGCTGTTGCTGCAAACCTTCACCAGTTGTTATAGTGGAAAAGGGTGCTCCATTCCCAGAATTATCACCTGTATCAATGTCTTCATATTCCGCAAGTTGCTCCCTTGCAGGGGTAGCAGTAAATAAATTTAAAACAAACTGCTGTAGCGACGGCGCCGGGGGGACCCTGGCAAAAAAAACAATCAGCACAAAAGAGGCTACGACCATCGCCAGCAGGGGCTTATTTTTTACTAGAGAATAAGAGCCGGGATCCTTCCCGGGCTTGCCCGGCACAGGCAACGACAAATTTTCTTTATTTGCTAGTCGCCCCTTTAAATCGTCCCAAAGCTTTTGGCTTGATGGGGGAACGACACTGGCAGCTTCTTCTTGGAAAAAGCACCTTAACGTTTTATCAATTTTTTTCCGTTTGTTGAATATCATTTTGCATACCTCGTTTGTTTTAAGCAGTTGTATGAAAAAATGTTTAAAACTTAGAGGGGAGTTTTTTATAAAGACGTTTTTTCCCCGTTTCTGGTTGCAAAAAGGAGCCAATTTTTTTTCTAGCGCGAAAAAGCCGGGATTTAATTGTTCCTTGCGGTGTATTTGTAAGGCTGGCAATTTCCTTTATACTTAATTCGTTATAGTACTTGAGGACCATCACTTCACGTTCATCAACCTCCAATAGCTGTAGGGCATCCCTTATTTCATAGGAAATCTCCTTTCTTTCCCAGGATTTATGGGGGGAATTATCTATATTGTGATCAGAGTGTGTTTCGGTGTTATCGCTGAAGATCAGTTTTTTGTTTTTGCGGAGAAGGTCAATGGCATAATTAGTGGCAATTGTACATACCCAGGGGCCAAACTTTCTAATATCTCTTAGTTTATGTAAATTAGAAAATGCTTTCAGGAAAGCCTCCTGGGCAGCGTCTTCGGCAAGCTGGTGATCACGGGTAACCAGGTAGGCAGTACGGTAAGTAGTATTGAAATGCTTGTGATAAAGCTGTTCTATTTGGCTTAGATCCATGGCATTCAAACCTACTTTCAAAGCTTCTAGCGTATTTTATCATATTGCAGTCTTTATTTCAGGCCCTTCCAAAAAGGTTTGGAGGGGGTAGCCGAACATACTGTATAAAAGCAGCCCGGCTACCTGACTCAGGAAGCCTGCATCGTAAGGAGGAAGAGATTTTATCTTCTGGCAGTTATTTCCACCATCCCCGTATTTTCATGGCACCGGCAAGGCGTTGCAGGGCATACATGAAAGCTGCTTCCCTCATGGTTATTTCACCAGCATAATCGCGCATAAAATTATAGATATGGTTGAAGGCATCTACCATTTTTAGTTCCAAGCGGCCTGCAATTTCATCCTCTGTCCAGTAATACGAATAGTTGTTTTGTACCCATTCAAAGTAGGAGACGGTCACCCCACCGCTATTAGCAAGGATATCAGGGACAATAAAAACATTTTTTTCCTTGAGTATGACGTCTGCCTCCGGGGTTGTTGGACCGTTGGCACCTTCTACGATAATTTTCGCTTTAATCCCGGGAGCATTTTCTGCTGTGATCTGGTTTTGCAGGGCAGCCGGGACGAGTATATCACAATCCAGGGTAAATAGTTCCTCATTGCTGAGGGGGGTTGCCTCGGGAAAATCTTTTACTGAACCAGTTTCCTTGCAATACTGGGTTAAAAGTTCTGGATCCAGCCCTTTTGCGTTATAAACGCCCCCAAAAACATCAGTGACGCCAACAATTTTGCAACCCTCTTTCCCCAGGAAACGGGCTGTAGCAGAACCGACATTGCCAAACCCCTGCAGGGCAATAGTTGCATTTTGAAGTGATAGGCCTTTTACTCTGGCAGCTTCACGGATAATAAAAGCAAGGCCTTTACCGGTGGCGGCTTCCCGGCCCACACAGCCTCCCATATCCAGGGGCTTGCCGGTAACTATGCCAAGGTCGTTGCACTGGTGGAAGCGGCAATATTCATCGGCCATCCAGGCCATAACCTGGGCGTTTGTGTTCACGTCCGGAGCAGGAATATCCATTTTCGAACCCAAAATTGGGGCCATCATCCGAATATACTGGCGGCTCAGGTGTTCCAGCTCCCTTGCAGACATTTCCTGTGGGTTGCATGCCACGGCACCCTTCCCACCGCCATAGGGGACCTGGGCCACAGCGCATTTAAAGGTCATCCAGATAGAAAGGGCTTTAACCTCATCGGCATCAACTTCAGGATGGAAACGGATACCCCCTTTGTAGGGCCCAAGGACGTTGTTATGCTGGGAACGGTAGCCAGCAAAGACACGTACTTTTCCATCGTCCATTTCTACAGGTATGGAAACCTCCAAAAAACGATCAGGGTTTTTGAGACGTTCATAAACGTCTAAGGGTAATCCCAATTGTTCTACTGCATGTTTAATCTGATTTTGCGCTACGTAAAAAGGATTAACTTTAGTATTATTTTCCAAAAAACATACCCCCAATTTTAAACTTTACTAGTTCTGGATCTATATTATTTTCGCTATAATTTGAGAAAAACCTTTTCCGGGAAAAAATTAACTTCAGTAGTAATAGAGAATATGGTAATATTGCAGAAGGCAAGAATCAATTTAAAGGGGTCTTAGCATAATAATTTTAGCACCTAAGAAATAAAGACAGCTAATAAGAATTCTTAGAGGGAGTGAGGATTGCATTGATGCACTGTGAAATAATTGCTGTGGGCACAGAGCTACTTTTGGGGCATACTGTCAATACCAACGCCAGGGATATCGCCAGGGAACTTTCTGCTCTGGGGATTGGGGTTTTTTACCAGTCAGTGGTGGGTGATAATGAAGAAAGACTTGCGGATACGTTTTCCCGGGCTTTGCAAAGGTCTGATTTGATTGTCCTGTGTGGCGGTTTGGGCCCTACAGAGGACGATCTTACCAGGGAAACAGTAGCCAGGGTCCTGGGACTTCCTTTGGAAAGAAATGAAGAATGGGAAAAAAGGATAGAAAGTTTTTTCAGGCGTCTGCAGCGTCCCATGGTGGAAAATAATCGTCGGCAGGCTATGGTTCCCAGGGGTGGGAGACTCTTACCGAACGAAAGAGGCACGGCACCAGGTATTTTTTTGGAAAATAAAGGGAAAAAGGTTGTTATGTTGCCGGGCCCCCCACGTGAATTGCTGCCAATGCTTAAAGAACAGGTTGTTCCCTTGCTGCGTGAGGGGCTGGAGGATTTTGGGGATCTGGCTGTGTTGCATTCTAAAATATTACGTGTGATCGGGTTGGGTGAATCGGACCTGGTTGAAAAAATTAGGGTTATTATTGCACAGCAAGGCAATCCCACCATTGCGCCTGTAGCCAAGGGAGCAGAGGTACATCTTAGGATAACAGCCCGGGCTCCTACTAAGGAACAGGCTGAAGTTTTGATTAACCAGGTAGCCATGCAGCTTCGGGGTTTATTAGGGGATCATATTTACGGTGAGGATGACGAGGAGTTGGAACTGGTGGTGGCCCGTTTGCTTTTTGAAAAAGGTAAAACGTTGGCTATAGCAGAGTCGTGCAGCGGTGGCCTTTTGAGCCACAGGTTGACAAATATCCCCGGAAGTTCCGCTTATTTTCTGGCAGGCCTAGTTACTTATAGTAATGAAGCGAAAATGAAGCTATTGGGTGTCGATGCGCAGGTATTGGAGACGAAGGGGGCGGTGAGCGCAGAGGTTGCTGAACAGATGTCGGCTGGTGTTCGCCTGTTAAGCAAGGCCGACATCGGGATCGGTATAACCGGTATTGCTGGACCTGGAGGGGAAACCCCTGAAAAACCCGTGGGTTTAACCTATATTGCCCTTCAGGCCAGGAATATAAATTATGTGCGCCGCTATGAATTTTGGGGCAGCCGCCAGGATATTAAGGAAAGGTCCTCCCAGACAGCACTGGCCTTGTTGCGCCTTTATTTAATGGGAAAGTTGGAGGGTTAGAAAGATCACCAGCAAAAGGCCCCAATATTTTTTTAATTGAAGGAATTTGGCGGGTATGTGACGAATTACAATTATAGGGATTATTTCCAAAAAAAAGATATAAAAAATATACTTGGAGGTGAATTCAGCTTGCGTTTACTGCATTTGGCTGATCTGCACCTGGGTTGGGTGCCAGGCTATTTGCCTGAAGAGAAGCAGAAGGTCAGGCGCTGGGAACGGGATCAGCTTCTTGAAAAGGCAGTTGATTTTGCTCTTTCCCCACAGGGCAATATACAGGCAGTGCTGATTGTGGGGGATTTATTTGAAGATTACTGCCCGGAAGAGCCTTTAGTAAAACATGTCATGGGCCAGATTCACAGGTTGACAAAAGCTGGACTGCTGGTAGTAACGGTTCCGGGCAACCATGATGAAATAACATACCATGATTCGGTATACCGACGTTACGGCGAGCATTGGCCCGGCTTATTGGTACGCAACCCTATGCCTGAACTATTAGTTTCCAGACAGCTAAACGGTACGGTGCTTCATATTTATTCCCTGGCTTATACGGGCGGTTTAACAAACCTTTCCGCCCTGGACACATTTCCCCGGACGGATGTTCCCGGACTACATATAGGCGCTTTCCATGGCTCCTTGGACTGGAAAGGGCTACCGGATAGGAGCTTGCCCCTCAACTCCACCCAGCTGGCGGCTGCCGGGTATGACTATATTGCCCTTGGCCACTATCATCGTTACAGCGAAAAAAAAGTTGGATCCGCTAAAGCTGTATATCCCGGTGCTGTTGAATTCAAAAGTTTTAGTGATCCAGGTAGCGGCTGTTTTACTATTCTAGAGGAAAAGGGGGGCGACCTTGAAATTGAAAAGGTGCCCCCTGCACATTTACGCCATTACCAGTTTCATGAACTGGAAATATCCTCCTTTACTAACCTGGAGGAAATCTGTGAAACCTGCCGTAAACTTACTGATCCGGAAATAATGCTGCACCTGACCCTGAGCGGCACACCCCGCTTTTCCTTTCAAGAGGAACAGCTTGCCACGGCCCTGGAAGCGGATTATTTCTACATTGAACTTCAGAATAAGGTGCATTATTTTACAGATAGTTTTCTTGAAAACATCGCCCGGGAACCAACAGTCCGGGGTTTATTTGTGCGGCGTCTCCAGGAAAAGCAACAAGCAGCTGCTACCGAACGGGAACAGAAGGTGCTGGAGCTGGCTTTGTTAAAAGGGTTAGCAGCTCTGGAGGGAAGTGGACATGGCGAGTAACAGAAGTATTGTTTTGGAAAAACTAGTTTTGGAAGGATTTGGCCCTTACCAGGAAAAGGTGGAGTTCCATTTTACCAAAGGAATTAATTGTTATGTGGCCGAAAATGAAAGAGGTAAAACAAGCATGGTGGCCGGTCTAATTGCAACCATTTTTGGCCTTTCCCACCGCCAAAAAACCGCCAATAACTTTACTCTTGACCGTTTTCGCAATTGGGAAAACCCTCCCAACTGCAAGGGGGAAGTAACCTTTACTAATGGCCAACATCGTTACAGGATTGCCCGGAATTTTGATACACACAGGATCAAGTTCTGGGTAATGGGTAAGGGTAAGGATTCAGATAAAAAAAAGTTGCTTATTGAGGGCCAGGATAACCCAGAAGGGCGCAAAATATTAGCCTCTTACAAAGAAAAGCTGCTGGAATTGCTAGGGATAAGCAGCCAGGAGCTTTTTAACCATACTTTTTGTGTAGAACAGCCTCTTCCAGAGCCACAAAATATTAGCACCGAACTGCAGGGGTTGCTTTCGGGAGGCAAGGGAATCCCTTTTGAAAATGCTTTAGAAACCCTTCGTGAACAATTAAAGTCCCTGACAAAATATACTGGACCCAACGATCGGGGGGTAACCTCCAGGAACATGGCTAAGGATGGGCAACTGGAGCAAATAAATGAAAGAATAAAAAAGCAGACACAGTTAATCAAAAATGGGAAACAGGCGGCTGATTCCCTCCTGGGTGTACGGGAACAATTACGATCTGTAGAAGAAGAACTTAGAAAAAAGGTTAAGGAACTACAACAAAAAGAAAAAGCTCGCCAGGCGCTTACAGATTGGCGGATGTTAGCCGACAGGTATCGTCATACAGCCCAGGAACGGGACAAGCTAAAACGGGCCGAAAAACAGGCACAGGAACTCGAAAATAAGATAGATAAACTTCGAGAAACCCTAGAGGGGTTTTCTGAATTTAGCAATGCTTTGCCCGGTACTGAAGATAATTTAGTAAAACTAAGCAATATTGAACAATTAATTGCCCGGAAGGAAGAAAGCATATTAAAATTGGAACATTCTTTGCAAGTTGATTTAGACTTGCTTGAAGCGAAATTTAGAGAGAAGGAAAAATACATTGGCTGGGAACACCTTGGAGATGATCCGGTAGATAAGCTGAAATATATCCGGCGCAGCGCCGAAATCTGCCGGAAAGAATGGGAGCAGTTCCAAAGTCTCCAGTCCGAGGTTGAGAAAATAGCTGCGGAATTGAACACCCGCTTTAGGCCCTTTGAACAGGCTACGGACCAGGAACTAGGATTGGCCGCGGATTATTACCCTTGCCATGTGAAACTTAATAATGCAGTGGAAAAAACAAAACAGGTTTGTATCGTTGCTGAGGCCGAATTGAACAACCTTCGGGCTGCAAAATCCGACTTTGAGGCTAAATTTAAGGATCTAATTGCTCTTGGTGAAGGAGCTGCGACTGCAATAAATTCCAAATTGGAAGAACTCAAAAAATGGCGGGAATTAAATGAGGAAAAAAATATACTTTCCGCCCGGATAGCTACACCGCTGGGATTCAGGTTTGCCCTGGCAGTGATCCTGGCTGGGGTGGCTGGGTTCCTCATTGGTACGGATAGTCCCCTGTATTTTGCGGCAGCTGTTTTAGGTGCAGCTTTTATTGGATTTTTTGCCACTGGTTTTCTTCATACCCTTTGCAACACTGCTGAACGTAAAAAACTGGCTGCAGTTCAGCTAGAGCTAGATAAATGCCGGCAAGGTATCGCGGCTTGCAGTGCAAAACTGGGGCAATATGCTAATGCTAACGAGGTCGAACTTGGTCGTTTAGCCCAACGTTTTAGACAGTATGCCGAGGATCAGGAACAGCTTCAAACTATGGCGGGAAGCATCACGGAAGAAGCTGTTCAGGAACTCCTGCTCCAAAAAAATGAGGCTGAGGCAGAACTTTTAGACTTTGAGCAAAAAATGTCCATTTTCACAGAAAACTTTGAAGATGTTACAACTGCCTTGCATGAATGGCAGCACCTGTGTGCTGAAAAAGAAAGACTGGAGAGACAACTGGAGACGCTGGCCCGTGAAGCATTGGGAAGTAGCGCAGAACAGGCAGCCGTAGCTGATCCTCTTGCTGTCGGCGTATCAGAAAATTGGCAAGAAACAGCCCGTTTTATTTACTTGACAGGGACCCCGGCCGAAGGGCCTCCCTTCAGTGTTGCAACTTTGTTTGAAATACTAAACGACCTTTCACCCGCCTGGTGGCAGGAACAGGAGCAAAAGGCAGCCCATCTGGCCGAAATTAAAAAAGAAATCTATACCCTTGATAATAAAAACAGCGCCAATAAAAAATATCTTATCAGCGAAAAGGAGAAAAGGAAACAATTACAGTTAGAGAGAGATAGTATTGCAGAAGGCATGCAAGATATTTTGCAAAAAAACGGGGATCCTGTAGCAGCCCTTGGCAGGTGGAGGGAAAGGCAGCAACTAGTGAGGGAAAAAGGTGAACTGGAAATACAATTAAAAACAATACTCCAAAATAATAATGTGCAGAAAGTAGATGAACTGCGTAATAAGGTTTCCGCTGCTTACGATCAGGCCCTGGTACTGGTGAATAGGTGGCAGGAACATATTGAGCAAAATCCTGAACTTCCCACAATGGATCAGGCTGATGATATGGAAGGGATCAGGGGGTACCTTGAACAGTTAGAAACAGCTATGGAACAGCTTGAAAAGGAAAAAAATAAACTGGAAAGGACCCGCAACGAACTATCCAGAAAATTAGCTTCCCTTGAAGGGGCAGGCCTTCCCAACATTGCCGTGGCAGAACTGGAGCTGGCGGAATTAATTCAGGAGAAGGAGAGCATGGAACTCAATGCTGATGCGCTCACCATTGCCTATAAGGAATTGGAAAATACTATAAACGAATACAGACAAACCCATAAAGAACGCCTGGAAAAACAGGCTACTATTTATTGCAAGGCTATTTCCGGTAGATCTGGAAGGGAAGTGAAAATGGATCAAGATTTTATGATCAGTGTGCTGGAAGACGGCCGGCCTTGTACAGTTGAACAGTTGAGCAAGGGGGCCCGTGATCAACTCTACCTGGCTCTCCGTTTTGCAGTTGCCGACTTGTTGGCCGAAGAAATGAAACTTCCCTTCATATTTGATGATCCCTTCACCAGCACTGATGCTGCAAGGTTGGCAAATATCCGCAAGATCCTGCGCGAGCAGGCTAAGGAAAGACAGTTCATCATTATGGCCCATGCCAAAAGCTTTTTAGGCTGGGGTAAGTGCATTGAAATCACTGGTTAACATAGAAAATCGGTGAACAATCGCTGGGGCAGGGTTCCACTCCTGCCCCAGCAAAAGTTATCTTTGCCGGTATAGTGGTTTTTTATTTTCAGCAGTAATTTTGGTAGACATTTTTGCCAGCCTTTTAAAATAGCGGTGGTAATTATCTTGCTTGTTTTTAAAAATGGGATCACATATAATCCACAAAAGATTTAAGATGAAAAGAAGAAAATATATTTTCATTATTCCACCTTATTTCCCTACATTACTCTGTCCTCATATTAAGGCAAAAATAATTTTTGAAAATAAGATCAAGAAATTAACTTTAGCAAATAAAGGAAAAAGGCTGTAATTCCGCCTGCCATTAAAGGGCCCACGGGAACCCCCTTTAGGAATACGATCCCAATGATTGAACCGATCACGAGCCCAAGGATTACTTGGGGCTGGCTTTCTAGCAGATTGAGGCCCATACAATTTAATTTGGTGGCAATTATCCCCCCGGCAATGGCCAATATACCTGGGAGAGAACCAAAAGTTAGTAGAATTTCTTTTAATCCTATTCTATCAAGGGCAATAGGAACCAGAACGGCGATCATTAGAAAAAGGAGCCCTATTTCTACACCACGTTCCTCCAGGAGGGGAAGGAGGCTTTTTATTTTCAGGACTTTAATAATCAGGAGTAGACCGGCAGCCGCAGTCAAGGGGGTGGACCTGGCAACCAGGCCCAAGGAAAAAATTAACAGTATAAAGAAAAGTCCGCTCACTGGTTACCTCCCCAAAAGACACTTATCAAAAGTATATGTAAGGGGGAAGTGGTGTAGAATCTGACACAGCAGACAATGCCTGCTTCCTAGTGGCTGATCTGAGGTTTTTGTTTTTCTGCCAATGTTAGCCTGAGAGTATCCGACCTCAGCCCGGAACGTAGTGCCTGAAGGGAAAGCAGATCTACAGGGTGGATATTTCCTAAATTAACTTTGGCACCGAAGGTTTTGATAAAAAATACCTGTTGTTCTTTTAGTGGTGCTTCCCAAATGATTTCTTCCGGACCTCCAATATGTAACAATAACCTATTGACTTTTTCCTGTTCAACTTCTCCTTCTTCATTGAAAATGGTTACATTTCTCCCCGACTCCCTGCCTTCCAGGATTACTTTAAATGCGCCATCCTCTAAATCCTTTAAAATTTGGGCAGACTTCAATTCTGGATCAAAAAACGAGCCACTTTCCTTTTTCCCCACTTCCGTTAAAACCTGGAACCCCTTTTCTCTGGCCATTTTAATAGCCTCACTTCTTTGCCATGAAGGAATTTCGATTGTCCCTTCTGAAATTTCCAGGGCAGAAAACCCCAGCTCTGCTGCCCGGTCCAGGTAGGGTTTCAGTTTGCCCTGCAGCAACATGATCTCCGTAAAGGTACCTCCTGGCATGACTTTGACATTGTAAGAATTGATCACATTGATCTTGTTTCTTAAAATGAAGGGATGATAAAGTGCTGAGGTGCCAAAACCCAGCTTCCAGAAATCAATATAATCGGCGCACATTTCTAAAAGATCATTGGTTTCTCTCAAGCCCAGTCCCCTGTCCAGAAGCATGGTCAGGCCATAGGTCCGGGGTTTTGGTATATATCCGTCCTTTAGGGGAAAATCAAAATCCAGAGACCACCCATTCATTTTTTCCCGTTTCATATTATCCTCTCCTCTGACTACATATTTTTTCTACCGTTTTGCCACCATTCCACTACCTCTCAGCTATTGTTAAGCCATGTCATTTTTCACTTTATCCTATGACCACCAGGAAGGGCAGGTGAATAATAAAAGAAAACATTGGCATGCTAAAATCATCAATTTGTCTTAATAGAAACAGCACCGATCTAATCTGGAATGCAGATAGAAATAGTATTGATATGCCGGCATGGCTGGGTAGTTAGAGTTAAACTACCACAATCTGTAAAGGAAAAAAATAATTAATGCTGGATAAAAAACTATCAGTTTTTGTTTTAAGTCTGGTTCCCTTTCTCATGGTTTTGGGAAATTCCATGCTGATACCAGAATTTCCAACGATAAAATCGCAGCTCCATATCAGCCAGTTTCAAGTAGGGCTTTTGATCACCTGTTTTTCCGCTCCGGCAGCGGTTGCCATTCCTTTCTTAGGTTACCTTTCTGACAGGGTTGGGCGTAAGGTCATTATCATACCTGCAGTCCTTATTTATGGAATTGGAGGGGTGATTGCAGGGCTGGCTTCGGTCTGGATTAAAAACCCCTATACTATTATTTTGGGTTCCAGGGTAATCCAGGGGATCGGTGCCGCCGGCACGGGGCCCATTGCCATGGCTCTAGCAGGCGATCTCTTTAAAACGAGAGAACGTAGTGAAAGCATGGGGATACTGGAAGCGGCAAATGGGATGGGTAAGGTTCTAAGCCCGATAATTGGTTCTGCCGTTGCACTTATCGTTTGGTACGCCCTCTTCTTTTCCTATGCGGCACTATCTTTACCGGTGGCACTTTTGGTTTGGCTGCTTGTAAAAGAAGAGGAGCAGGCCAAAGAACAGCAGCCTTTTAAGGAATATATCAAGAGTATGTCAGTAATCTTTGAAAGGAAAGGGGTTTCCCTCCTGATGAATTTCCTGGGGGGGCTGATCGTCCTTTTCATTCTTTTTGGGGTCCTCTCCTTAATTTCAGACACCCTTGAACAGGAATTTAAGCTTAAGGGAATAGCCAGAGGGGCAATTCTCTCCATTCCCCTTTTAGCAATGTCGGTCACGGCTTATCTGACTGGTCTCTATCTTAGAAACAAGGGAAAGTACTATAAACTTTTTTTCGTAACAGGACTTATTATTGTAGCACTATCCTTAGCAATTCTTCCTTTTTGCTGTCATCATGTTATTGCTTGCCCTATAGTGCTGGGGGTAATGGGGCTGGGTAGCGGGTTAGTTCTACCAGCTATTAACACCATGGTAACAAGCTCCACCCAAAGCAAACAAAGGGGGGGGGTGACCTCCCTTTACGGCAGTGTAAGATTTACCGGGGTAGCCCTGGGGCCCCCGACCTTCTCACTCTTGCAGGGATGCGGAGATTTTCTCATGTATTACAGCATTGGAGGGGCAGCTTTGGCAGCTGCAATCATGGGCTATTTCCTCATTAATGAAAAAGTCATCCTGAAATAGAAATACCTTTAGCTCATCCTGGGTCTGCAGGGAATGAAAAGGAGGATGTCCTTGGAAACAGCTATCTTTCATATTTACAAAAATAATTTAGAAGGAAAATAGGGCTGAAGCGGAGAATTTTTTTTTATACCCGGTAGTATATTAAGGAGTATCCTATGGCCCGCTCCCTGGTTTTTATTACCCTTTTTTATGTCCTGGGAATAATTCTAGGACGTAATTATTTATTTGGTCCTGTATCCTATTATCTGCTTATTGGAGCATTGCTATGGGCCCTTTTTAACCTTTATCTTAAACGGGAAGGTTTACGAGTACTCATTCCATTGTTGCTAGTCTTTCTGGCAATTGGCAGTTTAGCTTTAAATTTTTCCCTGCAGAAAACAGTCGGGAATATCCGGGACTTTGATGGGGAAAAGTGTACCCTCAGAGGCTGGATTGGTGACGATCCCCATTGGCAGTCTGATGATGTAGTTTTCCCCCTTTGTCCGGAAGCCATAATTCTCGAAGGGACGGAATATCCAGTAAGCGGTCCAGTGTGGGTTGTCCTACGGATAAATGATCCCTGGTGGGTTACCGCAAAGGATGGTAGTAGTCCAAAGGTTACAGGGGAGGTCAAAGAACCTGGCATAACCGGCGATGATGAAGGGAAAGCTGCAGAGGCTTTCGCTTTTTTATCCTATGGCCAGAGGGTTTCGCTGGAAGGGACGCTTTATGAACCGCAGACAAGGCGCAACCCTGGTGGTTTTTCCTACCGTGCCTACCTGGAAACACAGGGGATAGCAGCTACTTTCTATGGTGCGGCAAGGGATTCGGTCCATTTAGGTGTTTCTCCGGAACTGTCTTACTTGCGCAAAGCGTCTTTGCGGATCAAGGAACGAATGTCCGCTGTTTTAAGGGCGTTTCTCCCGGCCAGGGAAGGCAACATGTTGGTAGGGATGCTCTTTGGGGAAAGAAGATCCCTTGGCCCGGAAATGGAACAGCTTTTCGGGAGTTCAGGGGTTTCACACTTATTGGCCGTTTCAGGGTTACACGTAGGATTAATAGCGGGGTTTTTCTGGGTTACAGGGAAAAGATTCGGGCTTCGTGGGTGGCCTGCTTGCCTTATCACTATCCTTTTCCTTTTTGCTTATGTTTATCTCACTGGCCTAAAACCGGCATCGCTGAGGGCTTTTGTAATGATTGCCCTCGGATCTGTGGCTGTACAACTGGAGCGCCACAAAGATCTGCTTACAGCCCTTGCTGCTGCCGCACTGTTTACCCTGCTTTACAACCCCTTGCTTCTTTTTACAGTAAGTTTTCAGCTTTCTTATGCTGCAACAGCATCGTTATTCTTGCTGGCTTCCCCCCTTGAGAAAAAAATATCTTCAATTCTTGCTTCCCCGCCTTTGAAACTGCCCACTATGATTACAAGCAAACTTTCTCCCCTTATCGCCGTCAGCCTGGCGGCCCAGCTTGGTATCCTGCCTTTGGGTGCTTATTATTTTCAAGAAGTTTCCATCATAGCTCTGCTGACCAATATTCTTCTCTTGCCTTTTATCGCCGTTATTCTGGGTATTGCTTTAACTGCCGCCCTGCTAGGGCTTCTTTTTCCTATGGCCGGTTCGTTACTAAATATGGCCAATTATCCGCTTCTTGCCTATATGCGGGTAGTAACCAGTTTTCTGGGTAGCTTACCCTTTGCAACCTGTGAATTGTTTTCACCACACCCTCTGGAAATAATTATTTATTATGTTATTCTAGTCATTTTAGCTCAAGGCAGGGCCCTGCTTACATTTGTATCCCCAGTCTATATTTACCTTAGAACAAAAATGCGTCCATTTTATTTGTTAGCCGCCCTTATGGTCCCTGCCTTATACCTGATTTGGTTTGGGATCCCAGCCGCTTTTACCCGGCAGTTAGAGGTTACTTTTCTTGACGTGGGACAGGGAGATGCTATTTTTATCCGAACGCCGGAGGGAAATAATATTCTTTTAGACGGGGGAGGAAAACCCGAATATATGGGGGCTGTTGACGAGGTGGGCCATCGGGTGGTGATGCCCTTCCTCAAATATCGCCGGGTAAAAAAATTGGACATGGTCATTATTAGCCATCCCCATGAGGATCATTTTGGTGGCCTGCTTGCAGTTTTAGGTAGCATCCCTGTAGATTACCTGGTTACTAGCGGGGAAACATCTGAGTCTCAGTATTACCAGGAATTAATGCTTTTGGCAGAAAAAAATAATATTTCCTGGGAAATTGTCCACAAAAACGACAGCATTTTTTTCAACCCTTCTCTTTGCTTCAAGGTTTTGGGTCCGCCTCCAGAATTATTGCAGGGAACCAATAGCGATATTAACAACAATTCGTTGGTTCTACAACTAAAATACAAGGAAATAAGTTTCCTTTTTACAGGTGATATAGAGGATGCTGCTATCCAGTGTTTGCTGCAGGAGCCGCAGGCACTGGATAGCCGGGTTTTAAAGGTCCCCCACCATGGTGGCAATATTCAAAATTTATCACCATTGCTTGAAAAAGTAGCTCCACAGGCGGCGGTTATTACTGTAGGAAAAAATTCTTTTGGGCACCCGCACCAAAGTACGCTTAACGTTTTGCAGGAAAAAAACGTAGAAATATACCGCACTGATCTTTATGGTGCCGTGACCTTGTGGAGCGACGGTTACAACCTAATGGTGGAAACAATGGTGGATGCAAACAGTTTAGAAAGGCCCGGTGCCATGAAAAAAATACTGAAATGAAACCTGCCACCTGAGACACCTTGGGAAAAGTGATCCACGTAATTTAGAAAGGACAACAAAAATGCACTACCAGAAATTTTTTGGGGCTTCACCGGGCTGTGCAACGAATGGGACCTGTTCGGCAAAGAACTAGAGGTTTACCACCACCATCTATTCCACCAGTTGTGTTCCTGGCAATACTCTGTTGGCGGCTGCAGGCCTGCATCCTCGGGGCTCCTGCCGGGACCCTCTTTCCAGCGTTCATCTGTTAATTCATAGGGGGGCCTTTGCAGGAAGATCCTTGTTTCTATTTCTGCCGCCGGGCAATTGTTGCCGGGCAATAGGCCGCTTCTGGTGCAGATCGGCATTGTAAAATGAAGATTGCATGTTTCCTGCGGTTCCTCCCCGGCAGGGAATATTTCTTCCCTGATATTTTCACTGGGGCAAAATGACCCTGCCCTCAGGCCTGATTTTGTGCAAATGCTAATTGGTTCCGAAATCCCCGAAGGCCTGGTAAAGTTAGTGGGTGGGGTATCTTTTAGGGCTCCTTTTAAAAAGGTATTCAAAATGGGGATGGTCTGCTGGCTTCCCCCCCCTATTTTTCCCAAAGTTTTAAGATCGTGTCCCATCCAAAGGGAAACGACGAGATCCGGGGTATAAGTGACGAGATAAGCATCCCTGTTTTCGCTGCTTGTACCTGTCTTGGCTGCTATAGGTTTTGTTATCTGCAGGTTTGCGGCTGTGCCAAAGCGGGCTACATCCTGCAGAATATCCGTGATCAGGTAAGCAGTCTGGGGGCTTAGAAGAGCCCTGGGTCTTCTTTGATATTCATAAATTATTTTGCCGTTGCGATCCTCTATCTTGTTAACCGTATGCAGGTCTACTTTTATACCACCGTTGGCAAGGACAGCATAGGCCTGAGCCATGTCGAAAGCCGTTACTCCGTGGTTAAGCCCCCCAAGGGCTGCAGCAAGGTGGGTATCATCGGGATCGAAGGTTGATATACCCATTTTTTCTGCAAAGTCCAACCCTGCCCTGGGCGTGAGCATCTCGAAGACCTTAACTGCCGGCACGTTTAAAGAACGGATCAGCGCTTCCCTTACCGTCACCAGGCCGTGAAAACGGCAGTCGAAATTTTCTGGTGCCCAGTCCCCCCTGATGAAGGGCGCATCATCAATAATTGTTCCAGGAGTAATTATCTTCTTTTCCAGGGCCGGGGCATAGCTGACAAGGGGCTTAATAGCTGAGCCGGGCTGCCTGGGGCTGAGATAACGCAGCTCCTTGTTATCCCTGTTATATTCCCTTCCCCCGATGAGTGCCAGCACTTCCCCCGTGTGAGGATCTGCTGCTACCAGTGCCGCCTGAGGTTGGGGAATTCCTTCTGCAGTAAGCACCTCTTCAGGATAGGAACTATACTCCCCTTTTTCCAGTAGTTTTCTCATTTTTGCCAAATCGACCCTGGCGTTTTGCTGATAGATACTCTCATCATTTAAAATAGCCTCTCCCAGGGCCTGGTAATTGGTATCGAGGGTCGTGTAAATTTTAAAACCTTCATTATAAATAGCCTCATAAGCTTCCATGCGGCTTTCATATTCAGGCAACCCGGTGAGGATATCAATTAACTCATGATGTAAAACATAATCCAGAAAGTAAGGGAAAGGATATTCCCGGGAGGTTTTTTCAGCAAGGGTTATTGGTTGTTCCTTAGTTTCCTCGTATTCTTCGGCATTAATGAATTTTAGTTCATACATTTTTTTCAAAACCAAGCCCTGCCTTTGTAAGGCAGATTCGTAGTTTCTATAGGGTGAATAAAAATTTGGCGAGCGGGGGATCCCTGCCAGTAAGGCTCCTTCCGCAATGGTTAACTCGGAGGCCTTCTTCCCAAAATACATATTTGCCGCCGATTCAATGCCATAGGCTCCATGGGCGAAATAGATTTGGTTTAAATACATCTCCAAAATTTCACTTTTTGAGTAGTATCTTTCCACTATGAACGCCAGCCACGCTTCCTGTATCTTGCGGCTGAGTGTTTTTTCCCGGGTTAGCATTGCATTTTTGACAAGCTGCTGTGTGATCGTGCTGCCACCCTGTTCCTTCAAATTACGGTCCAGAAGGTTGGAAAAAAAGGCACGGGCTATGGCGAAAATATCAACGCCGTGATGTTTGTAAAACCTTTCATCTTCTATGGCAATAAAGGCATTTTGCACATGGATAGGGATTTCCTCCAGGGAAATTTGTACACGGTTTTGCTCACCATAAAGGGTGGTAATTTCCTTCCCGGTACGCTCATAAAGGTGCGATGCCAAAGGAGGTTGTAGCAGCCATGGTTGAAATTCGGGGGCCTCTTTTACATAAGAATATACGATCGTTAAAGTACCGGCGCCCGCCAGCAATAGTACAATGAAGATCGGCAGTAGAATAGCCCTTATAGCCCTGCTTTTCAGGGGTATTTTTTTATGACCCTTTTTTTCTTGATTAAGTTTTTCAGGCATTGTTAGTACCCCTCCTCCTGCAACGTGGCTTCCGGTTCTTATTATTTACAATTTATGGTGAACATAAGCCCCAGGGATAAAATAAATCTTTGTTTACTCCCATTTCCATTCTTATCCGACAATGCTGTCGTTTATAGGATATTCAATTTTAATTGCCAACTCAAGTGGCAAAGAATGGCAGGGAAGCTTTTAAGCGCCCAAACTGAATGCTTATTCCATAATATTATACCGGAGTTATCATAAAGCTTAAAATGTTGTATGTGCAGGAATATATAAATAAAACTTCATAGGAATAAACCATATAGGCATTTGCAAAGAAGGGCTTGTTATGTTAAACTTTTGGAAGAAATAATCTCATTATAATCAAAAAAGGGTGATATACTAATGTTTAAAGTTACCCAGCCTGCAAGTGCACAGTTAAAGGCAGTGTTAATGCAGCAAGAAAAGAAGGATCTCTTTATACGAATCTATATCAAAGGCCTTGGTTGAGGGGGTCCCCAGTTTGGCCTGGCTCTGGAGGAGTCGGTTCAGGAAGAAAGGGATTCTACGAAAGAGGTTGATGAGGTCCCATTTGTTTTTGAAAAGAGAGCTGCTCACTATTTAAATGGCAAGATCCTGGATTTTACCCCTCAAGGCTTTACAATTAAAGATGAAATGCCCGGAATGGGGGGCTGTAGTGGCTGTACAGGTTGCTCAGACTAAAACTTTTTATTGATACAACAATAATCTATTAGAGTATAAAACTTCAAGTTTTTCAGAAATAATCAGGCTGGCTAACTTGAAGTTTATTTTTTTATTAATGCCCAGCTATGTCACCATATTAATACTATATTTGTCTTACAGAAATGGAGGTTGGCTAAGGTGCAAAACATAATAGAAAAGGAATTTGTAAACCAAACCTTGCATATCTTACAAAATTATGACGGCCCCTACGGTGTAACGCTTCTGCTCAACTGCCTCCTGGGTCTAATTGTTTTACCCCAGGAGAGGTACTTCGGTCATACTGAAGACAACAGGCTGGGTATCAAGGAGCTAGGTATTGATGATGAGGACATCAAATCCTGGGGGGATATCAGGGAAGATGGGAAAACAGGGGCCCAGTTGTTGCGCTGTATGCGCAATTCCATTGCCCATATACAGATAAAAAGTATTAGCGAAAACGGTGAAATTGCCTCCTTATCCTTTGCCGATAAGTCAGGGTTCAAGGTCGTATTAAGCCTGGAAAAAATTAAAACAATGGTATATAAATTAGCAGAATATATTCACTGAGTACTTTTCAAAACAGTAAATATAGGATATAATAGAAACAGGTCAGTAAAGGTCAGAAAAA
>JBMNNS010000025.1:0-20971 GCA_050942625.1 Dethiobacteria bacterium
TAATTTTACAAAATTCCCAAAACAGAGGTTTTGCAGAAATGTATTAACAGTAATAAATACTATAGAAAATACATCTATCCTATTTCCTCAACCCCCGCAAAAAAGGCGGTTATCTAATCTGGTAACTCAACTATAAGTTTTCATGGTAGTTGATATGTTCCCGCAATCAATAAAAATAAGGGTTTCCTGACATTGCCACATCCAGTAAAGCAGCTTGGAGAAAAGCTAAATGTCTGGAAACCCTTTATTTACAAGCTTTTCAGTTCTTTATTCTTCAACCCTCGACATCAATGTAACGCACTCAACGTGCCTAGTTCAAGGAAACAAATCCACAAACCTAAAAAACCCCCAACCCCTTAAGAGCTTGATTGCTCCCTCCATTAAATTCTGGTTTATTGCCTGAAAAAATTGTCGCAAATTGTAAAAAAGTTTTCTTCTCCTAATAACGCTAAAACTACTCCTGGGAGTAGTTTCTTACTGGTTTTATTGCTCTGACTGAGTATAACAATTCAAACTATGCGGTAGGATAATGATACCAACATTCTTCAAAACCCATCAAATTTCCTTCTACGATCTTAAAAATCTCCATCTTATTGTTACCCGCTAAGAACCTCACAAATCAGCGCTAATCCTGAACGTTCCCGGTTATCGTAACCGTTAGCATAGTTTTTAAAAACTACTCCGTTTTTACCAAAGGATGAAATAAGTGCTTTATCGGGAAATTTTGCCAGATCACCTACAGTTTTAATGCCGTAAAGGTTACATTTCTTCTCTGTTGACGATCCTATCCCAGGAATTATTTTTACTGGAAGAGGCCAGATTGTGTCCGGCACATCTTCAGGCCAAATTGCCTTTATATTATCAGGCTTTGCAAGATCACTAGCTATTTTCGCCAGGAGTTTATTAACGGATATTCCTACGCTGATAGGTAATTTAAGCTCTTTCTTTACTGCAGCACGAATCTGTTGAGCTGTTTTTAATCCCGTCCCCTTTTTTACCCCCAAATATGCCTCGTCAATGGAAACGGGTTCGATATCCGGCGTAAACCGTTCAAATATCGTCATGACCTGCTTTGATACTTCTTTATACCTTCGCATATTAACCGCCCGGAGAACTGCTTCAGGACACAGTTCTAAGGCTTTCTTCATTGGCATGGCTGATCTGACACCGTATTCTCTCGCTTCGTAAGAACAGGTAGAAACTACTCCACGGGCTTTTGGATTACCGCCGACAATTACAGGCTTGCCTTGGAGCTCAGGATGATCAAGCTGTTCGACCGAGGCGAAAAAGGCATCGAGGTCGCAAAGGAGAATGTCCTGCTTCATTTGAAAAGTTTTACTCCCTCCTCCCCAATAATATGTCCTGCATCTTGTCCTTAACTGCTGGATTAAAGGCTTCCGCATTAGTATAGAGCCAGTCGAAAGCAGTTTTAAAACTTTTCCCGGCATAATAAAGACCTTTGGTGATGTCATTTGACGTTTTTTGTAATGTACGGGGTTTCAGCCCAGTGTTTTCAGAAATTTTTTCGTTCATGGCTGCCATGAGTGTTTGATTTCCATAAACTCTTAACCTGGAGCTTGGGGTCCTCTTCCTTCCGGAACAGTGGATATCTGCGGATGAATGTAACTCTATCCAGGCTCTAATAAAACCTTTATCATTGACAGACCCGGCGGGATAGCAACTTGTGCCTGATCATCAGGTAATTCTGCTCAGGCCTCGATGTTATACCCCAGAGAATACCCAAAATATATGCCCCTGCATCTGTAGTCGTATCCAATTTTGTTGGAGTTGCAGGCTTGGTTTTTCGATAGAAAGGATCCACGTAACCCGCAGCCCTGAACTTTCTGGCAATAATCCTAGCCATGCTGGGAGTGACGTTAAGCATACACCTGCTATTTCGGAGGTGCTCTTTCCTTCTTTTCGCCAGGAAAGCCACTGTTCTGCAGCTAATTTCTGGCCTTTTGTAGTGATCTCCATAAGCTACTTTCCTTAGGATTGCAGCCAGACAACCCGGCTTTTCTCCGGTAATACAAACTAAAGCAGATCAGTATGTAGCTACCCAACTAACCAAGGATTCATATCTATCATCCCAGTGCCTCTATTTCTTTAATTAAGCTCACTAATTTGCTAAAATAAAACTCGTTTACCTTTGCTTCAAAAATCATTGGCAGGCTGGCTTCTTTTTTATATGGCAACAATGCCTTTTTCCCAACTTTTGAAGCCTCGCGAAAAATAGAAGCCATTACCTTATCTAACTTTGTATTGCTATCATAAAGCTCCGACGCTTTTTGCTCAAAAATCGCAATGTTTTCTTCTATTTCTGCCTTTGTTAACGGCGTCCTGATGAAATCTGAGTATTGCATGCTTTCCTTGTAGGAATTAATGACTCCATTAATAATGTCTTTTACCTCAATAGTAGACATCTCCATCATTTTTGCTGTTGTTTCTATCGTTAAGTCCTGGGCGGAATATAATTCTAGGATATTGCGCTCATTGCGGGAAAGGCCGGAGTAAAACTTTTCGTCCTTTATAATATTTTCATATATAAACTTGTTTTTTTTTAAATGGCATTAACAGCCCTCCAAATTATGAGAAAGATAGAAAAATTCTTTCAATAATTATATTTTCGGCAAAATGCGGTTATCTTCCTTTTAAATTTTATGTAAAGTTTTGTCGAATACCTTTACGGCTTTCACCGAGACAATCCCAACAAATGAAATCAACATTATAAACAGCTTGGTATGGGGTCCACAGATTTTTCCTGTATTGCAAGCTCTATGCATGCCGCATTCTTAGTTTCCTTTGCCAGTAAAGTATTGGCTTCTGCTTATTCCCGTTGCTTTACAGAAGTAAAGCCGACACGAAGAAAAAGGATACAGGACACTATAAGATACATAATAAATAACTTGCTGTTCTTTACCAAGCCCTCTGTCAGCGGGTTTTCGGGATATCGCTTTAGATGAGTTGTCAGTATTCTATGTAGGAATAACGCGAGCACGAAAACAGGTGTTTGTTTCAGCGAGCTCCAAAAGGATAGACTATTTTGGAAGCGAAAAGAGCAGTGTCTTTTCCTGTTTGGTGACTATCAATGGTGTAAATATGGTGGCAACTCCATAGGGGTGTGCAAAAGCGGTGCATCTTTTAACGATTTGATTTGAGCGGTGCATTTTATCAATAGGTAGTACCTTTGCCAAATATTTTTTATTTACAGGTGGTTTTAAATTACCCAAAAGCCAGCAATGAGGCCGTTCTAGCATTTTAGCAGAACGGCTTTTATCAATGGCAAACGATTGAAGGGTTTTGCATGAAAGATTGCTTTAAGGTCACATAGTTATCATCGCCGCAGTGATGCACGAAGCCGCAATGGATGAAGGAGCAAATTCAGCGCATCAATAATATTGGTTACAACAATGTCCGCATGAAGTAACGCTGCTACTGAACATCCCTCTTGACCGATAACTGCAATAGACAAGTCAGCCTGCTTAAACATTTCCAGATCGTTATTTCCATTCCCGATGGCTGCAGACCCTGCCGGATTAAGGGTAGCTATGAAATTTGCCTTATCAATCGTTCCATGCTCAGAATTTACAGTAAATATTTTGATATCCAGCTCCCGGGCTACCTGGGCTCCAGTTCCGAAAGTATCGGCTGTTAATAAGTAAATATTGAGTTTATCCCTTAATTGCCCAATCAATTGGGCAACACCATCAGGCAATAGGCCATCAGTTGTCAAGGTGCCATTCATATCCAAAACCAAATGATGGAGTTCTAAGTCGTCTCCCCCTGGAATTGATACTCTGATCATAACCACTACTCCCTTTCCTTATTTTCCAATTACATTATAAATACAGATTACTTTATAATACAGATTTTGAGCCTATAGTTTTACGTTATATTATAGCAAAAAACAATTGGACTAACAGCAATGAGTTATATGATACTGTAATATAAAAATACATAAATAGGAGGTTGTAATAGTGAAGAGGGGAATATGGTTAAGTGTATTGCTATGTTGTATTCTTGCTTTTACTATGCTGGCTGGCTGTACAAGCAATGAATCGGGTAATGAGAATAATGCAGTTCCAACAGAGGACTACTCTATTAAAATCGGAGGCTCCAGTACCCTCGCACCCATCATAGCTCAATGTGCTGATAATTTTACTGAAGAATTCAAAACCTGGAATAAAGTTGATGCCAGCTTGCCGGAAGAACCCATTGTTATATTTGTGTCAACCGGTGGTTCTGGTTTTGGCCTGAAATCAGCTCTTGATGGGACATTTGACTTTGGTATGGTGAGTAAAAATCTAAAAGATGATGAAAAAGAGCAGTTTGCCAACGGCAGCATTACCCAGTTGGGTTCCGATGTATTGGTTATTGGTGTTAATTCAGAAAATCCAGTTGCCCAAATAAAGCCCGACCTGACAACTGAAGAGCTGGTAAGTATTTTCTCGGGCAAGATTAAAAATTGGCAAGAACTTGATCCAGCCTTACCCGACCGTTCAATTGTAGTTGCTGTTCGTGATCTGGGCGGCGGGGCCAGTGAAGTTTTTGATTCGGCAGTTATGAAAGGTACCCCCATATCCGATGAGGCTTTACAAATTCCTTCCATGGGCGCGTTGGCAGGTAAGATAATGGAAAATACAGATACCATAGGTTATGTGTCCAGCGGATTGGTTAACCAGAATCCTGATAAAATAACACCCCTTAGTGTTGATGGTATCGCACCTACCTTGGAAAATATCAACTCAGGGGCATATAAAATTGGCCGGCCGCTGCTCCTGGTTAGCAAAGATAAACCGGATAATATGGAACAGAAGTTTTTAGATTATCTGCTATCCGAGAAAGGCCTAGGAGTAGTAGAGGAACTAGGTTATGTCCCGGTTGCTCACTAGTAATCTGTAACATTATGACGGGCAGGTAATACCTGCTCGTTTGTTTTAACATCAGTAAAGAAGGTCACAGCAATTGATATATCCAGGTACAGAGTTAAAGGAAAAGATAATCAGCTCCATCATAATTAGTGCAGCAACTGTTTCTTCGCTGCTGCTCTTGGCTATGTTGATCTTTATATTGCGAGAGAGCTGGCCTATCTGGTCGCAAATTGGGGTAAGCGGTTTTATAAGCGGATCAAGCTGGAGGCCTCTAAACACTCCGCCTGAAATCGGTATCCTGTCTATGATCGTCAGTACGATGTGGGTTGCAGGAGGGGCTTTGCTTATTGCGGCTCCACTGGGATTTGGGTGTGCTATATTTTTGGCCGAATTTGCTCCAAAACCACTTGCTGCAATTTTACGTCCGGTTATAAATATGCTCACAGGTATCCCCTCCGTTGTTTATGGTTTTTTAGGGGCAGCAGTTTTGGTGAAATTTTTTGAAGTGAAATTTGACCTGGCCAGCGGAGAATCTCTTTTTGCTGCCTCTTTGATACTGGCAATAATGGTCATTCCATTTATAGTGGCCAACTCTGAAGCTGCACTGCGTTCAGTAGCATCAGAATACCGCCATGCCGGCATTGCTCTAGGGGTTTCAAGACAGTATCTGACAATACGCATCTTGGTTCCCTTAGCACGAAAAGGGATGTTGGGTGCACTGGTACTGGCCTTTGGACGAGCTATGGGGGAAACGATGGCTGTGCTCATGCTGGCTGGAAATACGCTGCGTGTGCCTGGTTCATGGTTTGATAAGGGTGAACCATTGTCGGCATTGATCGCCCTGGAGCTGGGAAGCAGCACACCGGGCAGCACTCATTACCAGGCTTTGTTTGCTGCAGGACTGGTCCTGGTCTTAATGGTCATTGCCGTGAATATAGGCATAAACCTTCTTTTGAACCGATTGCAAAAGGGGGGTGATTTTTTATGAAAAAAGCCATTAGAGATCAGCTGCTATTGGGCTGGTTCTGGGTATCCGGGCTTCTCATACTGGTGATTTTACTGGCTATAATAACCTACCTCATCTGGCGTGGGGGGCCATTTATCAACAGCGAATTTATATTAGAGAGCCCCGGCGGATTTCCCCTGGGTACTGAGGGGGGAATATTCCCAGCTATAAAAGGAACTCTATGGCTAATTTTGCTGGCTTTAGTCATATCCATTGTTCCAGGCTTGCTGACAGCTATATACCTAAGTGAATACGGGCGCAGCGGACGCCTGGCTGAAATTATTAACCTTTTGGTACAAAGCATGGCCGGGATACCTTCAATTATTATCGGTTTGTTCGTTTATGCTCTGGGGGTTGTCACCCTGGGCTGGGGAATATCACTACTGGCTGGAGGGTTAGCCCTGGCTATAATGGTTTTCCCGGTTATTGTAATATCCAGTCGGGATGCTCTCCTGGCAGTTGATGAGAATTATAGATTGGTGGCAAACTCTTTGGGGGTTTCCAAATTCTATACATTATATCGGGTCATTTTTCCAAGGGCAGCAGCAGGCATAACTGCCGGAGTGTTACTGTCGTTAGGGTATGCAGCTGGAGCCACCGCCCCGATCATGGTAACTGCAGCTGCCGTTATAGCCAGTTCATCGGGTGCTTTACTGGAACCGGTTATGGCTTTGCCATATCATCTCTATATACTATTTAATGAGCATATATCTATAAACCATGCTTATGCAACAGCTCTAGTATTGGTTAGCTTGCTTTTGTTTATTAATATTCTGGCATTATCGTTGAGCAACTTACAAGAGAGGATAAATAGACATTGAATGCGGTTGAATTTATAGATTTTCATACTTTTTATGGCCCAAAGGCGGTTTTGCAAAATATTAACGTGGAGTTTGGCTCTAATTCCATTACTGCCATAATAGGGCCTTCAGGATGCGGCAAAACAACGTTGTTACGCAGTATTAATCGTACTGCAGAAATGGAAAGAGGGTTTAAAAGCCAAGGTGACATAAGGGTACTGGGGGAATCAATAAAGGAAATAAGGAATGTGTCGATCTTGCGCCGACGGGTAGGTATGGTTTACCAGACTCCGGTAGCCTTGCCTCTAAGCATAAAGGAAAATGTACTCTTCGGCCCGAGATATTATGGAGTGAAAAACCGCTCGGATTTAGATGCCATAACGGAAAAATCTCTGCGTCAGGTAGCCCTGTGGGATGAAGTAAAGGATCGCCTTAAGCAACCTGCGGCACAGCTATCTGGCGGCCAGAAGCAGCGCCTGGCCATAGCCCGGGCATTAGCGGTAGAGCCCCGGGTATTACTCCTGGATGAACCTTGCTCCAGTCTCGATCCGGCTTCCACCGGGCTGATTGAAGATTTATTATCCCAACTAGCGGAGGGATTGTGTATTATTATTGTTACCCATAACCTTTTTCAAGCCCGCCGGATATCCAATGAGACCGCCTTTATACTGGACGGCCAGCTTATAGAAAAAGCACCAACCAAAAAACTATTTGAGTCTCCTGACAGCCCTAAAACCCAAGGATTTGTTTCCGGTTTATTCGGGTAAAGATATCAAGTTTTGTCGCCGCATCTTTAACCTGCGCTGGTAGCTTTTAATATACCGATGGGTAGTCGAAGCTTACTTCTATTTGTGAAAATTTATAAAAGGAAGAAATGATTATTTAAATTTGACATTTGGCCACTAATTCATTTAAAATAATAATATGCAGAAAATATAGATTTATAAATTATTGTAGAATGATGAAATATTTTGTAGTTTATGATATAATAATTTGGGTTAAAATAATCATTCAAAACAACAATATTATTTGGAAAGAAGGCTTTAAAATGATTACTTCCCCCATGTTGGAAAAAACACGCATTATCAATAGAATCATTCAAAAAAACACAGATCATTACGTTGAATATGATGAAATAGCAGAGGTCCTTAAAAATGTTATTGGTGCCAATGTTTACCTGGCAGACCAGAATGGTTCTATTTTAGGGTATGCTTTAATCGATGAATTTGAATGTGATTACATGCTAAATGTATTAAAGAAAGAAGTATTTCCGGCAAGATATAATAATTTCCTATTAAAAGACGATGAACTACAACCCAATTTACGGCAAAAAACTAACAAATGCCCTTTTGTTGAGGAAGAAATAGATTGTTTGTTTACGAATAAAATTGTTACTATCGTTCCTATTATTGGTGGTGGTCAACGTCTCGGAACTCTGTTGTTGGCCCGTTTTAATGAAGTTTTTGGAGATGATGATTTTATTTTGGCAGAAAGAGGAGCTACAGTTGTCGCGATGGAAATTTTGCGCACCAAATTGGAAGAATCAGAGGAAGAAATGCGCCATAAGGCAGTCATCAAACTGGCAATAAGTACCCTTTCTTATTCTGAACTAGAAGCAGTGGAGAGGATCTTCCAGGAACTAGGCGGTGAAGAGGGGTTACTCGTTGCCAGCAAAATTGCCGATCAACTTGGTATTACACGCTCTGTTATTGTTAATGCACTACGTAAACTTGAAAGTGCAGGTGTTGTGGAATCACGTTCGTTGGGGATGAAAGGCACCTTTATAAAAGTACTTAATCCTTACCTTTTAGAATATTTTAAAGAGCAGGATGAAAAGGGGTTTTCAAAGGTTAAATGGTTTTAATTTATGGTGTTTACTGGGACAAGCCTTAATTAATTAATTTTAATAAAAGTTTTAGATTTACTAGATCGGCTATTTAACTTATATGGCATATAAAAAGCAGCAGGTTTAAAGAAAACCAGCTGCTTTTTGTTGAAAATAGTGGTAGTCAGTTCAGTGCCAGCCATTTACCAATAATAGAATATTTCCAACCCTGATTTAGCCCTGACTACAAAATAGTTGTGATTTCACCAATAGTGTATTTATTTATCACATAAGTTGTTTAGCTTTTCCCATTCCTGATCAACATGTTTTTGTAACAATTCTACTACATGCTTATTTTCTTCTTGAAACAGGTGGGCAAAGCGGCCTTGCGTTTTTAAATAATCTTCGATAGGTAATCTATCTTTTGTTTTGGTAGTTAAATTCCATTTGCCATTTTCAACTTCATAAAGTGGCCAGACCCGGGTTTGAACAGCAAGTTTAGCAATTTCTATCGTTTTCTCCATTGGAAAACGCCAGCCCCTGTGGCAGGGTGCAAGAACATTGATAAAAGCAGGCCCATCTACTGCAAAGGCTTTTTGTGCTTTTTTAACAAGATCTCTCCAATTACTGATGGAGGCCTGAGCAACATAGGGAATATTATGGGCAGCTGCTATCGCCGTTAAATCCTTACGGTTCTGTTCTTTCCCAAAACTACCCGTTCCGTGTGGGGTTGTTGTAGTCCATGATCCTTTAATGGTAGCACCGGAACGTTGGATACCGGTATTCATGTATGCTTCATTATTATAACAGACATAAATGAGGCGGTGTCCCCGCTCAAATGCCCCTGAGAGAGCCTGCAGGCCAATGTCATAAGTGCCACCGTCTCCGCCAAAAGCTATAAAACGGTAATCATCCTTTACCTTACCCTGTTTTTTAAGTGATTGGTAAGCAGCTTCAACACCGCTTAGGGTGGAGGCCGCATTTTCAAAGGCACAGTGAATGAAGGAGGTATTCCAGGAATTGTAGGGATAGATAGTTGTTGAAACCTCCAGACAACCTGTTGGGTTGGCAACCACCAGCCTAACATTATCTGGTACACCCATAAGTACCTGCCTAACGACGATGGGTGCTCCACATCCAGCACAGAGGCGGTGCCCCCCCGTAAGGATTTCCGGTTTTTGTGTTAAGTCTATTAATTTGGTTGACATTTTCACACCCCCTATTCATGTAAACCGAGGTAGTTTACCAACTGTTTAACCTGTCCGCTGCGGGCAGTTTCAGTTAGTTCTTCCACGGCCTTGCCAATAAGTTCCAGACCAAGGTCACGTCCTCCGAGCCCATAAATATAATTGATCATTAAAGGTTTTTTTGCCTGTTCATACATGGCTGAGCGGAGTTCTACAAAGACATGGCCACCCATTCCACCAGCAAAGGTTTCGGAACGATCAAAGACAGCAACAGCCTTTAACCCTGCAATGGCTTCTGCCAATTCCCTGGCCGGGAAAGGCCTGAAAACACGCAGTTTGATCATGCCAATGGGGATCCCTTTAGAACGCAGGCGTTCTACTTTTGTTCGCACAGTGCCGGCAGATGAACCAAGGGTAATTATTGCAATTTCAGCGTCATCCATTCCTATACTTTCAAATAGCTGGTATGGCCTTCCAGAGATATTGCCATATTCTTGGCCAACATCTTTGATAACCTGTAAAGCATTCCTCATGCCTTCTTCCTGTTGTCGTTTAAATTCGAAATAATAGCCATAAAGACCATCAAACGGGCCGACACAGACAGGGTTGTTGGCATCTAGCAAAGCATAATGTGGTTTATATTCGCCGACAAATTGTTGCACCGTATTGTCATCCAGAAGATCCAAACGATCCAGGGCATGGGAAATTATAAAACCGTCCATTAATACCATAACCGGCGTAAGGACATCCTCATGTTCAGCAATACGTATTGCCTGAATTGTGTTGTCATAGGCCTCCTGTGCATTTTCAGAGAAAATTTGGATCCATCCTGAATCTTTTGCCCCCATACTATCCCCGTGGTCACAGTGAATGTTGATTGGTGCCGAAAGAGAGCGGTTTACGTTGGGCATTACAATTGGTAATCTAAGACCAGAAGCTATATAAAGAAGTTCCCACATCAAGGCCAACCCTTGCGAGGATGTGCAGGTCATTACTCTTGCTCCTGTAGCTGCTCCGCCGATGCAGGCACTCATGGCGCTATGTTCGCTTTCTACATTAACCAAATGGCTTTTGACAGCCTTGTCAGCTACCATCTGGGAAAAACTTTGCACTATATCAGTTTGAGGTGTGATTGGATATACCGCGACCATGTCAGGGTTTATCTGCCTCATGGCCTCCGCGACAGCATCGGTACCCTGTTTGGCTACAGTTATAGCATTATTAGCCATTTTCCTTCCTCCTTTTTTAGAAAGTTTTAACCCGTTTTTTTATTTTCTTCCCCAATTTCATTGTGCATAGCAATAGCCTTTTGTGGACATTCATAAGCACAAATACCACAGCCCTTGCAAAAGTCTAGGTTAAAACCAAGCATTTTACCGTTTTTGGTAAGGATAGCGCTGTCGGGACAATACACAAAGCAGATCAGGCAATTGTTACATTTTTCCATATCACGGACGGGACGTTGTGAGCGCCAACTACCAGTTTTAAATTTTCGGGAATTCCCTGGATCCCTGATCACGCTGCCAATAGGGTGTTTCCGCCAGTTCCAATTCTCTATGCCCGTAATATCCCAACTCATTCTTCCTTCACCTCCTCAAAAGCACACTTAAGGGCATTAATATTATTTTTGACAACTTTCTCAGGGAATTTTTTACCAAATGATTTTGCTAGAAAATTAGCCGCTTCCTCCTTGTTTAAAAACCCTGTCACTTTTAGTAAAGCACCCAACATGGGTATGTTAGGCATAAAACGTCCCAGTGTGTCAAAAGAAATTTTGGTAGCATTGATAGTATAAATTTTCCTGCCGCTGAGGTTAAGTTTCTTTCTAATCTCCCCAGGTTCCTCCGCAGTATTAACGATAATGATGCCATCCTCAGTTAATCCTGCGGAAATATCAATGATGTCCAGTAGTGTTGGATCTACCACGACAACAATTTGCGGGTTAGTTATGCCGCAGTAGGTTGAAATTCTTTTTTTACTCAAGCGGTTAAAGCATTGAATGGGTGCCCCCATGCGCTCCGGGCCATATTCCGGAAAGGCTTGAAAAAACATATCTTTTGTCAGGGACATTTCTGCAAGTACACCCGCTGCAGTAACTGCTCCCTGCCCTCCCCTGGCATGCCAACGGATTTCAGTTACATCGTTTGTCATATAACACACCTCCTTATAAAATTATAACATATAATTTTTTGTCGAGATAAGTATTTATTGCTAAATTGTAATAAAAAATGGGTTTTATCATCCCCCTTCCGAAGATACTTGTTATACATTTGTAAATATTGCAAGTCACCTTTTGGATTGCTTATGTAGTTATTCTATGATAATGTCATGTGGATTGCTTATTTCTCCTATTATCTAAGCCATAATGTGGTTCAAACATCTTCCCTGATGTCCGGTTTCCAACTTAGGAATGCCGGAGCCACACCATGGCTTAATTAGGAAAAATCATATAGAATGCTTTTAGCGGTTATTCTACAGATAATATTAAAATTCCTTTAAACCTTAAATTAAAGTACTTTTTATTTAAAAAGGAATATTACAACTATTTTTGCTTTTGGGAAATAAGTGAACCATTTATTATAATTGACAGGAAGATAGGTGCTTGTTAAACTAAAAATTAGGAGAAGGCAATATAGCTATATATCATTTGTTCCCTTTTGCAGGGAAAAATAACATATTGAAATGGTTCATTAGTATAGCTAAGATTTAAAGGTTATCATAAGGGCACCTAGTTTGGATGGCTATTGTTTTTTTGTACATATTATGTTACTGAATCGTGTGTGGTGATTATAGATTTAATCACTATTATTGGAGCCAGGTTGGACATTTTTATTGCAGGAAGAACATAAATAAAGTTATAGAATAGAGGAAAGAAGTAGTCTTAGGCAGTTAAGGAGGTACTTAATTGCAAAGCCATAAAGCAGTTGCATTGCTGGATTCCGGCGTAGGGGGATTGACAGTAGTAAAGGAAATACGCCGGCAGCTTCCTAACGAAAATATAGTATATTTTGGTGATACGGCTCGAATGCCTTATGGTCCACGTTCCCCAGAAGAGGTCAGGGGCTATGTTTTTGAAATAATTGATTTTCTTGAAACCCAGGAAATCAAGGCCATTATTGTAGCCTGTAATTCAGCAACATCTGCTGGGTTACATTTTTACCGGGCGAAAGTTGATATACCATTGCTTGGGGTCATTGAACCTGGAGTAAGGGCGGCCATAAAACATACTAAAAAGTGTAAAATAGGGGTTATAGGTACTACGGGTACGATTAATAGTGGAGCATATCAAAAAGCAGTCCAAAGGCTGGCCCCAGGGGTGGAATTATTTAGTGTCCCCTGCCCACTATTTGTTCTCATTGTTGAAAATGGGCTTGTTGATACACCAGAGGCCTTTGCAGTAGCCCGGGAATACCTTAAACCAATGAAAAAGGCTGGTATTGATACTTTGATTCTTGGTTGTACCCATTATCCCCTTATGGCTCATGTTATTCAGAAGGTCATGGGTGACCAAGTAGAACTGATCAGTTCTGCTGAAGAAACTGCCAGGGAGACAAAACAAATTTTGGAGGAAAAATGCTTATTAAACCAGACTGATCCGGGTCCGGCACGTCACCGCTATTTTGTAAGCGGGCAGGCAACCCCCTTTTCCGTTATGGCAGCAAAATTTTTAGGGGAGGGGATCAGTGCCTACCAGGTGATCCTTTCTTAATAAGGTATTTCCCATCAGCACTGGAAATATAGTTTTTAGCCCTAACAGGCTTTGCCTTATGTTCATGTTAGGGTTTATTTTTTTAGGCGTAAGGGTCGGAATAAAAATGTGTAAGGCTTGTTTCATAAAAATTGGTTCACTGATATACATATAGTAATAAAATAGTTGAAGACACGGAAAGGAGGATACTGATGAGTAAAAATAATAATATTGCATATTACCTAATAGCTTTTTTAGCTGTTTTTTTTCTTTTAACGGGTTGCCTTGACCAGGTTTTGCCGGGTATATTTAAAGAAGAAGAAAAACCGCAAGCCGGCCTGCCCGGAGAGCAGGCTGGAGAGGGGTTAGAGCAAAAAAAAGAAATACCTGACGGTATGTTGCCACTAAGGGTATATTTTCCCGAAAGTAAGGGGAACTACCTGGTACCCGTAACTATCCTTATTCCCTGGACGGAAGGTGTTGCCAGGGCTGCCCTGGAAAGGATAATTGAAGGGCCGACTCCGGCCCAGGAGATGCGCTTTGGCCTTACTCCTGTTTTGCCTCCTACCACAAAGGTGTATGGAATAACAATTAAAGAGGGTACCGCCATAGTAGATTTGAATAATTCCTTTTTAGATTATGATCCAGGTGAGGAAAGGTCCGTTTTGGGCAGTGTTATTTTTTCTTTATTGCAGTTTCCCACGGTAGATAAGGTGGAAATTTTTGTTGAGGGTTCTAAACAGGAGAAGTTCCCGGGTGGCACCTATGGTGAAGAAGCCTTTAGCCAGGAGTTTGGGCTAAATCTAGAGGTTGCAGAAGAAGTTGTTGACTTTCAGGACACCACCCCTGTTATCCTTTATTTTTGTACCCTTTTAGGGGAAGAAAAAATATTTTATATACCCGTTACAAGGGTTGTTGCCGGGAAACATGAAATTATAGATGTAACCATCAAAGAACTATTAAATGGCCCCAAACAGGGCAGCGGATTATTTAGTGAGATTCCAATAGGAACCCAATTGAAGGGTTTTTCATTAGAGGAAGGAATCTTAGAGGTCAATTTTTCACAGGAGATACTTAATTACAAAGGCGGCCTAACCGGCGAAGAAAACCTTTTACAACAGCTTGTTTTAACGTTGACTGCAATCCCAGGGGTAGATAAGGTACAGGTTTTGGTTGAAGGGGAACCAATTATACTTACATATGGGACATCTTTTCAGGACTCTTTACCACCACCTTTGTTAATAAACCCAGTAATGTGATCAATTCCTCTTTCTAAAAAGTGATTATAGGTTATAATAGATTATGGTGGATAAAAAATGAAAGCAGGGTTTTTATGCGAATTAATGGACGTAAGAATGATGAAATGAGGCCTGTAAAAGTTACACGTAACCTTTTAAAATATGCTGAAGGATCCGTTTTAATTGAAATTGGGGATACCAAGGTTATATGTGCCGCTACCGTAGAAGAAAGCGTTCCTCCTTGGATGAGGGGCGAACAGCGTGGCTGGGTTACTGCCGAATACTCTCTGCTCCCCCGTTCAACACATAGTAGAAGTGTAAGGGAAGCCTCCCGCGGCAGGATAGCCGGGCGTACACATGAAATTCAAAGGCTGATTGGCCGGGCCCTTCGGGGGGTAACCGATCTGGAGGCCCTTGGTGAACGTACCATTTGGCTGGATTGTGATGTACTGCAGGCTGATGGTGGGACTCGTACTGCTTCTATTACCGGAGCCTTTATTGCCCTAGTAGATGCCCTGCATTACCTGCACAAAGAAGGCAAGGTCAATAAAAACCCCATAAAAGACTATGTGGCAGCTGTTAGCGTAGGGTTTGTGGAAGGACATACTATGCTGGATCTTTCCTATGAAGAGGACAGCAAGGCAGATGTTGATCTAAACGTTGTCATGAACGGCAGCGGAGAACTAATAGAGGTTCAGGGTACCGCAGAAGGTAAGGCCTTTAGCAGGGAAGATTTAAACCATCTCCTAGATTTGGCAAGCGAGGGCATTAATGAGCTGATTGCTATACAAAAGCAATCTTTGGGTGAACTGGCCCCGAAAATTAAAAGTGCCCCAAAGAAAAAAAAGTTGGTTTTGGCTACCAGGAATGATGGTAAAATAGAGGAAATAAAAAGGCTGCTTTCAACCTTCCCCTTAGAAATATATTCTCTTAAGGATTTCAAGGATCTTCCCCCTGTAGAAGAAAATGGGGCCACTTTCCTGGAAAACGCAACCCTAAAGGCAGAAATAATCAGTGATTTGATCGGGGAAATGGTCCTTGCTGATGATTCCGGGTTAGAAGTAGATTTTCTTGGGGGGAAACCAGGGGTTTATTCGGCAAGATTTGCTGGCAAAGAAGCTACTGATGAAAAGAATAATGCTTTGCTGTTAAAAATGATGGAAAATGTTCCTTTGCCCGAGCGGGGGGCCAGGTTTGTTTGTGTTATGGCGCTTTCTATCCCCGGTAAAAAGACGCTTACAGTGGAAGGAACTTGTCGGGGGAAAATAGCGACAGCACCCCGTGGAAACCTTGGTTTTGGATATGATCCCCTTTTTATCCCTGAAAAGGAAAAAAAGACGTTTGCTGAAATGGACCAGGAGAGCAAAAACAAAATCAGCCACCGTGGGCAAGCTTTGCAGAAAATCCAAACTCTCCTTGACGACCTTCTTTTTCCTTAGGAAGTTCGCAGGCGCTGCTTTTTGCATTAGTCAAAAAATTTTTCCGCTTTCCACCTGTTGAACTTTAAGCAGTCATGTGTTACAATAGGCTAAATGAAAAGGGGAAATTAAAAACATAGCGGGGCGTGGCGCAGTTTGGGAGCGCGCTTGGTTTGGGACCAAGAGGTCGCAGGTTCAAATCCTGTCGCCCCGACCACTTTAGAAGGGGCTTCGTGGCCCCTTTGCTTTTTATTACATTTGAGAAAGAATTTAACCGACTGTTTTGAAAGGAAGGGATCCGGGGTTGTTGAAAACGGTAACAGGGAAAATTCTTTCCCAGCACCTAACAACAGGTATCTTGAGGCCTGGGGAAAGAATTGGAATTAGAATTGATCAGACGCTAACACAGGATGCAACGGGCACGATTGCTTACCTGGAGGCCGAGGTTCTGGGGATCGAACGTGCTAAAACCGAACTTTCAGTTAGCTATATTGATCATAATACCTTAATGATGGATCACAAAAATGCAGATGATCACCTGTACTTGCAAAGTGTAGCAGCGAAATATGGTTTAATTTTCTCCAAAGCAGGCAATGGTATCTGCCACCAGGTTCATCTGGAGCGTTTTGCCTGCCCAGGGAAAACGCTGCTTGGTTCAGACAGCCATACACCTACAGCTGGGGGGATAGGATGTATGGGGATTGGCGCTGGAGGACTTGATGTGGCACTGGCAATTGGAGGAGAACCTTTCTTTTTGACCGTTCCAAAGGTTATCGGTATCAAATTAGTTGGTAAGCTTCCACCCATGGTTGCAGCAAAGGATGTCATCCTTGCAGTGCTACAAAAACTTGGTGTCAAAGGCGGCGTTGGCAAGGTGCTGGAATATTTCGGTCCCGGAGTCGAAACGCTCTCTGTTCCTGAAAGGGCCACGATCACTAATATGGGTGCAGAGACCGGTGCTACCACCTCTGTTTTTCCTTCTGATGAGGTAACACTGGATTTTATGTGTAGCGTTGGCCGGGGTAAGCAATGGGTTCACCTCGTAGCCGACGAGGATGCAAGGTATGATGAAGTTATCGAGATCAATCTAAGCAGGCTTGTCCCCCTGATTGCAAAGCCTCACAGTCCTGGTAACGTAGTGCCTGTTAGTGAGGTAGAAGGTAAAAAGGTTGATCAGGTCTGTGTTGGTTCCTGCACAAATTCATCTTTTAAGGACCTCATGACTGCAGCATTTATGTTAAAGGGTAAGCGTGTTAAGCAGGGTGTTTCTTTAACCATTTCTCCAGGATCGATGGCAGTTTACCATAACCTGGCAGAGCATGGATACCTGGCAGATTTGATTGCTGCCGGTGCTCGTATTCTTGAATGTACCTGTGGCCCCTGTATTGGGCAGGGCCAGGCCCCCGGGAGTAATGCAGTCAGCGTAAGAACATTTAATCGCAACTTTATGGGGCGTTCAGGTACTGCTGATGCACAAATCTACCTTTCCAGCGTTGAGACAGCAATAAGTTGTGCTCTTACTGGCGTGATTACCGATCCCCGTTCTATGGGTGAACTACGTGAAATCCCTATGCCACGGGAGCTAAAGATGCAGACGGCACTCATTGTTGAGCCCCCGGATCAGCAGGAGGCTAAAGCGGTAAAGATTGTTCGGGGCCCCAATATTAAGCCCATTGAATTGCGTGGCGAACTTCCTGAAAATGTAGAGGGCCATGTTTTAATTAAACTGGAAGATAACATTTCAACCGACATCATCATGCCTGCCGGCATATATCTAGGACTACGTTCCAATATTCCCGAGTATGCGAAGCATGTATTTGAACCTGCCGATCCCCACTTTTACAAAAGGGCTAGAGAAAAAGGCGGTGGGTTTGTGATTGCCGGGGACAATTATGGACAGGGTAGCTCGCGGGAACATGCTGCCTTGTGTCCCTCCTACCTCGGTGTTCAGGCTGTAATAGCCAAGTCTTTTGCGCGTATTCATCTTGCAAACCTTATTAATTTTGGCATTATTCCCCTTACGTTTAAAAATAAAGCAGATTATGACGACATTGAAGTTGATGATAAATTACGATTAGACACTTTCCTCCTGGATAGCAATATTTTGGTCATTAAAAACTTGACCAAAGGGAAAGAAATAACAGTAGAACATACCATGACTCCTTTAGAAGTTGAGTATATCAAGGCCGGCGGGAAGCTAGCCTATATTAGTAAAAGTAACCTGGAGAAAAGCCAATAATTTTTATGCAGAACAGGAGTTTTATTAATGAGTAAAATAAAGGTAAAGTCACCTCTTGTGGAAATAGATGGCGATGAAATGACCCGCATCATGTGGCGGATGGTGAAGGAGAGGCTGTTGTTTCCTTTTTTGGATCTTGATTTGAAATACTATGACTTGCACTTGTCCAAAAGGGATGAAACGGATGATCACATTACTATCGAAGCCGCTAATGCAATTAAAAAATATAGGGTTGGCGTAAAGTGTGCTACCATTACCCCGAACAAGGAACGGGTCAAGGAGTATAAGTTGAAACGGATGTGGCCAAGCCCAAACGGAACGATCAGGGCCCTGCTTGATGGTACAGTTTTCCGTAGTCCGATCATGGTAAAGAATGTTAAACCCATAGTAAAGTCATGGGTAAAGCCCATTACTATAGGACGCCATGCTTATGGGGACGTTTATAAAAGTGTTGAATTAGCAATTCCCGGCCCTGGGAAAGCAGAAATCGTCTTCACACCGGCGGATGGAGGAGAGCCAGTGCAGATGACCGTTCAGGAATTTGATGGTCCTGGCGTTTTGCAGGGTATTCATAACCTGGATTCTTCCATTCACAGCTTTGCCAGGGCCTGTTTTACCTTTGCTTATGATCAAAAGATCGACTTATGGTTTTCTGCTAAGGATACTATCTCCGAAACCTATGATGCCCGTTTTCGGGAAATATTTAACCAGGAATTTGAGCAGAGCTGGAAAGATAAATTTGATGCAGCCAACCTGAAATATTTCTTTACCCTTATTGATGATGCAGTTGCACGAGTGATGAAGGACGAAGGTGGTTTCCTTTGGGCTTGCAAGAATTATGATGGTGATGTTATGTCCGACATGGTTGCTTCAGCGTTTGGCAGCCTGGCGATGATGACATCGGTGTTGGTTTCGCCCCACGGTTATTTTGAATATGAGGCTGCCCATGGGACGGTACAAAGGCACTATTACAAATATTTGGCTGGGGAGGAGACTTCCACCAACCCCACAGCAATTATTTTTGCCTGGAGCGGTTCTTTAAAAAAACGTGGTGAGCTTGATGGGACACCCGAAGTGATTGAGTTTGCTGAAAAGCTTGAAAAATCCACAATTGAAACCATTGAAAGCGGAATCATGACTGGCGATCTGGCGCTTATTGCAGAGCCAAAACCAAAAAACCCTGTCCGAACTGAAGCGTTCATTGAGGCTATTGCTTCAAGACTTCAACAAAAAATGGGAAGGTGAAATTTTTTTTTGAATCCCAGTTTAATTCTATTGTTAAAGCATAAACTCTTACAAAGAGGGGGGTTTTTATGGGTTTTTGGCGCAATAAAGAAGGAAGGGTGCGTCTGTCCTGGCGCTTGCTGGGGATCATAGGCCTTGTTTTTTTACTTAGCATGATCGCATGGCCTTTATTATACTTTACTGCTACCCTGCAGGGATACAGAGGCCATGAATTATTGCAGGTTGTAGAAAAACGATCCCTGTTTATCAGCCCATTAATAATGCTCGGGGTTGTGATGCTTTTTGCTTTTGTTTTTGATAAAATGAAAGGCAAAAATATGGGTCTTACCTGGAACAGGGAAAGGGGCTCCCAGTTCAGTTTCGGATTTGTTCTTGGTGGACTGCTTGTTATTTTTGTATTTTTAATCCACTACATCCTCAGCTATGCAATGGTGAAGGGTTATAGCTGGCAGTTCCAGGAACCTGGCGGATGGTGGACACCACTGGCCACTGGGCTGCTTTTATTCTTACCGGTAAGTTTAGGCGAGGAAATGCTGGGAAGGGGCTATTTTATTAATCATTTTGCCGGCAGCTCGCTATTGGCAGTGTTGGGCTCAGCGTTGTTTTTTGGTTCCTTACACCTTTTAAACCCTTCAATAGGGCTGTTAGCCTTTTTTAATATTTTTTTAGTGGGGGTCCTTTTTGCCTATATGTACCTTTGGTCGGGTTCACTCTGGATGCCTATTGGTTTTCATCTCAGCTGGAACTGGTTCATGGGGTATGTTTTTAACTATCCGGTTAGCGGGGTGGCTAATGAAAAAAGCCTTTTCCTTATTAATGTTGAGGGACCCGCTCTAATAACAGGGGGCAGTTTCGGTCCTGAGGCCAGCCTGTTAGTTACTTTTCTTCTTGTTATTGGTTTTTTTCTAACTAAAAAACATTTGCAAAAAAAAGGTTTTCCCTGTCCCCTGAATAAGGTACTGTCCAGTGACTTAAGCCCCCTTTTACATGATTAATGCCTGTACCTTTCATTTTTGTAGCCAGGGTACTTGCACTAAAGAAAAAAAGGGGTTATAATTGGAGATGCAAAAAATATTTTATTAACCAAGCGGGTGTAGCTCAATGGTAGAGCACTGGCCTTCCAAGCCAGCTACGTGGGTTCGATTCCCATCACCCGCTCCATTTAGCTGTAAAGAAAATATGCGCCCGTAGCTCAGAGGACAGAGCAACGGACTTCTAATCCGTCGGTCGCAGGTTCGACTCCTGCCGGGCGTGCCAAGTTACATAGTGTGGATGTCCATTTTATCGGTGTTTGTGGACATCCCATTTTTTCGCCCGTTGCCCTGTCCTACCTTAGTACAGCCATTTTTTCTATATAAGTCGAAGTGCTTCTTTTTCTGCTTTCTTCTGGGCTTCTCTGGAGAATGTTTTTTTGCCCTCCAGTATGTCGTCATAAAGTTCACCCACGTGGAGAC